>NZ_JBVIDV010000011.1:92729-240168 GCF_055572195.1 Streptomyces sp. NPDC030809
TGTGCGGGCTGGCTACCGCTCCCCACGCGTTTTTTGTGTGTGGTTTCCCCTCCCCCCCCCCCCCCCCCCCCCCCGGCACCCCGGCTGGCGCCGGGCACCGGGCTCTGCCCGGACCCGCTCCTCAAGCGCCGGAGGGGCTGGGTTGTGCCGGGTCGTCGGGCTCTGCCCGGACCCGCGCCTCAATCGCCGGCGGGGCTGGTACTGCCGGGTCTGGTCGGCGCCTTGAGGGGGTTTGCGGGGCTGGATGCTGCCAGGCAGGGTCCCGGGGGCGGGGTCAGAGGTCGGTCGGGGTGGTGAGGCCCGTGAGGGTGGCCAGGGCGAAGGCGAAGAAGAACGTGCCCCAGATCAGTTCGTGCCGGACCCCCACCCCGCCCGCCAGGTCGTAGCAGCCGTCGAGCAGCCGACCGTCCGCGGTCAGATGGCGGCCCGCCAGCTCCGCGAGAAGGGCCTCGGCCCGGTCGCCGCGGCCGGACTTCAGCAGGGCCACGGCGGTTACGGCCGCCGCCGAGGTGTCCCGGGGACCCTCCGGGTGCGCGAGGTCCGCCGGCGGGACCCCCTCCGGCGGCTCCGGCAACCCGCCTGCCAGGGACAGGAGTTCGGCGGAGCCCGGCAGGCGGGCCGCATCCGCGGCCCCGAGGCGGAGCCAGGCGTGCCCGCGGGTCCACCCGGCACCCGGCTCGGCGAGTTCCGTCCAGCCGCCGCCCTCCTCGTACGACCGGGCGCCCGCGGCCCGGCACAGCCGCATATGGGTGCGCAAGTGGGCGGCCGCAGCCCGGGGGTCGGCCAGGGCCAGCAGCGGGACGGTCCCGGGAACGGCGTCCGCGCGGGCCACCAGCCGGGGCCCCCCGAAGGCCCCGCCCCACGGCACCAGCCCCAACCCCGGATCGAAAGCCTCCAGGCAGGCGTGCGCCGCCCGCTCGCGCAGTCGCCGGGCGGCCGGGTCCGGCGCGAGGGCCGTGCCGTACCAGAGGATCAGCCCGCGGGTGGCGGTGTCGGCGGTCACCCACCCGGCCAGCCGCGCAGTGGCCGCAGCCGCGGCCTCCCGGTCGGCTGCGGCGCCGGTGTGCCGGGCCCGCAGCCACAGCAGGCCCGCCCAGCAGCCACCCGCCCACGAACCGCGGGCCGTCGTCTTCCACACCCCGTCCGCGGGATCCGCGAACAACGGAAAACGGTCCCCGACCTGCTCCTCCGTAGCGGCCACCCGCGCCAGCACCGCATCGAGCGCAGACCGCGCCCAGTCGCGGCCCCTCACGCGGCCACCTCGATTCCGCTGTGGTTCGCCGCCCCGGCCGGGAGCGCGATCAGCGGGCGACGGTGGGTGATGTGGGTGGCGGCACGGGCCGCGGATGCCGGCGCCCCATCGAGCCCGTCCCGCGCCCGGCGGAGGCCGCTCACGCGGTCACCCCGGCGCCGGTGCGGGTGGTGGACCGGCGTTCCCGGGCCGACCACAGGGCCGCCACCGTCGCTGCGGCCGCGAACTCCGCCGCCACGAGGAGCCAGCCCGCCCCGTAGCGGCCGGTGTCCGCCAGGAGGCCGAACAGCGGGGGGCCCACCGCGAAGCCCGCGAAGAAGCCCGCCGAGACCAGGGCCGAATCCTGGCCCGCCCGGCCGGGCGCCGCCCGCTGGAGGACCAGCACCATGGAAACCGCGTTGCCGGCGACCGCGAACACGCCCATGCCGAGGGCCCCCGCCCAGGCCAGTGCGGGCACCCGGTCGGCCGCCAGGAGCAGCAGGGCGGCCCCGACCGCACCCGCCGCGAGCAGGGCGGGCAGCCGTACCGCCCGTTCCGGGCGGCCCGCGGCCCGGGACCAGCCCACCCGGCCCCCGATCCCGGCCACGCCGAGCACGGCCACCAGCGCCGCCGCGGCCGTCGGGCCGAACCCCAGCCGCTGGGTGCCGTACAGGGCCGCGTACGTGTTCACCGAGGCGATGCCGCAGCCCAGCAGCAGGGAGAAGCCGGTGAGCCAGGCGATCGCGGGCTGCGGCCGTACCGCACCCGCGCCGCCCGCTTTCCCCGGGGCCGGGTCCGCCGGCAGGACCAGTGCCGCGCAGGCCGCCGAGGCCAGCGCGGCGGCCGCCGCCACCCAGACCGCGGTCCGCCAGCCCGCCGGACCCGCCAGGGCCGCCAGCGGCAGCCCGGCGGCGAAGGCGCCCAGCTGGACGCCCGACTGCTTGAGCCCGGTCACCGACCCCCGGCGCTCGGGGGGAACCGAGGCCAGGACCGCCCGGTTGGTCGCCGGATTGGCCAGCGCCTGCGGCAGCCCGCCGAGGGCCACCGCAGCGAGCAGCAGGCCCGGTCCGGGCGCCGCCCCGATCAGGGCCAGCGCGGCCGCAGAGATCAGGAACAGTGCGATGAGGCAGCGGCGCGGCCCGACCCGGTCCACGACCCGGCCGCCCACCGGGGACAGCACGGCGGCCGCACCGAACCCGACCGTGGTCGTCACGCCCAGCAGCGCCGGAGAGAGGCCGAGTTCGCCGACCAGCCGGGGGCCCAGGGCGCCCAGCAGGAACAGCTGCATCATCGAGAAGGCCATGGCACAGGTCAGCAGGGCGGTCAGCGCGCGCGGTGCGGGAGCGCCGGGCTGGGCAGCCAGGGGGATCACGTCCTCTCGGGTTCCGGAGCCGGCGGAGGCGGGCCCGGGCAGACAGGTCGTACCGCAGGGGCAGCCGGTTCCCGGCCCGGGCGTGTGACCCCCATCACAACTGGCAAAGTCGTACTGTCGTACGGCGCTTTGTCCCGCAGTACACCGAACCGGCCCACCAGGGTGCAAAGATGGGCCGCCATGAGCGCAGGGTGGGAGTTACGCACAGCACGTGCCGCGGTGTTCACCGCGGTCTGCGTGCTGCTCACCACGCTCGGCCACGTGACCATGTCCGGCCTCCACGCGCCCTGGTGGCTGCCGGTCGCCGCGGCCGCGGCCCTCGGCGGCCCCGCCTGGCTCCTCGCGGGCCGGGAGCGGCGCCGCTCACACGTCCTCGGGTTCGCCCTGGCCGCCCAGGCCCTCCTGCACACCGCCCTCTCCCTCGTCCCGCGGCCGCCCGGCGGCACCGGGCCGCTGGGGGCGGTTGGCGCGCAGGGCATGGCGGGCATGCCCGGCACGTCCGGTCCGGGACCGGCGGGCATGGCCCCGGCGGCCGTGGAACACCTGGCCGTCCACCACGCGGCCGCGGGCCATGCGGCCGTGCACCACCTGGCCGCGAGCCACCTCGCCGTGCACCATGCGGCGGGCGCCCACCCGGCCGTCCCGTACCCGGCCACCCGGACCGTGCTCGCCGACGGCGGGGCCATGGACCACCTCACCGGCGGCGGCCCCGGCATGCTGGCCCTCCACCTGCTCGCCGCCCTGCTGTGCGCCTGGTGGCTGGCCTGCGGCGAAAGCGCCGCCTTCCGGATCCTGCGCGCCTTCGCCGCCCGGCTCGCGGCGCCCTTCCGGGTCCCGCTGCGCGCTCCCGCACCCCTGGGGCCGCACCGCCCCCGGGTCCGGCGCCGCCGCACCGGCCCGGCCCGCACGCCGCGCCGGCTCCTGCTCACCGGCCCCCTCACCTTCCGTGGTCCGCCCGTGGAGCCCGCTGTCGGCTGACAGCAGGCTCCCCGGTGCCCGTACGCGGTGCCGGGCAACCGGCCGCACCCGTAACCGCCCCGCTCCGGCGCGGTGGCGTACGCCCGGTGCCGCCGTACGACCTCACCGGACGTCCGCGCCGCCCTCAGGCGTGCCCCCGTCCGGATCCGGAACTCCGTGAAGGACCTCAGGCGATGACTCCTGCCCTGCTCACCTCCCGGCCGTCCGCGACCACCGGCCGCCACGGCAGCACGGCCGCCCAGGCGGCCCCCGTCACCCACCGCAGCACCGCCACTGCCGCCACCGCCACCGCCGCCACCGCCGTACGCCCGGCCCGCGCGACCCGGTCGGCAGCAGCCGCCATCGGCAGCCCAACCACCCCCGCACGCACGGAAGTTCTCGCCCCGGCGGTCGGCACGCGCTGCGACGAGGAGGCCACCCGCTGGGCCCTGGCCGCCCGCACCGGCGACCCCCGGGCCGTGGAGGAGTTCGTACGCGCCCTCCAGCGCGACGTGCGGCGCTACGTGGCCTACCTCAGCTCGGACCCCCAGGCCGCCGAGGACCTCACCCAGGAGACCTTCCTGCGGGCCCTGGGCAGCCTGCACCGCTTCGAGGGCCGCTCCTCCGCCCGGACCTGGCTGCTCTCCATCGCCCGCCGCACCGTGATCGACAGCATCCGCCACGTCGCCGCCCGGCCCCGGCTCTCGGACACCGACGACTGGCAGTCGGCCGCCGAACGGGCCCAGACCCGCGGCCTGCCCGGGTTCGAGGACGGCGTGGCCCTCGCCGAACTCCTCGCCCAGCTCCCCGACGAGCGCCGCGAGGCCTTCGTCCTCACGCAGGTGATGGGGCTGCCGTACGCGGAGGCGGCGCAGGTCAGCGGCTGTCCCGTCGGCACCGTCCGGTCCCGCGTGGCCCGCGCCCGCACCGCCCTGATCGCCCTGCTGCGCGACGCGGAGGAGGAGTGGGCGACGGCCTGCTGACCGGCCGGACACGACGGAGCCGGGGGCGGTCCCACCGCCCCCGGCCCTGGTCCCCGCCGCCGTCGGACACGATCGCGCTCGGCCGGGCCGCGCTCGGCCACGATCGCGCTCGGACACGATCGCGTTCGGTCGCGGCCGCGTTCAGCCGCTGTCGCGGAACGCGGCCAGGATCCGGTCCGCGGCCAGAGTGGCCGTCAGTTCCCCGTCCCTGACCTGCTGTTCGAGACCCGGCGCGACCGCGCGCACCGCCGGATCGGAGCGCAGCCGCTCCAGCAGCTCCTCGCGGACCATCGACCAGGTCCACTCGATCTGCTGCTCGCGCCGCTTGGCGGCGAGCCGCCCCGTCGAGTCCAGCACCGCGCGGTGCTGCTCCAGCCGCTCCCAGACCACGTCCAGGCCGGTGGACTCGCGGGCGCTGCACGTCAGCACCGGCGGGGTCCACGAGGAGTCCGCCGGGTGCATCAGCCGCAGCGCTCCCGACAGTTCCCGCGCGGCCGTACGGGCCTCCCGCTCGTGCGGACCGTCCGCCTTGTTCACGGCGAGCACGTCCGCCAGCTCCAGCACGCCCTTCTTGATGCCCTGGAGCTGGTCGCCGGTACGCGCCAGCGACAGCAGCAGGAAGGAGTCGACCATGCCCGCAACGGTGGTCTCGGACTGGCCGACCCCGACCGTCTCGACGAGGACGACGTCGTACCCGGCGGCCTCCATGACCACCATCGACTCGCGCGTGGCCTTGGCCACCCCGCCGAGCGTGCCCGCGGACGGCGAGGGCCGCACGAACGCCGCCGGGTCCACCGACAGGCGCTCCATCCGGGTCTTGTCACCCAGGATGGAGCCGCCCGTACGGGTGGACGACGGGTCCACGGCCAGCACCGCCACGCGGTGTCCGAGCCCGGTCAGCAGCGTGCCGAACGCGTCGATGAACGTGGACTTGCCCACGCCCGGCACCCCGCTTATGCCGATCCGGCGCGCCTTGCCCGAGTGCGGCAGCAGTTCCGTCAGCAACTGCTGGGCCAGCACCCGGTGATCGGGGCGGGTGGACTCGACGAGGGTGATGGCGCGCGCGATGTGCGCCCGCTTCCCGTCGAGCACCCCCTTCACATAGGTGTCGAGATCGAACCTCGGTGGCATCGGCGCCCCGCCCCGCCTACAGCTCGTGGCCCAGTTCCGCGGACAGCCGCGTCACCAGGTCGTAGGCCGCGTCCGGGATCACCGTGCCGGGCGGGAACACCGCCGTCGCGCCCATCTCCAGCAGCGTCGGCACGTCCTGCGGCGGGATCACCCCGCCCACGACGATCATGATGTCCTCGCGGCCCTCCTCCGCCAGCTGCTCGCGCAGCGCCGGGACGAGGGTCAGGTGGCCGGCCGCCAGCGACGACACGCCCACCACGTGGACGTCCGCCTCGACGGCCTGGCGGGCCACCTCCGCCGGGGTCTGGAACAGCGGGCCGACGTCCACGTCGAAGCCCAGGTCGGCGAAGGCCGTCGAGATCACCTTCTGGCCGCGGTCGTGGCCGTCCTGGCCCATCTTCGCCACCAGGATGCGCGGCCGCCGGCCCTCCGCCTCCTCGAACCGGTCGACCAGCGCGCGGGTGCGCTCCACGGACGGGGACTCTCCTGCCTCGTTGCGGTACACACCGGAGATCGTACGGATCTGGCTCGCGTGCCGGCCGTACACCTTCTCCAGGGCGTCCGAGATCTCGCCCACGGTCGCCATCGCACGGGCCGCGTCCACCGCGAGCGCCAGCAGGTTGCCCTCCAGGCCCGGACCCGGGCCCTGCTCGGCGGCGTGCGTCAGCTTCCGCAGCGCGTCCTGGCAGCGTGCCTCGTCGCGCTCCTCGCGCAGCCGCTTCAGCTTCGCGATCTGCTGGGCGCGCACCGAGGAGTTGTCGACCTTCAGGACCTCGATCTGCTCGTCGCTGTCCACCCGGTACTTGTTGACACCGATCACCGGCTGACGGCCGGAGTCGATCCGCGCCTGGGTACGGGCCGCGGCCTCCTCCACGCGCAGCTTCGGGATGCCCGCGTCGATGGCCTGCGCCATGCCGCCGGCCGCCTCGACCTCCTCGATGTGCTGCCAGGCCTTGCGCGCCAGGTCGTACGTCAGCTTCTCGACGTACGCGCTGCCGCCCCACGGGTCGATGACCCGGCAGGTGCCCGACTCCTGCTGGATCAGCAGCTGGGTGTTGCGGGCGATGCGCGCCGAGAAGTCCGTCGGCAGGGCCAGCGCCTCGTCGAGGGCGTTGGTGTGCAGCGACTGGGTGTGGCCCTGGGTGGCGGCCATCGCCTCGACACAGGTGCGCGTCACGTTGTTGAACACGTCCTGCGCGGTGAGCGACCAGCCCGAGGTCTGCGAATGGGTGCGCAGCGAAAGGGACTTGGCGTTCTTCGGGTCGAACTGCTTGACCAGCTTCGCCCACAGCAGGCGCGCCGCGCGGAGCTTGGCGACCTCCATGAAGAAGTTCATGCCGATGGCCCAGAAGAACGACAGCCGCGGCGCGAACGCGTCCACGTCCAGGCCCGCTCCACGGCCCGCCCGGAGGTACTCCACACCGTCCGCGAGGGTGTACGCGAGCTCCAGGTCGGCCGTGGCCCCCGCCTCCTGGATGTGGTACCCGGAGATGGAGATGGAGTTGTAGCGCGGCATCTTCTGCGAGGTGTACGCGAAGATGTCGGAGATGATCCGCATCGAGGGCTTCGGCGGATAGATGTAGGTGTTGCGGACCATGAACTCCTTGAGGATGTCGTTCTGGATGGTCCCCGCCAACTGCTCGGGAGCGACACCCTGTTCCTCGGCCGCCACGATGTACAGCGCCAGCACGGGGAGCACCGCGCCGTTCATCGTCATCGACACCGTCATCTTGTCCAGCGGGATGCCGTCGAACAGCTGACGCATGTCGTAGATCGAGTCGATGGCCACGCCCGCCATGCCGACGTCACCGGTCACCCGCGGGTGGTCGCTGTCGTAGCCGCGGTGCGTGGGCAGGTCGAAGGCGACCGACAGGCCCTTCTGGCCCGCCGCGAGGTTGCGGCGGTAGAAGGCGTTGGACTCCTCGGCCGTGGAGAAGCCCGCGTACTGGCGGATGGTCCAGGGCTGGTTGACGTACATGGTCGGGTACGGGCCGCGCAGGTACGGGGCCGCACCCGGGTACGTCGCCAGGAAGTCGAGGCCTTCGAGGTCCCGCCCGGTGTACAGCGGCTTCACGCCGATGCCCTCGGGGGTCTCCCACAGCAGGTCCTCGGCGGCCGTCCCGGTGGACTCCTTCACCGCGGCGCGCCACAGCTCCTCGGAGCCCGCGGCGGCCGGGGAGCCCAGGTCGATACCGGAGAAGTCGGGGATCCGCATCACGCCACTCCCATGCTGTCGAGTACGGAGGTCAGCACGGCCACGGCGTCACAGCCGGCGAAGACGTAGGCGTCGACCGCGTCGGCGGCCGTGCCCGGCTTCCCGGCGAGGAAGACCGTCGAGGCGCCCGCCGCGCGCAGCGCGGCCGCGACCCCCTCGGCCTGCTCCTCGTACAGCGCGTCACTGGAGACCAGGCAGGCCAGGGCCGCACCGCTGGCGGCGAAGGCCTCCGCCGCGGAACCGGCGTCCACCGACACCGGCTCGTGCACGGGCTCGATGCCTCCGGCCTGGAAGAGGTTCGAGGCGAACGTGGCCCGCGCGGTGTGCGCGGCCGGGGACCCGAGGGCCGCCAGGAAGATCCGCGGCCGGGCGCCGGTCGCGGCCAGGTGGGCGTCGGAGCGGGCGCGCAGCGCCTCGAACGCCTCGTCGCGCCGCACCCGCGGCAGTCCGCCGGCGGGAGCGGCGGGCGCGGGCTCGCGCTCCACCGGCTTCTCCGCGAGGTTCGGGAACTCGCTGACGCCCGTGATGGGTTCGCGCCGCTTGGCGAGCTTCTTCGAGCGCTCCGCCCAGGTCTCGGCCAGCCGCTCGCGCACCAGGCCGGTGTCCAGGGCGGCGGCGATGCCGCCGGCCTGCTCGATGCTCTGGAAGAAGGCCCAGGCGGCGTGCGCCAGTTCGTCGGTCAGCCGCTCCACGTACCAGGAGCCGCCCGCCGGGTCGATGACCCGGCCCAGGTGCGATTCCTCCAGCAGGATGGTGGACGTGTTGCGGGCGATCCGGCGGGAGAACGGGTCGGACAGCCCGATCTCGTGGTCGAAGGGGAGCACGGTGACCGAGTCGGCGCCGCCGACCCCGGCCGCCAGGGTGGCCACGGTGGTCCGCAGCATGTTCACCCACGGGTCGCGCCGGGTCATCATCACCGGCGAGGTCACGGCGTGCTGGCGCTGCGCGCCGGCCTCCGGTGCCCCGCAGGCCTCTGCCACGCGCGACCACAGCCGGCGGGCCGCGCGCAGCTTGGCGATCGTGAGGAACTGGTCCGCGGTGGCCGCGTACCGGAACTCCAGCTGCCCGCAGGCCTCTTCCAGGCCCAGTCCGGCCCCGGTGAGCGCACGCAGGTACGCCACTCCGGTGGCCAGGGACAGGCCGAGCTCCTGCGCGGCGCTGCCGCCCGCCTCGTGGTACGGGAGCGCGTCGACCGCCAGGGCCCGGATGCCCGGCCAGTCACCGGCGCACTCCCGCGCCAGTTCCACCGCGTCCGCGAGGTCCGCGGTCTCACCCGTACGGGCCTGGTGGCCCAGCGGGTCGGCGCCGAGGACGGCGCGTGCCGCCGCGGGAGCCACGCCGCGCGCGCCGTAGAGCCGCAGCAGCTCCCGCGCCGCGGCCGGGGTGTCGGAGCCGGCGTCGAGGACGACCGGGGCGAGGTCGAGGTAGACCCCGTCCAGGGCCCGTTCGAGGCCCTCGACCGGGATGCCGCCCGGACCCGCGGTCAGCCACAGCGAGGTGACCCCGTTCTCCAGGTCGGCCAGCGCGGCTTCGTTGAGCCGGGCGGGGTCGGTGCCCGTGAGCCGCTGGCGCACGTCCCAGCCGGCGGCGGCACCTCCCTCCGCGCGGCCACCCCGAACGAACGGGGCGAAACCGGGATATCCGGCATCGGGCGCAGAGTTGCGCGCGGTGTACAGGGGGCGGGTGCTGAGCCCGTCCTCGAGCGATGTGGACAAAGCCTCCTCGGCGGCCTCGCCGGAAGCTTCCTTACCCGACTTTCGCAGGACGCCTTCAACCAGGCGTTGCCACTGCTCATGCGTCGCATCAGGGAACTCGGCGGCCAGCGAAAGCCCGTCGTCAGGCAGGACCGTCATGGCTCAGACTGTAGGGCAGCGTCCTCGAGCCTCAGCAGATCCGGCCGGTGTGACCTTGACCTCTCTGTCCGTAAGCGGGGGAACCCGCTGCGCATCCGGCCCGGCGGGAGGTGCCGAGGGCCGCCGCCCACCACGTGACTCGCCGGTAACAACGGGGCGAGTCGGACAGCCGAGGCGCGTCCGGCGGGCACGGCGCGGGGCGGCAACGTGGGCGATGTCACCCGGAAGCCGGGACCCGCGCGGGCCCTCCCGCGCAGCGCCCGTGAGCGGCCCCGCTCCTTTCCTCCCGTGTGCCGGATTTCGACTCCGGCATGGCCGCCGCATTGCGGGGCCGTGAATTCGCCCCGGGGTGCAGGGCGGCCCGGCGGCCGGGCGCGGCCGGCCGCCCAGGCGACCCGCCGCGCTGCAAAGCGCAGGTCAGAGCGGAGGACGCAGGGCGGAGCCGGGCGGCGCAGACCCCGCGGGCGGAGCCGCCGGAGCGGTTCCGGCGGCCGGGCGCGGCCGGCTCCGCTGTTGACCGGAAACCGTCCCGCTGACACGCTCCGAGCCATGTCCGCGACGAAGTTCCCCGTCCCGCGGCTCCGCACCCCCGGCCGGCTCCGCCCGCCGGCCGCGTGTCCGGGCCGCTGTCCGGCCCTGCTCTGTACCTGAGCGCCCGGGCCGCCGGCTCCCGAGCCCTCCGCCCCCGCCCTCCTTCCCGCCCGTACCGCACCGGCCGGCACCTCCCGCCGCGCTGACCGGCCCGGTGGGACTCGCCGTACCGGCCCGCAGGGCCCCGTACCGGTTTGCCCCGTTCGATACGCGAACGCGGCGGTGCGTGAGATCCGGCGGGACGGCGAGCGCGGCAGCTGCCGCCCCCCGCCCGGGGCGGCCCGCCTGCCACCTCTTCCCCGTCCTCTGCGCGCCCCGCCGCACCCCGGGCGGTACCTCGTCGGGTGCATCTGCGCCCCTCGCCCCCGCGCCCTACGCCATGCACGCCGCCGCACCCGACGCGGCGGACCTCACCCCGCCCACCTCGGCGCACCGCATCCACCCCGCGCCCTCCCACCTCATCTCACCTCATCCCACGTCATCCCACCGAAGGGCTTCGCTTCGCCATGACCACGTTCACCCAGTCCACGACCCTCACCGTCACGCAGATCGGCGGCCGGATCGGCGCGCTGATCGAAGGCGTCGAACTCGGCCCCGACCTGGCCCCCGAGACCGTCGCCGCGATCCGCGCCGCCCTGCTGCGCCACAAGGTGGTCTTCTTCCGCGGCCAGCACCACCTGGACGAGGCCGCGCACGAGGGCTTCGCCCGGCTCCTGGGCGAGCCCGTGGCCCACCCGACCGTGCCCTCCGTGGACGGGCGCTACGCACTGGGGATCGACTCCGCGCACGGCGGCCGGGCCAACCAGTGGCACACCGACGTCACCTTCGTCCCCGCCTACCCGGCCTTCTCCATCCTGCGCGCCGTGACCGTCCCGCCCTACGGCGGGGACACCCTGTGGGCCAACACCGCCACCGCCTACCGGCACCTCCCCGAGCCCCTGCAGGCCCTGGCCGTCAGCCTGCGGGCCGTGCACTCCAACGCGTACGACTACGCGGCCCTGCGGCCCGACGCGCTCCCCGAGGCGCTGGCCCAGTTCCGCGAGGTGTTCGCCGCCACCGCCTTCGAAACCGAGCACCCCGTGGTCCGCGTACACCCCGAGACCGGGGAACGCGCGCTGCTGCTCGGCAACTTCGTGCAGCGCCTCGCCGGTCTCACCGGAGCCGACTCCCGGGTGCTCCTGGAGCTGTTCCAGTCCCACATCGAGCGGCCCGAGAACACCGTGCGCTGGCAGTGGCAGACCGGTGACGTGGCCATCTGGGACAACCGGGCCACCCAGCACTACGGCGTGGACGACTCCGACGACCACGAGCGCACCCTGCGCCGGGTCACGGTCGACGGGGACGTGCCGGTCGGCCCGGACGGCCGGACCTCCGTCCTCCTGAAGCCCGAGACCGTCCCGGCGCCCGCGTTCGGCATCCCGTCGGGGGCCTCGACCGCCGCCGACCCCGCTGCCGACCGCGTCCCCGCCGGCCCCTCCGCGCCGGCCGACGGGCCCGCCGAGACCGCCTAGCCCGGCCCGGCCGGGAACCGGCCCCGGCCTCCCTCTTCCTCCCCCTCCCTTCCCGTCCGCGTGACCGCCACCGTCCCCGCCCTCCGTGCCGTCCGCGCAGAGCGCCACCGCCCAAGGAGTCCGATGTCCCGCCTCTTCGCCGTCTCCGGCAGCCCGTCCGCGGTCTCCCGTACCGCGCTCCTCGTGGACCACGTGCTCGACCGGCTGTCCGGTGCCGGCTTCGCCACCGGTCACCTCGCGGTCCGGGAGCTCCCGGCCGCCGACCTGCTCGCCGCCCGCACCGGACAGCCCGAACTGCGCCACGCCCTGGGGGCGGTCGCCGAGGCCCAGGGGATCGTGATCGCCACCCCCGTCTACAAGGCCTCGTACACGGGACTGCTCAAGGCCTTCCTGGACCTGCTCCCGCAGTCCGGGCTGGCCGGCAAGACCGTGCTCCCGCTGGTCACCGGCGGCAGCCTCGCGCACGTGCTGTCCATCGACTACGCCCTCCGGCCCGTGCTCTCCGCCCTCGGGGCCCGCCACGTGGTCGCAGGCCGCTTCGTCCTCGACTCGGCGATCGCCCGGGGCCCGGCCGGGGCGGTCCTCGAACCCGCCGCCGACCGCGAACTCGACGAGGCGATAGCGGAGTTCGCCGCCGCCCTGCACGCGGGGGCACCCGCAGAAACCCCCGCCCGGCAGGCACTGAGCATCGTCTCCGGCTGACAGCCGCCCGTCCGTCCGGCCCCTTCCCCGCCCTCCCACCGGCGCCACCCCGCCCGATCCGACAAGGAACCGCCATGCGCACGACCGTTTCCGCTCCCTCGCCGGCCTCCCGGCGCGCCTTCCTCGCCCTGGCCGGCCTCGCGGCGGCCGCGGTGAGCTGCGGCCGGGCCACCGCCACGGGCGGTGCCGGCGGCGGGCAGCAGACGAAGAAGCTCCGCTACCAGGGCTGGGCGGGGCAGGTCATCCTGCCCGAACTCGCGGCAGACCTCGGGTACTTGGGGGACGTGAAGCTGGAGTGGGTCGGCAACACGATCAGCGGCCCGCAGGACATCCAGTCCGCTGCCACCGGCCAGATCGACTTCGGCGGCGCCTTCAACGGGGCCGTGGTCAAACTCGCTGCGAGCAAGGCCCCGATCAAGGCCGTCATCAGCTACTACGGCGTCGACAAGGACACGTACAGCGGCTACTACGTGCGCGCCGACAGCCCCGTGCGCTCGGCCGGGGACCTCGTCGGCAAGAAGGTCGGCATGAACACCCTCGGCGCCCACTCCGAGGCCATGCTCGACATCTACCTCCAGCGCGCCGGCCTGCCGGCGGACCGCGCCGACAAGGTCGAGCCGCTGGTGGTGCCCCCGGTGAACATCGAACAGTCCCTGCGGCAGCGGCAGATCGAGGTCGGCGTGCTCGGCGGGGTGCTCCGCGACAAGGCCCTGGCGGGCGGCGGGATCCGGCCGCTGTTCAGCGACTACCAGCTGCTCGGAGCCTTCAGCGCCGGGACGTACGTGATGACCGACCGGTTCCTGAAGCAGAACCCGGACACCGCCCGGACCTTCGTCACCGCGGTGGCCAGGGCCATCGAATGGTCGCGCACCACCCCGCGCGAGCAGGTGATCGCCCGGATGACGGAGATCATCCGCAAGCGCGGCCGGAACGAGGACGCCTCCGTCCTGAAGTACTGGCACTCCTACGGGGTCGCCGAGAAGGCGGGCCGGATCGGCGACCGGGAGTTCCAGCTGTGGATCGACTGGCTCGCCGGCCGCGGTGACATCCCGGCGGGCCGGGTGAAGGCCTCGGACCTCTACACCAACGAGTTCAACCGCTACGGCGAGAAGACCGGGGGCTGACCGGAATGTCGAAGATCGTGTTCGAGCAGGTGCGCAAGACCTTCCCGGTCAAGGGTGCGGGCGGACGGCAGGGCGCCGCCTTCACCGCCCTGGACGGGATCGACCTGGAGATCGAAGCGGGGGAGTTCCTGGTGGTCGTCGGCCCCAGCGGCTGCGGCAAGTCCACCCTGCTGGACCTCCTGGGCGGCCTCACCCCGGCCACCTCCGGGCGGATCCTGCTGGACGGCCGGCCCGTCACCGGCCCGGGCCTGGACCGGGGCATCGTCTTCCAGCAGTACGCGCTCCTGCCCTGGCGGACCGCCCTCGGCAACGTGGCGTTCGGGCTGGAGGCCACGGGCGTACCTCGCCGCCAACGCGCCGCCCGGGCAAGGGAGTTCCTTGAGCTGGTCGGCCTGGCCGGGTTCGAGGACCGGCATCCGCACGAGCTGTCCGGCGGGATGCGCCAGCGGGTCGCCATCGCCCGCTCCCTGGCCTACGACCCCGACGTCCTGCTCATGGACGAGCCCTTCGCCGCGCTCGACGCCCAGACCCGCGAATCACTCCAGGACGAACTGCGGCGGATCTGGGAGCGGACCGGAAAGACCGTCGTGTTCATCACGCACGGCATCGAAGAGGCCGTCTACCTGGGGCAGCGGGTGGCCGTGATGACCTCGCGGCCGGGCCGGATCAAGGAGGTGGTCCCGGTGTCCTTCGGTTCCCGGAGCGGCTCCGCCGACACCGAGGACCTGCGTTCCAGCCCCGAATTCGCCCGCCACCGACGCGAGATATGGGGACTGCTGCACGAAGAGGTGGCCCGGGCCCAGCAGTTGGAGAAGGAGGAGGCAACGGTATGAGCAGCACCGAGACCGCACCGGCCGAGGCGCCGGCTGCGGCACCCGCCACGGCACCGGCCACGGCGGCGGCCACCCTGCCCCCGGCGGCCGAGCCCGCCCCGGAGGCGGCGCGCACCCCGGCCCCCGCCCCGGAAGCGGTGCGCACCGAGGCCCCCGCCCCGGCCCCCGCCCCCGTCCCCCGACCCGCCCCCCGGTCCGCCGCCCGGCCGCGCCGGCTCGTGCGCGCCCTCGGGACCGGGCTGCTCCGCTCGGCCGCCGTGCTCGCGCTGCTGCTGCTCTGGGAGGCCGCCCCGCGGCTCGGGCTGGTCGACGCCACCTTCCTGCCGCCGTTCAGTGAAGTGGCTCGGGCCTGGTGGGAGTTGCTGGGCGACGGAAGCCTGCTGGAGCACACCCGGGCCAGTCTGGTCCGCTCCTTCGGGGGCTTCGGCATCGCCGTGGCCGTCGCGGTCCCGCTCGGCCTCCTGATCGGCTGGTACCGGCCGGTGGCGGACCTGCTCGGGCCGCTGCTGGAGGTGTTCCGCAACACCGCGGCCCTCGCCCTGCTGCCCGTCTTCACCCTGCTCCTGGGCATCGGGGAGACCTCGAAGGTCTCCCTGATCGTGTACGCCTGCGTGTGGCCGGTCCTCCTCAACACCATCAGCGCGGTGCGCAACGCCGACCCGACCCTGCTGAAGCTGGCCCGGTCCATGGACCTGTCCACACCCCGGCTCTTCCAGAAGGTGATCCTCCCGGCCTCCGTTCCGGCGGTGTTCACCGGAATCCGGCTGGCCGGGGCGGTCTCCATCCTGGTGCTCGTGGCCGCCGAGATGATCGGCGCCAAGGCCGGACTGGGCTACCTGATCAACGCCTCGCAGTTCAACTTCGCGATCCCGCAGATGTACGCGGGCATCATCACGATCTCCGCGATCGGAGTGGCCTTCAACCAGGTCCTGGTCGGCGTGGAGCGCAGGCTCAGCAGCTGGCGCGTACCGCCCTCCGCCTGAACCGCCCGCCACGACCCGCCCGCCACGACCCGCCCGCCACGACCCGTACGCCGCACCCCGCGGCCGGATCCTCCGCCCCGCCGCATCCCGCGCGGCCCCAGCCCGTACCCCCTCTCCTCCTCCAAGGACCCGCCATGTCCTCGTACGCCTCCTCCGCCCACGCGACGGCCGCCCGCGACGGCCGCCCGCGCCGCCAACTCCACCTGAACGCCTTCCTGATGAACGCCGGGCACCACGACGCCGCCTGGCGCCACCCGGACAGCCGGCCCGAACGGGTCACCGACCTGGGCTACTTCCAGGAGCTGGCCCGCACCGCCGAGCGCGGCAAACTCGACTCGATCTTCTTCGCCGACGGGCTCGCCCTGTGGGGCCAGGCCCGCTACAACGCCCTCGGCGGCTTCGAACCGCTGACCCTGCTGTCCGCCCTGGCCGCCGTCACCGAGCACGTGGGCCTGATCGCCACCGTCTCCACCACCTTCAACGAACCCTTCCACCTGGCCCGCAAGTTCGCCTCGCTCGACCACCTCAGCGGCGGCCGGGCCGGCTGGAACATCGTCACCTCCGGCACCGTGGACGAGGCCCGCAACTTCGGCCGCGAGGACCACCTCGAACACCGCCTCCGCTACGAGCGCGCCGACGAGTTCCTGGACGTCGCCACCAAGCTCTGGGACAGCTGGGAGGACGACGCGATCGTCCTCGACAAGGAGCGGGGCGTCTACGCCGACCCGGCGAAGCTGCACCCGGCCGCCCACCGCGGCACCCACTTCGGCGTACAGGGCGTGCTCAACGTCCCCCGCTCCCCGCAGGGCCGCCCGCTGCTCGTCCAGGCCGGATCCTCCGAGGACGGCAAGGAGTTCGCAGCCAAGCACGCCGAGGCCGTCTTCACCGCCCAGCAGACCCTCGCCGACGCCCAGACCTTCGCCAAGGACCTCAGGTCCCGCCTGGCCCGCCACGGGCGCACCGAGGAGGACCTGCTGATCCTGCCCGGCATCTGCCCCGTCATCGGCTCCACCGAGGCCGAAGCCAAGGCCCTGGAAGCACAGCTGACGGAGCTCCAGATCCCCGAGTACGGCCTGGCCCAGCTGTCCGGGATGCTCGGCACCGACCTGACCGGCCTGCCGCTCGACGGCCCGCTGCCCGACCTGCCCGAGGAGCGGGACATCAACGGCAACAAGAGCCGCTTCACCCTAGTGGCGGAGCTCGCCCGCCGGGACGGGCTCACCCTCCGCGAGCTGATCGCACGGCTCGGCGGCGGCCGCGGGCACCGGGTGGTGGCCGGCACCCCCGAGCAGATCGCCGACCAGCTCCAGGAGTGGTTCACCCAGGGGGCGGCCGACGGCTTCAACATCATGCCGCCGGTCCTGCCCACCGGGCTGACCCACTTCGTGGACCAGGTCGTGCCCGAGCTCCAGCGCCGCGGCCTGTTCCGCACCGAGTACTCCGGCCGCACGCTGCGCGAGCACTACGGCCTGCCCCGCCCGGCCAACCGGTACGCGCGGAGCACGTCCTGACGGGAGGCGGGACGGGAGGACCGGGGGGCCGGTCCGGGCGTGCGCGGCGTCCCGGACCGGCCCCCTTCCGGGCGCGCCGCTGGTGCGCCGCCGCGACAAGGCGGCCCGCCGGTGCGAGGGTGCCCCCAGGCGACGGGCGAGCCCTGGCCGGCGCGGACCCGGGCCCGGCACGGCCCGGGAGGCACCGGCCGGGCGCGGAGAAGGACGGGGTCTGCGGGATGGAGCTCACCAGTACGGCGTTCTTCGCCCTGCTCATCGCCCTCACGGTGCTCGCCGTGGCCGCCGTCCTCGTGCTCTGGGGCCGCATCCCCGGCCCGGCCTGGGTCCGCTGGCCGGTGCGCCTCCTGATGATCCTGCTGTGCCAGCTGACGGCCATCGCCACCGTCGCCACCTGGATGAACAACAGCTACGGGCTCTACGCCTCCTGGAGCGACCTCCTCGGCACCGAGGGGGACGGCTCGGCGGGGGCGATGACCGGCCCGCCGGTGGGCCGCGCGAAGTTCGCCGACAACGGCGGCGGGGTGCTCACCACCGCCTTCCGCGGCACCCACTCCAAGCTCGCCGGCCAGGTGCTGGTGTGGACACCGCCCGAGTACCGGGCCGCCGGCGCCGCCAAGACCCGGTTCCCGGTCCTGATGCTGCTCCACGGGGTGCCCGGCGCCCCGCAGGGCTGGCTCGACGCCGGGGGCATGCCCGAGGCCTTCGCCCGGTACGTGGCACAGGGCCTGTCGCATCCGTTCATCCTGGTCATGCCGGTCATCGACCCCGGCGGTGTGGACACCGACTGCAGCGACACCCCGCAGCGCAAGGTGGCCACCTGGCTGGCCCGGGACGTGCCCGACCTCGTCGCCCACCACTTCCGCACCCGGCCCGGGGCCCGGGCATGGGGGCTGATGGGCTTCTCCACCGGCGGGTTCTGCGCGGCGAAGCTGCCCCTCCAGTACCCGAAGGTCTTCGGGGCGGGCGTCGCCCTCGACCCCGACCCGCTGAACGGGGACCCGGACGTGCTCGCCGACCCGCGGCTGCGGGAGCGCAACAGCCCGCTGTGGCTGGTGCGGCACGCCCGCCCGGCGCCCGACGCGGCCCTGTTCCTCGCCACCTCCCGGCAGGACCGGCTCAGCCCGCCCCGCTACCTGGAGGAATTCGCGCGGGCCGCGGCCGGCACCCGGGTGCAGGTCAGGACGCTGGTGCTGCCGACCGGCGGACACAACTTCGACACCTGGCAGCGCATGTACCCCGCGGTCTTCCCCTGGCTGAGCGAACGGCTCGCAGGCCCGCAGGGGTGACGGCGTACGGCTCGTACGGCCGTTCGCGTCCGACCGTACGGTTCCGCTGCCGGAGCCGGGAACACCCGTGCCCACAGGGGAGTTGTGCCCAGACGATCGACGCACGGAATCCCGCCAGCTCCCCGAAAGGCACCCCATGCGCTACGCAGTACTCGGTACCGGAACGGTCGGCCGCACCCTCGCCGCACGCCTCGCCGGCCTCGGCCACGAGGTGGTCATCGGCACCCGGGACCCCGAGGCCACCCTCGCCCGCACCGGTCCGGAGGACGGCGAGTCCTTCGCCGCCTGGCTGGCCGGCCACCCCGGCGTCCGGCTGGTCCCCTTCGCCGAGGCCGGCGACCTGGGCGAGGTGCTGGTCAACGCCACCGGCGGCGGGGTCAGCATCTCCGCGCTGGAGGCGGCGGGCGGGGCGGGCCTCGGCGACAAGGTGCTCCTGGACGTGGCGAACCCGCTGGACTTCTCCCACGGCTTCCCGCCGGTCCTGGACCCGGTCAACTCCGACAGCCTGGCCGAGCAGATCCAGCGGGCGTTCCCGCAGCTGCGCGTGGTCAAGACCCTCAACACCATGAACTGCCTGGTCATGGTGGATCCGGCCCGGGTGCCGGGAGAGCACCACGTGTTCCTGTCCGGTGAGGACGCGGACGCCAAGAAGACCGCGCGGGAGCTGCTGCACTCCTTCGGCTGGCCGGAGTCCGCGGTGCTCGACCTGGGCGGGATCGAGACCGCCCGGGGCACCGAGATGATGCTCCCCGTCTGGCTGCGCCTGATGGGCGCCCTGGGGCACGCGGACTTCAACTTCCACATCCAGGGAGCCGCCCGCCCGGGCGCCTGACCGGGCGCCTGACCGGCCCCGGATCCGGCACGGGCCCGGCACGGGCCCGTCCGTGGCCCCGCGCGCCCGCCCGGGCGGCGGGTTTCGGCCGACCGGTCGGCCACGCCCGCGCCGCCCTGGTGATCACTCCCGCGCCCGCACCAGACTGGCGCCATGGAACTCATGGTGCCAGTGGAAAACGGTGAGTTGTGGGCGGAGTCCGTCGGTGCGGAGGAGGACGGGCGGCCGCCGGTCGTCCTCCTCCACCCCGGCATCGCGGATTCCCGGGTCTGGGACCGGATCCTCCCGGCGCTCGCCGCCCGCCACCGGGTGATCCGCTACGACGTCCGCGGCTACGGCAGGTCCCCCGCACCGGCCGGGCCCTACTCCCTCGCCGCCGACCTGACCGCGGTCCTCGACCACTTCGGGGTGGCGCGGGCCGTCCTGGCGGGCGGCAGCATGGGCGGGGCCACCTCGATCAGCTTCGCGCTCGAAGCCCCCTCCCGGGTCGCGGCCCTGGCCCTGCTGGCCCCCGGGGTCACCGGGTACGACGGATTCACCTCGCCCGCCTTCCTCGCCGAGCTGGAGACCCTGGCCAAGGCGGGGGACACCGAGGGGATCGTGGGCCTCGGGCTGCGGACGTGGGGCGCCGCGGGCAGCGGCACGGACGAGGAGGCCGCGGCGGCCATCCGCGGATCGGTCCCGGCCTGGTTCTCCAACCGGTTCCACCAGGTCCCGGACCCGCCCGCCTTCGACCGCCTGGGGGAGCTCGCCGTACCTGCCCTGCTGGTCCTCGGCGAGCAGGACCAGCCCGAGGTGGTGCGCGGCAACGAGGAGATGGCCGCCCGGATCCCCGGCTGCCGGCTGGTCCGCCTGCCCGGATCCGACCACCTGCCGATGCTGCGGTGTCCGGACCGGGTCGCCGGGCTGCTGCTGGAGGTGGCCGCCGGAGCCTGAGCCCGGCAGACCGTACTTCCGTACAGATCAGGACATCGGGTGGACGGCGGGGTCGCGCACGGCGCGGCCCCGCCGTCCGGCGTCTTCGGAAGCCGGCCCGGAAACCCTCGCACCCCCGGCCGGCCCCCGGCGCCCCCGATGCCGGTCAACCGCGCAGGTCAGGAGCCAAGTTGAGGTTCACGTCGGGCGGGGACCCCGAGGGAAACAGGCACGTAACAGGGGCCGGACAAGGGTTTTCCCTGTATCGGGTTCATGCGGGGTTTGCCTACTGTCTGCCCACCGGCGATCTTTTCCGGCCGAACGGCCCACCCGCCAACCCCACATGGCAGGAAGCCGCCCAAACCGGCTGATCCCGGTACTGCCGTTGCCCCCGCCTCGCAGAAGCGGCCGGGGCAGCGCGGCGCGCAGCGGTGTCCGTGCCGGCTGGAGCGAGCCTGCTCCGGGCACCGCAGCGCGCCGTACACCTCCCACACCGCACCAACCGGCCGCTCCGGGCCCGTTCGGCAACGGCCGCGAAAGGGAACAACGTGCACGCATCACGACGTAGGCTGATATCCGTGGTGGCGATATCCGTCACCCTGCTCGGCGGTACCGCCACGGGCGCCCTGGCGCTTTCCGTTCCCGCCGCTGCCCCCGGTGCCGCCCCCGCCGCGGTGACCCCGCTGCCGGTCGCACCCGTCGAGAACCTGATCGTCGGCTACAAGTCCGGCGCCTCCGAGGCCCGTTCCAACACGGCCGCCGCCGACGACGCCAAGGCCAAGGGCGCCAAGGCCGGCGAGAAGGTGGCCTTCGAGCGCCGCCTGGGCACCGGTGCCGCCCTCGTCGACCTGGGCGGCAAGCTGACCCCGGCCGAGGCGAACGACGTCATGAGCGCCTTCCGCGCCGACCCGGACGTGGCGTACGTCGAGCCCGACTCCCGCGCCTACGCCATGGCCACCCCGAACGACACCGAGTACGCCAAGCAGTGGGACCTCTTCGAGCCCACCGCGGGCATGAACGTGCCGGCCGCCTGGGACAAGACCACCGGCTCCGGCGTGACCGTGGCCGTGATCGACACCGGCTACGTCGCCCACTCGGACGTCGCCCCCAACGTGGTCGCGGGCTACGACTTCATCACCAGCTCCACCGCCGCCCGCGACGGCAACGGCCGCGACAGCAACCCCGCCGACCAGGGCGACTGGAGCGCCGCCGGCGAGTGCGGCACCGGCTCCAAGGCCAGCGACTCCTCCTGGCACGGCACCCACGTGGCGGGCACCATCGCCGCGGCCACCAACAACGCCAAGGGCGTCGCCGGCATCGCGTACAACGCCAAGATCCAGCCGGTCCGCGTGCTCGGCAAGTGCGGCGGTGCCACCTCGGACATCGTCGACGCCATCACCTGGGCCTCCGGCGGCTCCGTCCCCGGCGTCCCGGCCAACGCCACCCCCGCCAAGGTCATCAACATGAGCCTCGGCGGCTCGGGCACCTGCGGCACCAGCTACCAGAACGCGATCAACGCGGCCGTGGCCCGCGGCACCACCGTGGTCGTCGCGGCGGGCAACAGCAACGCCGACGCCAGCGGCTTCTCGCCCGCCAGCTGCAACAACGTGATCAACGTGGCCGCCAGCAACCGCACCGGCGACCGCTCGTTCTACTCGAACTACGGCACCATCATCGACGTGGCCGCCCCGGGCGGTGAGACCCGCCGCGCCACCGACACGCCCGGCACCGTCACCACCCCGGAGAACGGCATCCTCTCCACGCTGAACAACGGCACCACCACGCCGTCGGCGGAGATCTACAAGCCGTACCAGGGCACCAGCATGGCCGCCCCGCACGTCGCCGGCCTCGCCGCGCTGCTCGTCGCCGCCAAGCCCTCGCTGACCCCGGCCCAGGTCGAGTCGACGATCAAGAGCACCACCCGTCCGCTGGCCGGCACCTGCACCGGCGGCTGCGGCACCGGTCTCGCCGACGCCGCCGCCGCCGTGGCCGCGGTGACCTCCACGCCGACCACCCCCACCTTCGAGAACACCGCCGACGTGGCGATCCCGGACAACGGCGGCGCCGTCTCCTCCTCGATCGCCGTCTCCGGCCTGACCGGCAACGCCCCGGCCACCCTCAAGGTGAACGTCGACATCAAGCACACCTACCGCGGTGACCTGGTCATCGACCTGGTCGCCCCGAACGGCATCGTCAAGCGCCTCAAGAGCTCGTCGAGCGACAGCGCCGCCAACGTGATCACCACCTACACCGTGGACGGCTCGGCCCTGCCCGCCAACGGCACCTGGCAGCTCCGCGTCCAGGACGTGGCCGCCGCCGACACCGGCTACATCGACTCCTGGAGCCTCGGCTTCTGAGCCGCTCCGGCCACCGGGCCGGGCCACCGGCCCGGCCTTGCGGCCGCCCCGGATCCACCCGGAACGACCCGGACCCGACCAATCCGGTTCTGATCCGGCCCTGATCCGGAATTAGTACGGACCAACAGACCCGCGGACCTGCCGGTACCCCACAAACCGGCAGGTCCTGCGGGGTTTCCGGCTGCCCGGACTGATTGCTGCGTCACAATCCGGACCCGCCGCGCGGCCGACCTCGTATCCTCAGCGCTCACAGGACAGGCCCAGGACAGCGAGAGGCGGGTGGCTGTGCGTGGCGGCGACGGGGAACGCTGACACGAGCGTCGGACGCGGTGAGCTCATCGAGACCGTCGGCCGTGCGCTGACCACGCACGGACGAGCGATCCTCACCGGCCCGGCCGGAGTGGGCAAGAGCACCGTGGTCGAAGCCCTCGCCGGGGCCGCCGCCGCCCGCGGCGAATCCGTCCTGCGGCTGGCCCCCGAGGCCGCCGACCGCTGGATACCCGAGGCCTCCGCCGCCGCCCTGCTGGCCTCCGTGCCCACCGCCGCCCTCGACCGGCTCGCCGGCCCCCAGCGCACCGCCATCGCCTGGCTGCGCCGCGAAACCGACGCCCCCCGGGCCGGCCGCGACCACGTCGCCCTGCGCCTCGCCGTCGTGGCCGTCCTGCGCACCCTCGCCGCCACCGACCCCGTGCTCCTCGTCGTCGACAACGCCCAGTGGCTCGACATCGAAACCACCGACCTGCTGCGCTTCGCCCTGCGGCTCACCCCGCCCCGGGTCCGGGTCCTCGTCGCCGAATGCGTCCAGGGCGGCGCCTCCCTCGCCGAATCCCTCTGCGGACCCGGCACCCCCGGCCTGCGGGTCCCCCCGCTCGGCGCCGACGACCTCGCCGAACTCCTCGTACGGCACGGCCTGCCCGCCCGCCTCGCCGGCCGCATCCACCAGGCCAGCGGCGGCAACCCCCGGCTCGCCCTCGCCCTCGGCCGCTCCCTCGCCGAAGCCCGCGAAGGCGTCCACCACGCCGACCCCCTGCCCATCTCCGGCCAGGCCCGCGAGGTCGCCCGCCGGCTCCTCGCCGAGGCCCCCGCCCGCACCCACCCCACCCTGCTGCTCGCCGCCCTCGCCGCCCGCCCCACCACCACCCTGCTGCGCCGCGCCGGCCGCCCCGACGCCGAGGCCGAACTCACGGAGGCCGAACGGGCCGGGCTGGTCACCGTCGGCGAGGACGGGGCCGTCGCCTTCACCGCCGGCGCCCTGCCCTCCGCCCTCGCCGCCGACGCCGGCTGGCCCGACCGGGCCGCCGGGCACGCCGCCCTCGCCGCCGCCGTCGACGACCCCGTCGAAGCGGTACGCCACCGCGCCCTCGCCGCCGACACCGCCGACGAGGCCCTCGCCGAGGAGGTCGCCCAGGCCGCGGCCGCCTGCCGGCGCCGCGGCAACCGGGCCCTGGCCGCCGAACTCGGCATGCTCGCCGCCGAACGCACCCCCGTGGACCGGCCCGCCGCCGCCCTCGCCCGGCTCGTCGGCGCCGCCGAGGACGCCGGCTGCGCGGGCCGGGCCGACCTCGCCCGCCGCGCCGCCCGCGCGGTCCTCGCCCGCGACTCCTCGCCCACCGACCGGGTCCGCGCCCGCCTCGCCGTCATCGACGCCGCCGGACAGGCCCTCGCCGACCTCGACGAGACCTTCGCCCACGCCATGGCCGACGCCGCCGACGACCCGGCCCTGCTCGCCGCCGTCCAGCTCCGCCTGGCCTGGAAGCTCAACCTCAGCGACGGGGACCCCGTACGCTCCTGCGCCGTCGCCGCCCACGCCGGAGAGCTCGCCGCCGCCGGCGGGGACCCCGGCGCCGAGGCCATGGCCCTGACCGTACGCGCCCGCATGGGCCGCATCCTCGGAGACCCGGCGGCCGAGGACATCCTCGCCGAGGCCCTCGCACTGCCCGCCCCCGAAGTACCGCTCGTCATGCGCAACGCGCCGCAGTTCCTCGCCGTACGGCACGCCCTCTTCGACGACCGGCTCGCCGACGCCCGCGCCCAGCTGCTCGTCCTGCTCCCCGCCGTCGAACGCTCCGGATCCGCCGAGGACGTGTTCGAGGTGCTGCGCAGCTTCACCGAGGTGGAGCTGCGGCGCGGCCGGTGCGCCGCCGGAGCCGGGCACGCCCGGCGCGCCCTGGAACTGACCATCGCGGCCGGCCTGTCCCCGGGACCCGCCTGGTACATCGCCGCCATGGCCGAGGCCACCGGCGGCAGCTTCACCCGCGCCGCCGCCTACGCCCGCCGCGGGATCCAGGCCTCCGAGGAGGAACGCGACCTGGTCTTCCTCTCGCGCAGCCTGTACGCCCTGGGCCTGGTCGAACTGGCCATGGGCGAGACCGCCAAGGCCGTCGCCACCCTGCGCCGGGTCGCCGAACTGGAGGCCGCCCAGCAGGTCGTGGACCCCTCGGTCCTGCGCTGGCACGGCGAACTCGCCGAGGCCCTCGTCGCCGCCGACGAACCCGACGAGGCCGCCGCCCTGCTCGACTCGGTGGGCGCCGTCGCCGCCGACCTCGGCCGCACCGGGGTGCTCGCCGCCCTGGACCGGGCCCGCGGGCTGTGGCTGTCCGCCTGCGGGGAACCGGCGGCCGCCGTCGCCCTCCTGGAGTGCACCGCGGACCGGTTCGAGAGCCTGGACCTGCCCCTGGAGCGCGGCCGCACGCTGCTGGCCCTCGCCCGCGTCGAACGCCGCCGGCGCCGCCGGGCCCCGGCCCGCGCCGCGCTGCTCACCGCGGCCGAGGTGTTCACCCGCGCGGGCGCCAAGCCCTGGGCCGACCTCGCCCGGGAGGCCCCGGCCGGGCCCGACCACCCGGGCGCGGCGGCCCTCACCGACGCCGAGACCCGGCTCGCCCTGCTGGTCAGCCAGGGGGCCAGCAACCAGGAGGCCGCCGACAAGCTCTTCGTCAGCGTCAAGACGGTCGAGGCCCGGCTGACCCGCATCTACCAGAAGCTCGACGTCCGCTCCCGCGCCCAGCTGGCCTCGGCACTGAGGCGCTGAGGGGGGAGGGGCGGCGGGCTTGGTCGTACGCCGCCGAGCGGGGCAGACCGCACGGCCGGGGGATGCGCGGGTCGTACGGCCGGGGGTGCTGAGTCGTACGCCCGGGGGACGTACGGGGGGCGGAAACCTGCGGCCCGTGGTCGGATGGTGATCATGGGTCACGACCACGGCGCTCCCGCCGCCGCCGGCGGCACGCTCACCGGCGCCCACCGCAAGCGGCTGGTGTGGACGATCGGCATCAGCACGGCCATCACCCTCCTCCAGGTGATCGGCTCCGTGATCTCCGGCAGCCTCGCGCTGCTCGCCGACGCCGCCCACAGCCTCACCGACGCCGTCGGGGTCTCCCTCGCCCTCGGCGCCGTCACCCTCGCCCAGCGCGCCCCCACCCCCCGCCGGACCTTCGGGTTCTACCGGGTCGAGATCTTCTCCGCCGTACTGAACGCCCTCCTGCTGCTCGGCATCTTCGTCTGGGTGCTCTGGTCGGCGATCCGCCGGTTCAGCGAACCCGTAGAGGTCAAGGGCGGGCTGATGTTCGCCATCGCCGTCCTCGGCCTCGCCGCCAACCTCGTCGGCCTCTGGCTCCTGCGCGAGGCCAAGGACCAGAGCCTCAACCTGCGCGGCGCCTACCTGGAGGTGCTCGGCGACGCGCTCGGTTCCGTCGCCGTCATCGTCGGCGGCCTCGTCATCCTGCTCACCGGCTGGCAGGCGGCCGACCCCATCGCCTCGATCGTCATCGGCGTACTGATCGTGCCCCGCGCGTACGGACTGCTGCGCGAGGCCACCCACGTCCTGCTGGAGGCCACCCCGCAGGACACGGACATCGCCGAGGTCCGCCGCCACCTGCTGGAGGAGCCGGGGGTGGTCGCCGTCCACGACCTGCACGCCTGGACCGTCACCTCCGGCATGCCGGTGCTGACCGCGCACGTGGTCGTCGCCGGCGCCACCCTGCGCAGCGAGGACCACGGACACCTCCTGGCCCGCCTCCAGTCCTGCCTGGGCGACCACTTCGACATCGCCCACTCCACCCTCCAACTGGAGCCGGAGGGGCACACGGAGGCGGCACACGCGCTGCACGACTGAGTGCACGGGGCGGGCATGGGTGTGCAACGGTGTGCAACGGTGCACGGGCTGGGAACGCCGTTCGCGCGAGCATTCTGCGAGCATTCTGCGGGCGTTCCGAGGGTGGCCGAGGGGCGCGCGGATAGGGTGGAAGGTCCCGCCGGGGGAGTTCGGGGAGGTTCGGGGCGTGAGTGGTGCGGGTGCGGGGACCTGGAGTATCGGGGAGCTTGCCGAACGGGCCGGCGTGACGGTGAAGACCGTACGTTTCTACTCCGACGGCGGCCTGCTCCCCGAAGCCGGCCGCAGCGGCGGCGGCCACCGCCGGTACGGCCCCGAGGCCCTCGAACGGCTGCTGCTCATCCGCTCGTTGCGCAGCCTCGACCTGCCCGTCTCCGACGTGGGCCGGGTGCTGGAGCAGGACGACCTGCGCGACGGCGTGCTCGAAGACGCCCTCGCGGACCGGCTGCGCGACGTCGGCTCCCAACTCGCCGCCCTCCGCTGGCGCGAGGCCGCCCTCCGGCTGGTCCACGACTGCCCGCCCGGCGAACGCGCCGAGCGCCTGCGCCTCGTGGGCGGCGTGTCCGCGCCGCCCAGCACCGCCCCGATGGCGCGGTTCTGGCGCGGGCTGCTCCCGCCGCGGCTGTCCGTACGGCTGCGGTCCGCCATCGTGGACGAGGCCGTGCCCCAGCCGCCCGCCGACCCGACTCCCGCCCAGGTACTGGCCTTTGCCCAGGTGCACGCCCTCGTCGGCGAAGTCCTCCCGTTCCTCGGATCCTGCCGCCCCGCCGTCCGCGAGACCGAGGGCAAACGGCACCCCGACGTCCTGTACGAGGGGCTCGGCGAGGCGTACGCACTGGCGTCCGCCGATCTGCGGGCCGGGCGGACCCCCGGCCGCGGGGCCGCGCTCGACGCGTTCGTCGGCGCCCACGCAGACGCCCGCGGACGCGCCGACACGCCCGGGTTCAGACAGGAGTTGAGGGGACTGCTCGACCGGACCGCGGAGCCCTTCCTCGACCGCTACTGGGACCTGGCCGCCCAGGTGAACGCCCCGCCGCAGGGGTCGGCCGCGCCCAACATGGGCGCCGCGCACACCTGGCTGCGCGCCGCCCTGGACGGGGACACGGAAGCCGGTCCGGTGCCGGTCACGGGCCTTCGGCCGGCGTAGGCGGGATGGTCCCCATGGCGTACGCACCGGAGGCCGGCCCGGAGGAGAACGGTTGTTTGCCGGGCGTTAATCCGATCTACTGCTGAGGTGCCTGCGGCGCAGGCATATGCAGAAACCGTTGTGCGGGGCGGGTGCATCCGTGCCGGGGCGCGGGTGCAACCGAGCGCCGGTGCAACGGAGCCCCGGTGCAACGGACCCCTGTGCTGCCGAGTGAATGTGCAACCGAGCCCCTGGAGGGACGATGAGTGCGGATCCGGTGAAACGACGCGGCCGGAGGCGGCCGCCATCACACCGGCGCAAGGCCATGGGCGGCAAACGCCCGCTGCTGGCCTTCCTCATCGCAGGCTTCCTGCTCGTCGGCGCCTTCGCGGCCACCGGCATCGCCTGGGACCCCTTCCCGGCCGGCGGCCGGGCCGAGCGCAGCACCCCGCAGATCGGCGAGCCCTGGACCGGCGGACCGGCCGACGGGCGCGGCGGCGGCCCCGGCGGCGCTGACGTCACCGACCCGGTGCCGGGCGGCTCCGCCGGTCCCACGGGCCCGGGCCGCACCGAACGCCCCGTCGTACCCCCGACCGGCGCCCCCAAGGGAGCGCGGCCGTCCACCGGGGCGCTGCCCTTCGACCTGCCCGCCCCCGCCAAGCTGCGCAAGAGGGGCAAACTGGTCTTCGCGCACTACTTCACCCCCTACCCGCTCTCCCTCGACAACGCCCGCTCCGACCGCGACTACTACACGCGCAACTACCTCAACCCGGCCGGGGAGAGCGGCAAGCACCAGAGGTACGGCGGACTGCTGCGCGACCGGCCGCTGCCCGTGGCTCCGAAGGCCGGCAACTGGGAGCTGGCCAACCTGAAGGAAGAGGTACGCACCGCCCGCGCGGCCGGGCTCGACGGGTTCACCCTCGACATGCTGTCGCTCTCCGGCAAGAACTGGGAGCGGTCCACCATGCTGCTGGAAGCGGCCCGCTCGGTGGACCCCGCGTTCAAGATCATGCTGATGCCGGACATGACCTCCCTCAACACCGACCCGGCCGGCCTCGCCAACTCCCTTGCGAAGCTCGCTGCTTCGCCCGCGGCGCACCGGCTGTCCGACGGCCGGCTGGTGGTCTCGCCCTTCAAGGCCGAGGCCAAGCCGGTGTCCTGGTGGCGCCAGGTCATGGACGACCTGCGCCGGCGGCACGGCATCCGCACCGCACTCGTCCCGCTGTTCCTCGACTTCGGTGCGCACTCCGGGGAGTTCGCGCCCATCAGCCACGGGTTCTCCGAGTGGGGCAGCCGCAGTTACGTCGGCCAGGAGAGCGCGACCCGGGACGTACGCCGCGCCCACGGCATGGGCAAGATCTGGATGCAGCCGGTGTCCGTCCAGGACGCCCGACCCAACCAGGGCATCTACGACGAGGCCGGCAACACGGCCACGCTCCGCTCCACCTGGAACCACGCCATCGACGACGGCGCGGACTGGGTCCAGCTCACCACCTGGAACGACTACTCCGAAGGCAGCCACTTCGCACCCTCGCTGCACAACGGCCACACGTACCTGGACCTGACCTCGTACTACCTGACCCGCTTCAAGACGGGCAGCTGGCCGAAGATCGTGCGCGACACGCTGTACCTGACCTCCCGGGTCCAGTTCGCCTCTGCGGACCCGACCGGCCGCCAGTCCCTGGTCATGTCCCTGCGCCGGGGCTCCGCGGTCGCCCGCGACCGGGTGGAAATCCTCAGCTTCCTCACCGCCCCGGCCACCGTCCGCACGAGAACGGGCGACCTGACCGGCTCCCACCGGGCCCCCGCGGGCGTCCACGCAGAACTGCTCCCCCTGCGACCGGGCACGAGCGCAGCGAGCGTCGAGCGGGGCGGCCGACCCGGCGTGAAGGTGGAGTCCCAGTACCGCGTCGAACGGGTCGTCGCGGTACAGGACCTGCAGTATTACGGGGTGGGGGGAGGGAGGGGGTAGGGGGCGGGGTGTGTGGGGGGCGGGTTTGGGGTCGTGGGGCGGGGTCGGTTGCGGTCGATCCGCCCTCGGTGCGCTTCTTTTCCCCCCTGGCCTTGTTGCTGTGGGGCAGCGTCTGCCCACCACCCCCAAAGTGGGGCGGGGTCTCACCGTGCGGGGTTGGGGTGGGGCGGTGTTGTGGGGGGCTCCGGGGGGTGCCCGCATGTCTGATGGTCCGGCCGTCCCGGCGGCCGGTGTCAAGGGCGCTCCCTTCGGTCGCGTCGCTGCGCGATGGCCCTGCGGGCCACCCTTGACTCCGGCCGCCGTGCCGTCAGTCCCCAGACTTGCGAGCACCCCCCGGAGGGAAAGCCGGTCACGGGGACGGCGACACCAAGCGACAGGGTCGGAAAGGCTGGGCCGGGGTAGGGGTGAGCCTGCGCCCTCACGGGCGAAAGACCCGCCCACGATCGCTACGTGCCCCATCCCGGTCCGCGGCGGCCGGTCGGCTCGTGGCCGGGCAGAGGCCGCCCACGATCGCTACGTGCCCGAGGCCGGTCGGCGGCCGCCGGTCGGCTCGGGCTGGGCAGAGGCCGCCCACGGTCGCTAGACGCCTGATCCGGGGCGGCGGCTGCCGGTCGGCGTGTGGCCGGGGGCGAGGCGCCCCGGATCGCTACGCGCCTAATGCCGGTCGGCGGCCGCCGGGTGGCTTGTGGTTGGACACAAGCCGCCCACTACCGCTACGCGCCCCGTGCCGGTCGGCGCCTGCGGCCTGGGATCAGCCCCCCGACGCAGGCAGGTTCGTGCCTGACGTCAATTGCGTTCGGCGGAACCGCATACCGCTGCCCGAACGGCGGTCCGATCGCCGTATCGAACCACGGCGGGCGGGCCGCCAACGTGCCCGAGCCCCCCACCAGTGCCTCGGCATCTGGATGCCTTGTACGGGTGGTGCGGGTGGGAGAACATCCCCCGCGCGGAGCGCGGGGGCAGTCCCACCGGCGGCCAGCCGGACACGAAAGCCCCGCCCGGCACGGGCAGGCGCACCTGCACGGCGAGCGGGCCGCCAGCGTGCCCGGGCCCACCACCAGTGCCTCGGCATCTGGATGCGTTGTACGGGTGGTGCGGGTGGGAGAACATCCCCCCCGCGGAGCGCGGGGACAGCCCCACCGGCGGCCAGCCGGACCCGAAAGCCCCGCCCGCCACGGGCGCACCCGCGCGGAGCGCGGGAAGGCCAGCGGCGGCCCGCCGGGACGCGACCGCCCGCCCGGCACGGGCGACACCGCGACCCCGCCCGCCAAGCGCAGCGGACTGGCATGATCGGCACCGGCACCGACCCGGTGCAGCCCTCCGCCCCGGCGGCCGCACACGGCCCACGCGGGGGAGGGGCGTGGCGAGGCCGTACGACTTCGGAGGCGACTGGCGTGACCGAGATGAACACCGTGGCCGAATTCCCGCAGGGAAGCGCGCTGTTCCGGCTGGATCCCGGGATTGCGCATCTCAACCACGGCTCGTTCGGGGCCGTTCCGATACCCGTGCTGGAGGTGCAGGCCGGGCTGCGGGCCGAGTTGGAGGCCGATCCCGATGCCTTCTTCCTGGCGGCGCCCGACCGGATCGAGGCCGCGCGGGGGCGGGTGGCGGCGCATCTGGGGGCCGATCCCGCCGGGATTGCGTTCGTGTCCAATGCCACCGAGGCAGCCAACGTGGCGCTGGCGGCGCTGTCGCTCGCGGACGGGGACGAGATCCTCGTGACCGATCACGGGTACGGGACGGTGAGCGAGGCGGCCGCGCGGCGGGGGACGCTGCGGACGGTGGTGCTGGATCCGGGGCTGCCCGACGAGGAGGCGGTCAGCGAGGCCGTGCTGGCCGCGGTCACCCCGCGGACCAAGGTGGCGGTGCTCGACCACATCACCTCGCCGACGGCGCGGATCGTGGCCGGGCCGCGGCTGCTCGCGGCGCTGGCCGAGCGCGGGGTGACCACCGTGGTGGACGGGGCGCACGCGCTGGGGATGCTGCCGGACCCGCTGGCCGGCGGGGCGGACTTCTGGTTCGGGAACCTGCACAAGTGGGGGTACGGGCCGTCCGGGAGCGCGATCCTCGCGGTTGCGCCGCGGTTCCGGGGGGCCGTGCGGGCCCTCGTCCCCTCGTGGGAGGACCACCACGGGTTCCCGAAGAACGTCGAGAACCGGGCCACCGCCGACTACACCGGCTGGCTCGCGGCCCCGGAGGGCCTGGACGTGCTGGCGCGGCTCGGCGCCGACAAGGTGCGGGCGCACAACAGTGCGCTGGCCGCGCACGGCAGTGCGGTGCTCGCCGAGGTGGCCGGGCTCGTGCCGCTGCCGTTCAGCGAGGGGGTGGCCATGCGTACGCTGCGGCTGCCGGCGGGTGTCGCCGAGGACCTGGCCGGGGCGCGTGCGCTGCGCATCGAGGTGTTCGAGCGGCTTCGGGCCCGGGTGAACACCTTCGGTTGGCCGGGCGGCGGGGGGCTGCGGATCTGCGGGCAGATCTACAACCGGCCGGAGGAGTACGAGCGGCTGGCGGAGGGCCTGGCGGGCCTGCTGGGCTCCCGCTGACGGCCGTCGCGCGTACCCGTCCCGTCCGGCACCGGCTCGCGGGCCCCTACGGGGTTCCCTCCGCGAGCCGGTCGGCCAGCGGGGTGCGGCGGTAGAGGACCTGGCGGCCCTGGCGGGCGCGGGACACCAGCCCGGTGGCGTGCAGCACGCGCAGGTGCTGGGAGACCGCGCTGGGGGTCACGCGCAGGCGGCGGGCGAGTTCCACCCCGGGCTGCGGCTCCGCCAGCAGGGCCAGGAGCCGGGCCCGGGGGGCGCCGAGCAGGGGGACGAGGTCGGGGCCGGCGGGGGAGGGGGCCGGTTCGCCGGTCCACAGGGTCGCCACTCCTCGGCTGGGGTAGAGCAGCGAGGGCGGCTCCTCCGGGCCCACGGGCGGAGCGGGTTTGTGGGCGAACACCGAGGGGGTCAGCAGCAGTCCGCGGCCGCCGGCCTGGGTCTCGTAGCCGCAGATGGTGCGGTGGATGCGCAGGAAGCCCCGGGAACCGGTCTCCTCCCAGCGGATGTTGGGGTGCATGTCGGCGAAGAGGAGGCGGGCGCCGCCGCGGGCCAGCTGCCGGGCCCGGTGGGTCATGTCGGCTTCGGCCACGAGCCTGATCTGCGGCCAGAACGGTCTGACTGCCAGCTCCCAGTAGGCGGAGAGGAGTGTGCAGATGCGGTCGTGGAGGGCGGCGAGGTTCCCCGCGCCGTCGGCGGCCGTCTCGCGCAGGGGGCCGGGGAGCGGGTCGGGGGCGTGGGCGGCGAGCAGGTCGCGGCGGACCACGTCGGGCGGGGTCCGGCGGACCGCCGCGAGTTCTTCTTCGAAAGAGGGCTCGAAGGAACGGGGGCGGGGGGTGAGGAAGTCCGGGACGGTGAGGCGGTCCGCCACCAGGGACATCAGCAGGGCGGTGTCCAGGCCGCCGAGCCGGGGGAGGACGGACCTGCGCCAGGGGAGGTGCAGGGCGGATATGCCCGGATCGCGCAGCACCCGCAGGCTCAGCACGGTCTCGCCGATGGGCGAGAGGGCGAAGCGGGTGTGGGCGAGGTCCTCCACGCCCAGCTCGAAGCTGATCACATTGATCATTAAGCCGTACGCTACATCAGTTGGCAGGCGGGTGGGGGGTCGCGTGGACTTCACCCATGTCCACGTCCCTGACCCTGCCCCCGCCCCTGCCCACGCCCCCGTCCCTGCTTTGCTCCGCCGGGCGCGCCGGGGACACCCGGTGAGCCGGCGGCTGCTGCTGATCCTGTCCGTCACCTGTGCCGTGGCGGTCGGCAACCTGTACTTCCCGCAGGCCGTGGGGCCGCTGATCGCCCACGGGCTGGGGGTGTCCGCGGACACCGCCTCGCTCGTGGTGACCGGCACCCAGATCGGCTACACCGCCGGGATGGTCTTCGTGGTGCCGCTCGGCGACCGGCTCCGCCACCGGACCCTGCTGGTCGTCATGCTCGCGCTGACCGGGCTGGCCCTGCTGGCCGCGGGGCTGGCGCCGGCCCTGCCGCAGCTGGTGGCCGCGAGTGCGCTCGTCGGGCTGACCACGGTGGCGGCGCAGATCATCGGGCCCATGGCGGCGGGTCTGGTGGCCCCCGACCGGCGGGGTGCCGTGCTCGGCACGCTGCTCAGCGGCTCCACCGGGGGCATGCTGCTGGCCCGTACGTTCAGCGGGGTGCTGGGGGAGTGGCTGGGCTGGCGGGCGCCCTACCTGGTGGCCGCGGCCGTGGTGCTCGTCCTGGCCGCCGTGATGGCGCGGGTGGTGCCCGACACCGGAGTCCGGGCGGACCGGCAGCCGTACGCTTCGTTCCTGGTCGAACCCTTGCGGCTGCTGCGGGCCGAGCCGGAGCTGCGGCGGTCCTGCCTGTACCAGGCCGCCGCGTTCGGAGCCTTCTCCGCCGCCTGGACCTGTGTGGCGCTGCTGCTCGACGGGCCGGTGTACGGGCTGGGGGCGCACGCCGTCGGGCTGCTCGCCCTGGTCGGCGGGGCGACCATGCTGTGCACCCCGTACGCGGGGCGGCTCGTGGACCGGTACGGGCCGCGGCCGGTGAACACGGTCTCCCTGTGCGGGATCCTCGGATCCGCCGCGGTCCTCGCGTTCGGCGGGCTCGGCGGGGCGGTGGGCCTGGTCGCGCTGGCCGCGGGCACGCTGCTGCTCGACGTCGCCATGCAGTGCGGTGCGGTCGCCAACCAGGCGCGGGTGTACGCGCTGCGCCCCGATGCCCGGGCCCGGCTCAACACCGCGTACATGACGTGCGCCTACACGGGCGGCACGGTGGGCTCCTGGCTGGGCGTACGGGCGTACGCGGCCCTCGGCTGGACGGCGGTGTGCGCCCTGGTGGCCGTGCTCGCCGGAGTCGCGTTCGCCCGCCATCTGGTCCCGCGGCGCAGTCCGGCGCCGGCCGTGCCCGCCGGGAGCCGGGAGCCGGCGTAGGCCCGGCCCCGGGCCGGGCCCGTCAGAGGGGGGCGAGGACCTCCTCGTGCGCGCCGTCGAGGACGAAGCCGTTGTCGAAGCGGACGCGGGCCGTCACGCGGCTGCCGCCCTCCTGGTGGGCCGCCCACTCGGGCTCCAGGGCGGCGACCTCCTCTTCGAGCCGCTTGCGGCTCTCCGCGGGCATGGTGTGGCCGTAGTCGCCGAGCAGCGACCGGAGCCGCTCGTACTCCAGGACCCCGTGGCCCGGCGGGCGCTGCCCGTCCACCCGTTCGACGGTGCCCTCGGTGCCCGCCCCCAGGGACAGGAACCCGACGGTGGCCCCCGCGGGTCCGGCGACGGCCTCGGCCAGCCCCAGGTCCTGTGCCAGCCGTACCCGCTGGCCTTCCCTCAAGCCCATTCGTTCCCTCGTCCCTCGGCTCGGGCCGCCGCGACCGGGTGCCCGGACGCGTTCAGGCGCGGCGCAGCAGGTAGGTGTCCATGATCCAGCCCTTGCGGGCCCGCGCCTCGGTGCGCAGCTCCTCGATCCGTGCGGACACCTCGGCGAGCTTGCCCGAGACCAGGATCTCGTCGGGGGTGCCGACGTACGCGCCCCAGTAGATGGTGAGGTCCTGGTCGAGGTGGCGGGTGAAGGCGTGCCGGGCGTCGAGCATGACCACCACGTCGTCGGCGTCCTGCGGCCAGCCCTCGGCCAGCCGGCGGCCGGTGGTGATCTGGACGGGGCGGCCGACCCGGTTCAGGTTGGTGCGGTGCCGGGCCAGCAGGGCGGAGATGCTGCTGATGCCGGGGACCACCTCGTACTCGAACGCCACCCGGCCGCGCTCGGTGACCTCTTCGAGGATCGCGAGCGTGGAGTCGTACAGCGAGGGGTCGCCCCACACCAGGAAGGCGCCGGTGCCGTCCTCGGCGAGGTCCTCGGCGATGAACCGCTCGAAGATCTCCGCGCGGGCGCTGCGCCAGCCGTCGACGGTCGGGGCGTAGTCGGCCGGGGTGCGGTCGCGGTCCGGGTCCCGGCCCTCGACCAGCCGGTGGCCGGGCCGGGCGTGCGCCGCCAGCATGGCGCGCCGCAGGCCGGTGAGGTCCGCCTTCTCCTCGCCCTTCTCCAGGATGAGGAACGCGTCCGTGGCCCGGATCGCCGCGACCGCCTGGAGGGTCAGGTGGTCGGGGTCGCCCGCGCCGATGCCGATGACATAGAACTTTCTCACCCCGCCGAGTCTGCCCCATGCCGCCGGGGGGCGGGAGGCCAGGTCCCGCTATCCTCCGGGCATGCGCGTCGCCCTGTTCGTCACCTGCGTCAACGACGCGCTGTATCCGCGGACCGGCATCGCCGTCGTGCGGCTGCTGGAGCGGCTCGGGGTGGCGGTGGACTTCCCGGCCGCGCAGAGCTGCTGCGGGCAGCCCGCCTACAACTCCGGCTACCGGCACGAGACCGAGCCCCTGGTACGGCGTACCGCGCACGCGTTCGAGGGCTACGCGTACGTGGTCACCCCGTCCGGCTCCTGTGCGGCGATGGTCCGCGAGCAGTACCCGCGGATCGGCCGGAAGGCGGCCGCGGAGGGGCGGGGCGGCGAACTGGCCGCGCTCGCGGACTCGCTCGCGCCGCGGGTGTACGAGCTCACCGAGTTCCTCCTCGACGTGCTGGGCGTGACCGACGTCGGCGCGTACTTCCCGCACCGCGTCGCCTACCACCCCTCCTGCCACGGGCTGCGGGCACTGGGGCTGGGGGACCGGCCGCGCCGCCTGCTGGCGGCGGTGCGCGGCCTGGAGGAGGCGGAGCTGCCGGGCGCCGAGGAGTGCTGCGGCTTCGGCGGCACCTTCGCCCTGAAGAACCCGGACGTGTCGGCCGCCATGGGCGCGGACAAGGTGCGTGCGGCGCAGGCGTCGGGCGCCGAGGTGCTGTGCGGGTCGGACAACTCCTGCCTGGCGCACCTCGGGGGCCTCCTGCGCCGCCGCGGGGCCCCGCTGCGCACGGTGCACCTCGCGGAGGTCCTCGCCGCCACGGAGGCGCAACCGTGGCCCGGCGGCGGCCCGCTCCCGGACCGGGCGGGCCCGCGCTCCGGGCAGGAGGGGCGGCGGTGAGCGGCACCTTCCTCGGCATGCCGGCCTTCCCGCAGGCCGCCCGGGCCGCGGTGCAGGACCGGGCGCTGCGCGCCAACCTGCGGCACGCCACGCACACCATCCGCGAGAAGCGGGCCCGGGCCGTGGCCGAACTCGCGGACTTCGCACGGCTGCGGGCCGCCGGCCGGGCCGTCAAGGACCACACGCTCCGTCACCTCGACCGCTACCTCCTCCAGTTGGAGGCGGCCGTGACCGCGGCGGGCGGCACCGTGCACTGGGCCGCCGACGCCGCCGAGGCCAACCGGATCGTCACGGAACTGGTCCTCGCCACCGGCGAGCGGGAAGCCGTCAAGGTCAAGTCGATGGCCACCCAGGAGACGGGCCTCAACGAGGCGCTGGCCGAAGCCGGGATCAGGGCGTACGAAACCGATCTCGCCGAACTCATCGTGCAGTTGGGCCACGACCGGCCCTCGCACATCCTGGTGCCCGCCATCCACCGCAACCGGGCCGAGATCCGCGACGTCTTCCGCGCCGAGATGGCGGACTGGGGGCGGCCGGCCCCCGAAGACCTGGGAGACGACCCGCGCGAGCTCGCCGAGGCCGCCCGGCTGCACCTGCGCGAGAAGTTCCTGCGCGCCAAAGTCGGCATCTCCGGGGCCAACTTCATGGTCGCCGAGACCGGCACCCTCGTGGTCCTCGAATCCGAGGGCAACGGCCGGATGTGCCTGACCCTCCCCGAGACCCTCATCTCGGTCGTCGGCATCGAGAAACTCGTCCCCACCTTCCGGGACCTGGAGATCTTCCTCCAGACCCTGCCGCGCTCCTCGACCGCCGAGCGGATGAACCCGTACACGACCATGTGGACCGGGCTGGGCCCAGCGCAGGGGGCCGACGGGGACGGGCCGCGCGCCTTCCACCTCGTCCTCCTCGACAACGGCCGCACCGACACCCTCGCCGACGAGGTCGGCCGCCAGGCGCTGCGCTGCATCCGCTGCTCCGCCTGCCTCAACGTCTGCCCCGTCTACGAGCGGGCGGGCGGGCACGCGTACGGCTCCGTCTACCCGGGCCCGATCGGCGCCATCCTCAGCCCCCAGCTCCGCGGCACGGGAAGCGAGATCGACGCCTCCCTGCCCTTCGCCTCCACCCTGTGCGGAGCCTGCTACGAGGTCTGCCCGGTCGGCATCGACATCCCCGAGGTCCTCGTCCACCTGCGCGAACGCATCGCGCAGGGCGGCCCCGTGACCCGCGCCGGGGTACGGGTCCGGATCCGGCCCGCCCGCGGACACGCCGCCGAACGGGCCGCCGTCCGCGCCTCCCGCCTCCTCCTCGACCGCCCCGGCGCCCTGCGGGCCGGGGAACGGCTGCTGGCCCGCGCCCGCCGGCTGCGCCCCCGGCGGCTCCCCGGCCCCGGCCGGGCCTGGACCGACACCCGGGAACTGCCCGACATCCCCGCCGAGTCCTTCCGCGACTGGTGGCGCCGCGAACGGGAGCCGCGCACATGACGAGCCGCGACCTCATCCTCGCCCGGATCCGCCGGGCCCTCGCCGACGCGCCGCCCGCACCGCCCGTACCCCGCGACTACCTCCGCGTGCACGCCGACCGCACGGACGAGCAGCGCACCGCCCTGCTCGCGGAGAACCTCGCCGACTACCGCGCCCGGGTGCACCGCACCGACGAGGCGGGACTGCCCGCCACCCTGGCGCGGCTGCTCGCGCAGGCCCGCACCGTCCTCGTGCCGTCCGGCCTGCCGCCGGCCTGGTCCGCCGCCGCGGCGGCCGCCGGCGCCGCCCTCCTGGAAGACCGGCCCGGGGACACCCCCGCGCAGCTCGACCGGGTGGACGCCGTCCTGACCGGCTGCGCCCTGGCCGTCGCCGAGACCGGCACCCTCGTGCTCGACGGCGGGCCCGGACAGGGGCGCCGCCGCATCACCCTGGTACCCGACCACCACGTGTGCGTGGTCCGCGTCCCCGCCCAGGTCGTCGACTCCGTACCGCAGGCACTCGAACGCCTGGACCCGGCCCGGCCGCTCACCTGGATCTCCGGGCCCTCCGCGACGAGCGACATCGAACTCGACCGGGTGGAGGGTGTCCACGGCCCCCGCACCCTCGATGTGGTCCTCGTCCGGTCACAATGAGCCCATGCCCACGCACATCGCACTGACCGCGCTCGTCGTCGCCGACTACGACGAGGCCATCGACTTCTACACCCGGGCCCTGGGCTTCGAACTCGTCGAGGACACCCCGCGCCCCGACGGCTCCCGCTGGGTCGTCGTCCGGCCGCCCGGCGCCACCGAATCGGCCCTGCTGCTCGCCCGCGCCAAGAACGAGACCCAGCGCGCCCGGATCGGCGACCAGACCGGCGGCCGCGTCGGCTTCTTCCTCCACACCGCCGACTTCGCCACCGACCACACCCGCATGACCCGCGCCGGCGTCCGCTTCCTGGAGGAGCCCCGCCACGAGCCGTACGGCTCGGTCGCCGTCTTCGAGGACCTCTACGGCAACCGCTGGGACCTAATCCAGCCCGCCGAGTAGCCGCGGCGCCTCGGCCGCCGCGTCCACGGGAGCCGCGGCGGCCGCCACCCGCCCGGCCAGCTCCCGGGCCCAGCCCACGATCCCGGGTACGTCGATCCCGAACGCGGGCTCCCGCCCCTCCAGTCCCTGCGCCCCGCGCAGCAACAGCCGCGCCCCGCCGACCGCGTTGCCGCGCGCCGCGTGCGTCAGTCCCACCGCCAGCTGCGCCAGTCCCCGCCACAGCGCGGCCTCCGCCTCCGGCCGCGACTTCCAGGCGTCCTCGAACACCTCGTGCGCGTGGAAGGGCAGGCCCGCGTCCAGCAGCCGCTGCGCCTCGCGCACCGTCTCGGCCGGCGCGCGCACCACGCCCTCCGGCTGCCGCGCCACGCCGGGCTCCCCGTACGCCAGGGGCCGCCCCAGCCCGTCCCGGGGCCGCGCGTTGCGCGCCCTGCCCGCACCGTCCCGGTCCCGCCCGTCCGTCCCGCTCATCCCCCCATCCTCCCCTGTCCGCCGCGTCGCTCCCCGCCTCGCGCTCCGCCCCGACCCGCACCGACCCGCACCGAACCCGCCCGGGACGATCACCGGTGCCCGGGCACCCCCCGGCGTGGGGTAATGTTCTTCCTGCACGCCGACGCGGGGGAAACCCCAGGTCAGCGAGTATCGGGACGTGGCGCAGCTTGGTAGCGCACTTGACTGGGGGTCAAGGGGTCGCAGGTTCAAATCCTGTCGTCCCGACTTTTCGAAGTCGCAGGTCAGGGTCCGTTTCAGAGTCATCTGAAACGGACCCTTGGCCGTTTTCCGGACCAGTTGGGGCGCTCCCCGGCTGCCGCGCCCGGCCGGGCCTCCCGGAGTGCCCGCGCCGCTAGCATGTTCGGGCTCACGAGGTTCCCCATGATTCACACATCGGCTGAGAAATTGATATCTAAAGTATCGCGGGTGTTTTCGCGGACAAACGGAACGGACGGCCGCGCCGCGTGGCGGCAGCCGCGGGTGCTGCTGTGGGCCGCGGTCGGCGTGGTGGCCGTCGGATTCCTCGTCGCACTGGAGATCGCCGCACGCGGGTACGGCATGCGCGGCCCGATCGTGGACCAGGCGCGCGAGGTCGTGTTCGCCCCCAAGTCGGGGACGGTCCTCTACGCCGCCATGGCCCTGATGACGGTGGTGCTCACCTGGCGCCAGCGGTTCATCGCGCTGGGCGCCGCGATCGGCATCGACCTCGTCTTCTGGCTCGTGCGGTGGGCCCTGGGCGCCGAGATGATGCACGGCACCGGGGCCCTGTGGGTGACCCTGGGCTGCGGAGTCCTCGCCCTCACCCGCCGCACCGGCGCGGAACGGGCCCTCCTGCTCAAGGGCGTCGGCCTGGCCCTGCTGCTGGTGACCGGCCGCAAGACCGGCTACACCTGGCTGCTGATCACCTCGAAGACCCGCCCGACGGTCCTGGACCAGTACGTGGCCACCGCCGACCACGCGCTCGGCAACCCCTCGTGGGTGGCGGGCCGGATCGTCGAGGCCACCGGGGCCACCGGCGCCTGGATCCTGGAGTTCGTCTACATCCAGCTCGCCGTGGCCGCGGTCGCCGTCGCGCTCTACCAGCTGCGCAACGTCGCGAAGGAGCGCCGCTTCCCCGGCCACCACCTGGTGCGCACGTTCCTGGTGATCGGCCTGCTGGGGCCGGGCATCTACATGATCTACCCGGTGGTCGGGCCGATCTTCGCCTACGGGGCCGACGGCGGCCACTGGGCGGTGGCGAACCTCTGGCCGCACACCCCGTCCCCGGTGAACACCCCCCTCCCGATGCCCTTCGACGAGGTCACCCCGCGCAACTGCATGCCCAGCCTGCACACGGCCTGGGCCACCGCGATCTTCATCCACTCCCGGAAGGGGCCGCGGGCCCTGCGCTACGCGGGCACGTTCTGGCTGATCGCCACGCTCGGCGCCACCCTGGGCTTCGGCTACCACTACGGGGCGGACATCATCGCCGGCGTGGTGTTCACCCTCACGATCGAAATCGGGCTGCGCGCCCTCGACCGCGGCTGGGACAGGCGCGGCCTGCGGCTGGCCGGCTACGGAGCCGTGGTCTTCGCCGCGCTCCTGGCCTCGTACCGCTACCTGCCGGTGCAGATGGCGGGCACCCCCTGGCTGTTCGGGCCGCTGCTCGTGCTCTCCATGGCCTCGGTCGTCTACGGCTACGTACGGATCGTGCGGATCTGGGAGCGCGAGGGTGCACCGGCGCAGCTGCCGCACCCCCGCCGCGAAACCCAGCCCGAGCTGGTCTGAACCCCGCCCCCGCCCCTCCCGTTCAGGCGGCGGGGGCGGGATGCCACTCGGCGAGGAGGATGGTGGCGTCGTCCGCCAGGTGCCCGTTGTGGTGGGCGAGGATCGCGCGGACCAGGCGCCGCAGGGCCTCCGGCGCCGGCTCACCGGCCGCGGTGGCACGGATGACCGAATCGACCAGCCGGCTCTCCCCGAAGCGCTCGCCCGAGGCCGAGCGGGCATCGGTGACCCCGTCCGTGTGGATCAGAAGGCGGTCACCCGGCTCCAGCTGAGCGTGGTGGACGTGGAAGTCCTCGGGGCCGGTGCGCTCCGAGGGCAGGCCCAGGGGCAGCTGGGCAGGACGTTCGAGCGCACCGTGCAGCACGTGCTGGCGCCGGATGATCATCGGCGGGGGATGGCCGCAGTTCACCCACGCCAGCGCCCCGGTGGCCAGGGCCAGGTCGGCGAACACCCCGGTCAGCAGGCGGTCGGGAAGCCACTGGCCGAGCGCCGCGTCGATCGTCGTCGCGATCTCGGGGAGGTCCCCGCCGGCCCGCCTGGTCGAACGGCAGCCGGCCATCGCGACGGCCGCGCACAGGCCCGAGGCCAGGTCGTGGCCCATCGCGTCCACGACGCTCAGATGGAGCACGGTGGACGTGAGGGACTGGTCGAAGGCGTCCCCGCCGATCTGGTAGGCGGGCTCGAGGATCGCGCTGGAGGTCGCCTCCGGACAGCCGATGGTCCGCGGCGGCATGAAGGCCCAGGCCAGTTCGGCCTGGAGCAGCATCGGCCGGGACCGGGTCAGGCGCGAGACGAGATCGCTGGAGTGGCTCTTGGCGGCGATCAGCTGCCCCAGGAGCGAGGCCAGCGTCTTGCACTGCTCCAGCGCGGTGGACTCCAGGGCCGACGCCGTCAGCCGCAGCACGCCCAGCCGCTCCACCCCGTCGACGAGCGGCAGCCACAGCACCAGGTCGCTGCCGGAAGCCAGCTGCACGGTGCCCGTGCGGTACGCCCACCCGGCCAGCGAGCCGTCCACCGCGACAGCCGCCTCTTCCTGCTCCGCGGGAGCCGGTCCCGGCTGCCCCTCCCGCCCCGACTGCGCCGCCACCGGGACGTGCCGTGCGCCGCGGTCCGGCACGGGCACGAGGCGCAGCTGCTGGAGGTCGGAGAGGAAGATCACCGCATCGTTCATCCCGACGGCCCGGGCGGCCGTACGCGCCATGCCCGGCAGGTCGCCCGGCCCGAGGCGGTGGCTGTCGGCCAGCAGGCCGGCGAGGAGGGTGCCGAAATCCGCGTCGTCCATGACGGAGCCACTCAGCCCGGGTCCATGTCCTCCGGATAGTCCGGGCACTGCGGGTAGCCGGCGCGCTCCGGGCCGTCCGGGTCGGGCCCGTCGCCGTCCTCGTCCGTGCTCACGAGGTCCTCGTCCGTGGTGACGAGCTCGATCTCCCACTCGTCGGCGTCCGCGCCACCGGGGCCGTCCGCCTCCTCGGGATCGTCGGGCTCCTCCTGGGCCAGGGCGAGGGCCAGGTGCTGGAGGATCTCCTCGGTGGTGTGCTGCGGGTCGGTGCCGTCATGCGCGTCGGCCAGGGTGTCGAAGGCGAGCAGGAAGCCGTTCACCAGCGCGCTGAGCGGCTGCGAGAGCTGCTCCAGCACCGCACAGCCCGCCTCGGCGGCCGTGGCCCCCACGGGGACGAGGAACTGCTCGGGGATGGCATCGCAGAGCAGGTCGGAGACGAATGCGTCCTCCGCGCCCGACCTCGTGGCGGTGAGGGCGGCGATGGCTTTGAGCTTCACATCGTTCTCGTTCATGACCGCCTGCGTCCTGTCGTCGTGACCGTGCGCCGCGTGCACGCGCTTCGTCTTCCGCGTCTGTCCGGGGCCGGGGCTCCGAAACGCGGCGGGCGGCACCGGGCGGGCACGCGGGACACTGGTCCCATCAGGAGGTCTGCCATGGGTACAGCTCACGAAGCAGCAGACGTGCCGGGCTACGAGGTGGTCTTCGAAGCCGCGGACGGGACGGCGGAGGACGTGCTCCGGCTGACGCGCACCGGAGACGCCGGACCGGGCGGGCACCCCGTCTACGCGGACAGCACCGGCATCGTACGGGCGGAGATCAGCGACCGCGGCGAGGTCAGGGTCCTGGCCACCGGCGGCGGGCAGCGGGCCGCCCGGGTGCTGCGCGCGCGCCCGCTCGGCTGACGCGCAGGGATGCGCGCCTGCGCCCGCCCGCTCGGCTGAGGGGCGACTGACGGGCCCTGCCGGTGCGCCTCACGGCACCAGCAGCGTCTTGATCATGCCGTCTTCCTTCGCCTGGAACCGCGCGTACGCCTCCGGAGCCTCCTCCAGGGGCAGCCGGTGGGTCGCGAAGCCCTCCACCCCCAGCGAGTCCTCGTCCGTCAGCAGCGGGAGGATCGCGTCGGTCCAGGCGCGCACGTTGGCCTGGCCCATGTGCAGCCGGATCTGCTTGTCGAACATCGTCAGCAGCGGCATCGGGTCCACGGCGCCGCCGTACACCCCGGAGACGGAGATCGTGCCGCCGCGGCGGACGATCTCGATGCCGGTGTGCAGTGCGTCGAGGCAGTCGATGCCGGCGTGCTCCATCAGCGGTCGGGCGAGCGCGTCCGGCAGCCGGGCCGTCATCTTCTGGGCGAGCGAGGCCCCCGTGTTCCCGTCGGCCTCCATGCCGACGGCATCGACCACCGAGTCCGTGCCCCGCCCGTCGGTGAGCTCCCGGACCGCCTCGACGAGACCGGAACCGTGCTCGCGCAGGTCCAGGGTGTGCACCCCGCGGCTGCGGGCCCGTTCCAGCCGCGCGTCCACCCGGTCGACGCCGACGACCAGCCCTGCGCCCCGGTGCAGGGCGATCCGGGCCGCCATCTGCCCGATCGGCCCGAGGCCGAGCACGGTGAGGGAGCCGCCCGGGGGCACCTCCGCGTACTCCACGGCCTGCCAGGCGGTGGGGAGCACGTCCGAGAGGTAGACGTACCGCTCGTCGGGCGGCCCCTCCGGCACCTTCACGGGCAGGGTGTCCCCGAACGGGACGCGCAGGTACTCCGCCTGCCCGCCGGGGACCTGTCCGTACAGCTTCGTGTAGCCGAAGAGGGCCGCGCCCTTGCCGTGGGCGCGGACCTGGGTGGTCTCGCACTGGGAGTGCAGGCCCCGGGCGCACATGTGGCAGGTCCCGCAGGACACGTTGAACGGCACCACCACGCGGTCGCCGCGGGCCAGGGTGCGGACCTCCGGCCCGGCCTCCGCCACGGTCCCCATCGCCTCGTGCCCCAGGATGTCCCCGGGATCGAGATAGGCCCCGAGCAGCGAGTAGAGGTGCAGATCGGAGCCGCAGATGCCGGTCGAGGTCACCTTGACGACGATGTCGGTGGGCTCCTCGATCCGCGGATCGGCCACCGTCTCCACCCGTACGTCCTCGCGGCCTTGCCAGGTCAGTGCGCGCATGGGAACTCCTCCTCGGGCCCTCGGGTCACTCGTACGGGTGGGCGCGTGCCCGAACGGTCCGGCCGTATGCCTGCGCCGCCGGAGGCGGTGGCCGCGCGGACGAGTGCGTGCGGTGCCTGCTCATGCCCCCCGCGGACCCTGCTCGCGGCCCCCGCGCCTACCCGGCGCCGCCGCGGCCGCGGCCGGGTCCGGGGCTGCGGGGCGGCGCGGGCGGGGGTGCGGGCTGCCCGGGGTCCTCGGATCCGGGGCCGTCCGGGTCGAGCACGTGCACCGCCGCCTCCTCCGCAGAGGCGGCCCCGCCGTCGATCCCCGTGTCGTGGGCGAGCACGGAGATGTGCCGGTCCGGCGGGGACTCCTCGACGGCCGCCATCCGACCGGCCCGCTCCCGGCCGGCCGTGGTCCCGTCCCCGCCGGGATCGGCGGTGAGGTCCTCGCCCGGCTCGCCGCCGCCCCCGGGCCCGGTCCCCAGCCCGTCCGCGGCGGGGGACGCGTAGCCCGCCCCGCCCCCGCCGGGTTCGACGTCGAGGTCCTCACCGGGGACGGCCTCCGACCCGAGGCCCGCCTCCGCCGCGGTCCCCGGCGAGGCGCCGGGCCCGGCCGCTCCGCCGGTTTCCGCCTCCTCCTGCTCCTCCTGCTCCTCCTGGGCGAGGCGCTGGTCCAGGGTCTCGCCCGCGCGCTGCTCCCCGGCCGTCGTGCCGTGCCGGGTCACCGCCACGGGGCGGTCGGGCGGGGAGTAGCCGGTGTCCAGCGTCTCGTCCGCCCCCGGCTCCCCGAGGGCGTTCTGCATGTCCGGCTGCGATTCGCCCGGCTCCGCCTCTTCCTGGGGCTGGTAGACCTCGTCCCCCTGGTTCTCGGTCCCGCTCATGGCCTGTCGCCTTCCCTCCGGGTCTTCCGGGCCCATCCGCTGCGGGCGGTGGCCCGCGCTCGCCGCGCGGCTGCCCGCAATCCGCACGCCGATGCACCTCGCCTGCTCACCGGGTGCGCGGGTGCCCGGGTGCCGGCGGGGTTCACATGCCTGCGGGCCGGGACTCGTCCTGGTCGGGCTCGGCTCCGGGCCCGGGGGAGGGGCAGGCGTCGAGCAGGTCGAGCATCTGCTCCAGGACCGTGCCGAAGTCCTGCCAGGGGCCCGCCGTGGCCTCGTCCGCACCACGGGCCGCCCCGGCCCGGTGACTGTTCGCGGTGGCCGCCATCGTGATCCACTCCTCCGCCGCCTCGACTGCCCGCCGCGGCCGGCGAGGCCGGGTGCGCCGCCGACCGCGGGGAAGAGCGGCTGCCCCCGATGGGGGCTCCCATGCCCGGCCGGTCGCCGCGTGCATGGCTGCGCCCCGTACCGGGAAGAGTCCCGGTACGGGGCGTGTGCGTGCGAGCCGCGCCCCGGCCAGATCCCGAGGCGGGGGCCCGCTCCCACCGGTCGAACTAGTCGACCGGCTTGCCGGGCTGGTCGTGGGTGGAGCAGTGGATGCCGCCGCCCCCGGTGGCGATCGTGTCGATCGAGACGGGCACGATGTCCCGCTTGGGGAAGTGCTCCTGGAGGATGCCGCGGGCGCGGTCGTCTGCCTTCCGGTCGCCGAACTTGGGCATGAACACCGAGTCGTTGGCCACGTAGAAGTTGGCGTAGGTGGACAGGAAGTCGTCCCCGCGGCCCGTGATCCGGTCCGGGTCGGGCTGCGGCAGGTCGATCACCTCGAAGCGGCGGCCGCGGGCGTCCGTGGACCGGCCGAGCACGGACTTCGCCTGGTCCGAGGAGCGCGACCAGGAGTCGGCCGGAGTGCCCGGGAAGGCCCGGTCCAGCAGGATGACCCCTGGCTCCGTGAACCGTACGAGGCTGTCGACGTGCGCGTCGGTGATGTCCTCGCCGCGCACCCCGGCCAGCCAGATCACCTTCTCCACGCCGAGCAGGTCCATGAGCTCGTCCTCGATGCGGTCGCGGCTCTTGCCGCGGTTGCGGTTGTCGTTGACGATCGAGCTCTCGGTGATCAGCAGGGTGCCCTGGCCGTCGGTCTCGAAGGAGCCGCCCTCCGCGGTCAGCGGGGCCTGGATCCGGGGGATGCCGTACTTCGCGAGCAGGGTCCGGCCGACCTTGCCGTCGTTGCCGTGCTCCTGCTTGTTGCCCCAGCCGTTGAAGTTGAAGTCCACGCCGGTGACCTTGCCGTGGTCCTCGACGAAGACCGGCACCGTGTCCCGGGCCCACAGGTCGTCCACGGCCAGCGGGACGACCTCCACCTGGGAGCCGCATGCCCGCTGGGCCGCCGCGGCCTGGTCGGGGCGGGCCATCATCACCACGTACTCGTACTCGGCGATCGCCCGGGCGACCCGCGCGATGTCCTTCCGGACGTACGGCAGGTCCTCCTCCCATACGGACTCCAGTGCGGGCCAGGACATGAAGGTGCGGGCGTGGCTCTCCCACTCGGCGGGCAGCCGCAGCTCCCCCTCGGAGCGGGCGGCCCGTACGGCGGAGGAGGCGGACGTGCCGGAGGAGCGGCCGCCCGCGTCGCCGGGCCCGCACGCCGAGGCGCCGAAGGCGAGGACGCCCGCCCCGGCGAGGGTGCGCAGGGCTGTGCGGCGGGAGGGGCGGAGGTCGTACATGGGGGCTCCGTTCGTCGGCGTACGGGACGGGGGATCCGGCGGTGAGGCGCGGTGCGGTCGGGAACGCGGGTGCCCCCGCGGGAGCGGGTGCGGGTGCACGGGTGCCGTGACGCGGGGGCGGTGAGGCGGATGCGGCCGGCGGGGAGCCGGTCGCACCCGGCGTGACCAGGGTGCGTTCCCGTGTCGTCGACTGCGGGGACCGCGAGGGCGGATCCGTCCTTCGTGTCGCCACTCTGGCACTGACTGAAAATTCAGTCAAACCGTGGGACGGTTGAGGTGCTCGATTTCCACGGCCACCGCTTCGCGCATCAGCTCGCGGGCATGGGTCAGCCGCAGGATGCCGCTCAGCCAGCGGGTGCTCAGCCCCTCCAGCAGGGCCGTGAGGCGCTCCGCGGAGGCCGTGAGGGAGGGGGCGGGGGCCGTCGGAGCGGACTGCGCGAGGAGTTCGGCCACCTCGTGCACCCAGGTCAGCCCGGCCCGGGCCAGATCGGCGCGGAGTTCCGGGTCGAAGACCGCGCTGGCCCGGAACTCGCCCCAGGCCGTGCTGTTCTCCCGCACCTCGGGCGCGTCCTGGAACTCCAGCAGCAGGGTCTGCACCAGCTCGCGCCGGGGGTCGGAGGGCTCCGGCGCGCGGTCCTCGCCGGCGGTGTAGCGGTCCGCCCGGTCGTTGATGAACTCCAGCGTGTGGCGCAGGACTCCGGCCCGGTCCTTGAAGTGGTAGTAGACGAGCGCCGTGGACACCCCGGCCTCGGCCGCGAGCTCCTCCATGCGCAGCCCCCGCACCCCGCGCCGGGCCATGACCCGCGCGGCTCCTTCCAAGATCGCCGTACGGCGGTCCGTCGACACTGGTCCCCTCCTGGTGGTCTGTACCAGCAGTGTCGCATATTGACTGAAACTTCAGTTAGGGGCAGCATGCCTCCGACCCGCCCGTCCTCCCAGACCTCCCCGCACCCCTTTTCCGTACCGCCGAAAGAGCCACCGCATGTCCGCTCGACTCACCGGTCCCGGCGCCGTGCCGGCCCCGGCCCACGAGGCCTTGTCCGCCGACGACCCCCGCGAGATCGGGGGCTACCGTCTGCACGCCCGGCTGGGATCGGGCGGCATGGGCGTGGTCTACCTGGCCCACACCCCCGGCGGCCGGCCGATCGCCCTGAAGGCGATCCGGGAGGAGTTCGCCGCCGACCCGGAGTTCCGCCGCCGGTTCGCCCGGGAAGTGGCCAGCGCCCGGCGCATCCACGGCCTGTACACCGCCCAGGTCGTCGACTCGGGCGTGGACGCCCGGACCCCGTGGCTCGCCACCGCCTACGTGCCCGGGCCCTCCCTCCAGCAGGTGGTCCAACGGCACGGCCCGCTCCCGGACCGTACGGTGCTGCTGCTCGTGGCCGGGGTCGCGGAGGCGCTCCAGGCCATCCACCAGGCCGGGGTGGTCCACCGGGACCTCAAACCCGCGAACGTGCTCGTGGCCGCGGACGGCCCCCGCGTGATCGACTTCGGGATCGCCCGGGCCGCGGACGCGAGCGCCCTGACCGGGACCGGGCTGCGGATCGGCACTGCCGCGTACATGGCCCCCGAACAGGCTCTCGGCCTGCCGGTCACCCCGGCAACGGACGTCTTCGCGCTCGGGGCCCTCGCGGTGTACGTGTCGGGCGGCGCGCCCCCCTTCGGGGCCGGGCCGGAATCGGCCGCACTGTACCGGGTGGTGCACGAGCAGCCCGACCTCGGCCGGGTCCCCGCCGGGCTGCGGGACCTGATCGCCTGGTGCCTGGCCAAGCGGCCGGAGGCCCGACCGGCGACCTCCGAGCTGATCGCGGCCGTCCACGCGCATCCCCTGCTGGGGCCGCGCTGGGACTCCTCGCAGGGGTGGCTGCCGCAGGCGGTCGGGCGGGAGGTGGGGGGACGGGAGGTCGGGGGCGGGCCGGGGGCGGCGGGGCCGGGGGCGGCCGAGGGGCGTGCGGCGGACGGGGCGGGGGGCCGGCGGGTGCCGGCCCCGGGCGCGGTCCCGGAACCGGTGCCCGTGCCGGTTCCTGCGCCGACGCTGGTGCCGGGCGCGGCCCATGCCCAGGCCACGCTCGCCGCTCCCGTCCCGGACCCCGGCCCCGGCCCCGTCCCCGCTCCCGCTCCCGATCCCGATCCCGCGGAGGGTCCGTACGGCGGCACCGGACCGGGCGCCGTCACCCGCGGCCCGGCGGCCCGGCACGGTGCCGGTGCGGGGTCCGGTGCCGGGACGCAGTCCCCGGCGCGGCGGGCGCGGCGGGGTGCGCGCGGCCGGCGGACCGTGCCGGTCCTGGCCGTGGCGGTGGCCGCAGGGCTGGGTCTGGCCGGAGCGGGGGCCGCGTACCTGTACCTGCCGGACCGGGCGGGGGAGCCGGCGGCCGCGGCGGACCGCACCCCCGGGCCGGCGGCCGACGCCGCGGACACGACGGGTCCCGATGCGGCGGGTACGGGCGCACCCTCGCCCGTGGTCTACGTCCCGGGCGCGACCGGGGTGGAGCTGACCGCTCCCGACGCGAGCTACGAGTTCGACCTCAGGGCCGCGAAGGTGGTGCCCGCGGACACCGCCGCCTGGTACCTGGCGTGGGAGAAGGGCGCCTTCCTCGTCCCCGAGGACGGCGACGCCTTCGCGGCAGCCGGGGACGAGCTCGGGCCCGCGGAATGCGTGCGCGGGATCGAGACCCGGCCCGTCACCACGCTGGCCTTCGAGGACCTGAGCGGCGAGCAGCCGTTCTGCGTACGGAGCCCGGACGGGAAGGACATCGCGGTCGTACGCCTGCTCGCGGCGGAGCCCGAAGGCGGGGCCGTCACCGTGGCGGTGGACCAGTACCACCGGCGGGCCTGAGCCGGTGACCGGGGCCGGGGGCGGGGGCGGGCCGCGGGGCCCCGGTAAGGTTCGGGGCATGGCGTCTCGCAGCACTCAGATCCTCGAAGCGGCCGCCCGGGTGATCGCCCGGCGCGGGGTCCGCGGGCTGCGCGTGGAGGAACTGGCCGCGGAGGCGGGCGTGTCCACGGCGTTGATCTACTACCACTTCAAGGACCGCAACGGGATCCTGCGCCAGACGCTGGAGTTCATCAACGACCGTGCCGAGCGCTACACCACCGAGCGGGACCCGGACGCCGAGCCGCTGAGCCCCCGTGAGGAGCTGGAGGAGACGCTGCTGCTCGAACTCCAGGACACGGTCGAGGTGCGGGAGAACAGCACGGCCTGGGGCGAACTGCGGGCCAGCGCGGTCTTCGACGAGCTGCTGCGGGAGGACCTGGCGAGGGCCACTCTGGTGTGGGTGCAGGAGGTCGCGGCCCTGCTCGGGCAGATCCGGCCGATGGCGCCGGCGGCGGCGCTGGCGTCTGCGGCGGAGCGGCTCACTGCGCTGCTCGAAGGGCTGAGCATGCGGTGGCTCAGCGGGACGTTGCAGATCGGGCATGCGCGGACCCTGATGCGCGAGGCGATCGAGGCCGAACTCACCCGCCTCACCCCCTGACCCCGCCGTCTCCCACCCCCGGCTCCGCCCGGACCCGCGCCTGATTCGCCGGCGGGGCCGGTTTCTGCCCGCCGTGGCCGACGGCTGAACAGCGGGCTCGGACCGGGCACGGCGGGAAACTTCCAGCCCCTCCGGCGTTTGAGGAGCGGGTCCGGGCAGAGCCCGGTGCCCGGCGGAGCCGGGTTGTCCCGGGGCTCCGCCCCGAACCCCGCTCCGCCGCTGCCCCGGCGCGGAACCTTGCAGCCTCGCCGAGGCGGAGCCCCCATCACGGAAAGCACCCTTGTCAGGAGGGTTGACTGAAAATTCAGTCAGTGTCACAGTCGGGGCACCGGTCGCCCTTCGACCGGTCCGCACGAAAGGCCGAAGCATGCCCCTGACCCCCACCGAACGCGATAGGCTGCTGCTCTACACGGCCGCCCAGCTGGCCCGGTCCCGCCGCGCCCGCGGCCTCCGGCTCAACGTGCCGGAGGCCACCGCGCTGATAGCCGACACGGTGTGCGAGGCCGCGCGGGACGGGCTGCACCTGGCCGACGCCCTGGAACGCGGCCGGCGCGTCCTCGGTCCCGAGGACGTGCTGCCCGGCGTCGCCGAGGTGGTCACCGAGATCCAGGTCGAGGCGGTCTTCGAGGACGGCACGCGGCTCGCCGTGATCAGCGCCCCGTTCGGGGAGGCGGTGGCGAACGACGAGGCCCCAGGGGCGGTCCTGCCGGGGCCGGAGGGCCCGGTGGTCGAGCCGGAGCTGTGGTTGGCGGTGCGGAACACGGCGACCGTGCCGGTGAGCGTGACCTCGCACTTCCACTTCTTCGAGGCGAATCCCCGGCTCGATTTCGACCGGGCTGCCGCCTATGGCATGCGGCTGTGCGTTCCGGCCGGTTCCTCGGTGCGCTTCGACCCGCTGGGCGAGGCCGAGGTGGGGCTGGTGCGGATCGGTGGCGACCGGGTCGCGATCGGTTTCGCGGGGTTGGTGGACGGCCCGCTGGATGCTCCGGGTGCGAAGGAAGAGGCCCTGCGCCGCGCGGCGGCCTGCGGGTACCTCGGTGTGGAGGAAGGACAGCGATGAGCAAGCCCACCAGGCACAGCGATCACTGCGCGCCGGGCAGCCGGCACATCGACCCGCGGGAGTACGCGGCGGTGTTCGGGCCGCGGGCGGGGGACCGGGTGCGGCTCGGGGACTCCGGGCTGACGGTGCGGGTGGAGTCGGATGCGCAGAAGCCGGGGGAGGAGTTCCTGGCCGGGTTCGGCAAGACGGCCCGGGACGGTCTGCACCTGAAGGCGGCGGCGGTCCGCGAGACCTGCGACGTGGTGATCAGCAACGTGCTGGTCATCGATGCGGTGCTCGGCATCCGGAAGGTGTCGATCGGCATCCGGGAAGGCCGGATCCACGCGATCGGCCGGGCCGGCAACCCCGACACCCTCGACGGCGTGGACGTGGTCGTCGGCACGGGGAGCACCATCATTTCCGGTGAAGGCCTGATCGCCACGGCCGGTGCGATCGACACGCACGTGCACCTCCTCTCGCCCCGCATCATGGAGGCCTCGCTCGCCGCCGGCGTCACCACGATCATCGGCCAGGAGATCGGGCCGAGCTGGGGCGTCGGGGTCAACTCCCCGTGGGCGCTGCGGCACGGCTTCGGTGCCTTCGACGCCTGGCCGGTCAACGTCGGTTTCCTGGCCCGGGGTTCCTCCTCCGATACGGCTCCCCTGGTGGAGGCCCTCGCCGAAGGCGGGGCGTGCGGTTTCAAGGTCCATGAGGACATGGGTGCGCACACCCGTGCGCTGGACACGGCGCTGCGGGTGGCGGAGGAGTACGACGTGCAGGTGGCGCTGCACAGTGACGGGTTGAACGAGTGCCTGTCGGTGGAGGACACCCTGCGGGTGCTGGAAGGGCGGACCATCCACGCGTTCCACATCGAGGGCTGCGGCGGCGGGCACGTGCCGAACGTGCTGAAGATGGCCGGTGTCCCCAACGTCATCGGCTCCTCGACCAATCCCACCCTGCCGTTCGGCCGTGACGCGGTCGCCGAGCACTACGGCATGATCGTCTCGGTCCACGACCTCAAGCCGGACCTCCCCGGCGATGCCGCGATGGCCCGCGACCGGATCCGGGCGGGGACCATGGGCGCCGAGGACGTGCTGCACGACCTGGGGGCGATCGGCATCACCTCCTCCGATGCGCAGGGCATGGGCCGGGCGGGCGAGACCGTACGCCGTACGTTCGCGATGGCGGCCAAGATGAAGGCCGAGCTGGGCCCGCTGGAGGGCGACGGCGAGGGCGACGACAACGCCCGGGTGCTGCGCTACATGGCCAAGCTGACGATCAACCCGGCCATCGCCCACGGCCTGGCCCACGAGATCGGCTCCCTGGAGGTCGGCAAGCTCGCCGACATCGTGCTGTGGCGCCCGCAGTTCTTCGGCGCCAAGCCCCAGCTCGTCCTGAAGTCCGGCTTCCCCGCCTACGGAGTCACCGGCGACCCCAACGCCGCCACCGACACCTGCGAACCCCTCGTCCTCGGCCCCCTGTTCGGCGCCCACGGCGCCGCCCCCGCCGAACTGTCGGTGGCCTTCGTCAGCGGAGCCGCCGCCGAGGCCGGCGCTCCCTTCGGCGGCCCGCACGGCCTGCCGGCCACCCGGCGCCGGCGCGTGGCCGTACGCAACACCCGCGGGATCGGCCCGGCGGACATGGTGCGCAACGCCCGCCTCGGCAAGGTCGACGTCGATCCGCGCAGCGGCCTGGTCACCCTCGACGGGGAGCCGATGCGCTCCGAGCCGGCGCAGTCGGTGTCCCTGAGCCGCCTGTACTTCCTGTAACCCCCGGCCCCGACACTCGCTCGTCCTCATCCACCAGCCCTGCCGCTGCACTGCATGCCCCTGCACTGCCATCTGACTGAAAATTCAGTCAGACCAGAAGAAGAGAGACCGTGATGACTGCCTTCCGCATGCCCGCCGAATGGTCCGAGCACGAGGGGTGCCTGATGGCCTGGCCCACCCGCGAGGACTTGTGGGGGAGCGTGCTCGACGAGGTCAAGGAGGAGTACGCGAACGTCGCCCGCGCCATCTCCGAGTTCGAGCCCGTGACCGTGGTCGCGCCCCCCGGCCACGGCGAGGACGCCCGCACCCGGTGCGGCGGCCAGGGGATCACCGTGGTCGAGCTGCCGCTCGACGACTCCTGGTTCCGCGACTCCGCCCCGCTCTTCGTGCTCGACGGCGACGGCAACCGCGCCGGAGTGGACTTCCGCTTCAACGCCTGGGGCGGCAAGCACCACCCGTACGACGCGGACGACCGGATCAGCGCCCTCCTGCTGGAGCACCTCGGCACCGAGCGCATCCCCTCGGACATGATCCTGGAAGGGGGCGCGATCACGGTCGACGGCGAGGGCACCCTGATCACCACCGAGCAGTGCCTGCTCCACCCCAACCGCAACCCCGGCCTCTCCCGCGAGGAGATCGAGGCCGAGCTGAAGTCCCGCCTCGGCATCGAGAAGGTCATCTGGCTCCCGTACGGCGGCCTGCTCGACACGGAGACCGACGGGCACGTGGACGGGGTCTGCGCCTTCGCCGCCCCCGGCACGGTCGTCGTCTCCCTCCCGGAGGACCCGGCCCACCCCGACTACGCCCGGATGCGCGCCAACCGCGCGGTGCTGGAGGCCACCCGGGACGCCCGCGGCCGCCGGCTGGACATCGTCGACGTCCCCCAGACCGCGTTCGTCGACACGGCCGACGGCGAGATCGAGGTGTCCTACCTCAACTACTACGTCGCCAACGGCGGGGTGGTCGTCCCGGTCGCCGGGGTCCCGCAGGACGAGGCCGCCCTCGCGGTGATCGCCACGGCCCACCCCGGCCGCAAGGTCGTCGGCGTCCGGGCGGTCGGGATCGCGTTCGGCGGCGGCGGGGTCCACTGCATCACCCAGCAGGTCCCGGCGGCCCGGCCGGCTGCGCGCCCCACCGCGTAACCCCCCTCCGCGGCCCGGTGCTGCGACCGGTGAGGGTCGCCGGTTCGCACGAGCCGCCTCCCGTACGCCTCCCGCCTGCTCGCGGGGGCCGGCCCCCACGGCCCGCCGGCCCCGCCGCCGGCCCCCACCCGCCTTCCGCACGGAAAGTGAGCCCCACCATGAGCACAACCCGGCCCCCGGGCGGCAGACCGCCCCGCCGCCGTCCCGGCTGGATCCCCGCCTCGGGCGCAACCACGGCGGTCCTGACGGCCGCCTGCCTCCTCCTCACGGCCTGCTCGGGCCCGCCCGGGGGCGGGGCCGCGGGCGCCGGAACGGGCTTCCGCCTCTCCGCCTCCACGCCCCCGGCCCGCGGGGAGATCGACTCCTTCACCTGGGCCCTGTACGCCGAACCGCCCACCCTCGACTACACGATGGCCTTCGACTACCCGCAGAACACCATCCTGTCCAACGTCTGCGAAAGCCTCATGCGCTGGACGCCGGAGCTCACCCTCGAACCGGGCCTGGCCCGCAAGGCATCCAACCCCGACCCCACCACCTGGGTGTACGACCTGCGCCCAGGGGTCCGCTTCCACAACGGCGCGGAGCTGACCGCCGAGGACGTGGTGTACAGCCTCCGCCGCCAGATGGACCCCGACAACGCGGCCGCCTGGGCCCAGGTCTTCCAGAACGTCGCCTCCCTCACCCGGACCGGTCCCCTCCAGGTCACCGTCAAGCTCAGGAAGCCCGACTCCCAGTTCCCCCAGTACATGGCCACCGCCGCGGGGGTCGTCGCCTCCAAGGCCGGCATCGTCGCCGCCGGCAGCCGCTACGGCACCACCGGCGACCTCGCCTGCACCGGCCCGTTCAAGCTCGGCGCCTGGCACAAGGGCCAATCCGTCGAACTGGAGCGCTTCGAGGACTACCGCGGCCCCGGCCCGGACCCCGGCGCCGGCCGGGCCAAGGCCAAGAAGGCCGTGTTCCGCTTCATGACCGACCCCTCGGCCCGCACCAACGCCATGCTCAGCGGAGAGGTGGACGGCGGCTACCTCATCCCCACCGAGAGCTACGCCCGGCTGCGCGCCGGCGGGGTCGGCACCCTCTACTTCGGCGAGGGCCTCAGCACCGTCAACGTCAACATCACCGACATGCGCGGCCCCCTCGGCGACGTCCGCGTGCGCCGCGCCCTGTCCCTGGCCCTGGACCGCTCCGGGTTCGTGAGGGCCGGACTCGCGGGGGCCGGCCGCGTCACCAACTCGCCCACCACCCGCGCCGCCTGGGCCGCCGCCCCCGACAGCGTCCGCAAGGCCGCCTTCGCGGGACTGCCGCCCACCGGCCGCGACCTCGCCAAGGCCAGGCAGCTGATCGAGGAGGCCGGGGCCACCGGCAAGACCCTGACCGTGGCCACCAGCTCCATCGGCCAGGACGTCTCCCTGCTCGCCACCGCCGTACAGGCCGCGGGCACGCAGATCGGCCTGGACATCCGGCTCAAGACCATCGCGCCCAACGCCTTCACCGCGCTGTTCACCGATCCCCGCGCCCGCGAGGGCATCGACATGTTCCCGCTCACCTACTACGACTCCATCACCGACCCGCTCGACCTGCTCGCCAACTTCAAGACCGGCGCGTACATGAACTTCGCCGGCTACAGCGACAAGCAGTACGACTCCCTCGTCGAGCAGGCGTCCGCCCTCTACCCGGCGGACCGGCGGATGGCCGTGGCCGCCCGGCTCCAGCAGCACGCCGCCGGACAGCTGCTGTGGATCCCGGTGGCCGAGTGGCCCACCGCCGTGTTCCTCAACAAGAGGATCACCGGCGCCCCCACCACGATCTCGTACATGTACCAGCCGTGGGCCGCGGCCGTGGGGGCGCCGCGGTGAGCTTCCTCGGATTCGCCCTGAGGCGGACGGCGGAGATGGCCGCCACCCTCCTCGGCGCCTCGTTCCTCGTCTTCGGCGCCCTGTACCTCGCGCCGGGCAGCCCCGCGAGCTTCCTGCTCTCCGGCCGATCCGCCTCTCCCGAGGCCCTCGCCGCCGTCAACGCCCGCCACCACCTGGACGACCCCTTCCTCGTCCGCTACCTGCGCTGGCTCGGCGACATGCTCCACGGAGACTTCGGAGAGTCGATCACCTACCGCACCGACGTGTCCCGCCTGCTCGCCGACCGGCTCCCCACCACCCTCGTGCTCATCGGGCTGGCCCTCGCGGCGGTCCTGGCCGTCGGCCTGGTGCTCGGCCTGCTCTCCGCGGTCCGCGGCGGGGCCACCGACTCGGCGGTGCTCGTCCTGACCACCACCGCCGTCGGCACCCCCTCCTTCGTGGCCGCCGTGCTGCTCCAGGGGCTGTTCGCGGTGAAACTCGGCTGGTTCCCCAGCAGCGGCACCGGCGACGGCAGCCTCGGCGACCTGCTGCTGCACCTGACCCTGCCGGCCGTCGCCCTCGCCCTCTACCTCATCGGCATGCTGGCCCGGGTCACCCGCTCCGCCATGCTCGAAGCCCTCGACAGCGAGCACGTCACCGTCGCCCGCAGCCGCGGAGTCCCCGAACACCACGTCATCCGCCGCCACGTGTTCCGCAACTCGCTCGGCACCGTCCTGACCACCAGCGGCCTGGTCGTCTCCACCCTCCTCGTCTGCACCGTCCTCGTGGAGACCGCCTTCGGCATCGGGGGAGTGGGCCAGCTCCTCGAACTGTCCACCACCACGAAGGACTTCCCGACCGTGCAGGCCGTCTCCCTCGTCATCGTCGCCCTGTTCATGGCCGTGAACCTGGTCGTCGACCTCCTGCTGCCCCTGGTCGATCCGCGGACCACCCTCGGCGAGCGGAGGGCCGCCGCATGACAGCCACCCTCACCCGCCGGCCCGGCCTGGCCCGGATCCGCGCCGCCGGCTCCCCGCTCCACCTCGCCTGCCTGGCCTTCGTCGCCCTCGTCACGGCCGCCGCCGTCCTCGCCCCCTGGGCCGCCCCGTACGACCCCAACGCGGTGGACCTCGGCAACGCCCTCGCCGGCCCCTCCGCGGACCACCTCCTCGGGGCCGACACCGCAGGCCGCGACACCCTCTCCCGGCTCCTGACCGGCGCCCGCACCTCCCTGCTCGGCCCGCTCGGCGTCGTGGTCTTCTCCACCCTCGCCGGGGTGGCCGTCGGCACCGCCGCCGCCTGGCGGGGCGGCCGGCTCGACTCCGTCCTGTCCCGCAGCACGGAACTCGTGTTCGCCTTCCCCGGCATGCTGCTGGCCATCCTCGTCATCTCCGTGTACGGCGAAGGACTGCTCGCCCCCGTCCTCGCCCTCGCCCTGGCCTACCTCCCCTACGTCAGCCGCCTGACCCGCTCCCTGGTCCTGGCCGAGCGGGCCCGCCCGTACGTCACCGCCTACCAGGTCCAAGGCCACTCGGCCGCGTACATCTGCCTGCGCCACGTCCTCCCCCACGTGGCCCCCGTGGTCCTCGCCCAGTCAGCCGTCAACTTCGGCTACGCGCTGATGGACCTGGCCGGCCTCTCCTTCCTGGGGCTCGGCGTACCCGCGCTCACCCCCGACTGGGGCCGGATGGTCTTCGACGGACAGACCGCCGTCCAGTCCGGCTACCCGCTCTCCGCGGTCCTGCCCTGCCTCGCCGTCGTGCTGACCGTGGTCGCCTTCAACGTGGCCGGAGAACGCTGGGCCGACCGCGTCGCCCGGAGGACCCCATGACACCGCTGCCCGCCCTGGACATCCAAGGCCTCAGGATCACCCTGCCCGGCACCGCCCGCCCGGTCCTCGACGGCATCGACCTGCACGTCGCCGCCGGCGAGACCGTCGCCCTCGTCGGCGAATCCGGCTCCGGCAAGACCCTCACCTCCCGCAGCGCCCTGCGCCTGCTGCCACTCGGCGCCGAGGTCGAGGGCGCCGTCCGGGTCCAGGGCCGGGACCTGCTCACCATGGCCCCCGCAGAGCTGCGGGCCGTGCGCACCCGCACCGTCGCCATGGTCTTCCAGGACCCCCGCGCCGCCGTCAACCCCCTGCGGCGCATGGGGGACTTCCTCACCGAGAGCGTACGGCTCACCGGGACCATGACCCGGGCCGAGGCAGCGGCGCGGGCCGCCGAACTCCTCCGGGCCGTGGGCCTCGACGAGACCGTCCTACCCAAGTACCCCGGCCAGGTCTCCGGCGGCATGCTCCAACGCGTGGTGATCGCGGCCGCGTTGATGGGCGATCCGGCCCTGCTGCTCGCCGACGAGCCCACCACCGCCCTCGACGTCACCTCCCAGGCCGAGGTCATCGCCCTGCTCGCCGCCCTGCGCCGCCGTTTCGGCACCGGGCTGCTCTTCGTCACCCACGACCTGGACCTCGCCGCCGCCATCAGCGACCGCGTGTACGTGATGTACGCCGGCCGGATCGCCGAATCCGGCCCGGCGCGGCGGCTGTTCGGGCGGCCCCGGCACCCCTACACGGCGGCCCTGCTCGCCTCCACCCCGCGCCTGGACGCACCCGGGGGCAGACTCACCGCCATCGACGGCCGGCCCCCCGACCTGCGCCGGGAGCTCCACGGCTGCGCCTTCGCGGCCCGGTGCGCCTTCGCCACCGAGATCTGCGACCGGGAGGTCCCGCAGCCGGAGCCCGTCCCCGGAGCACCGGACCACCAGGCCGCCTGCCACCACGGCGACCGCCTCGAAGGGAGCCGCGGCCGTGCCTGAGCCCGTACTCGAAGCAGTCGGACTGCACCGGTCGTTCGGCGGCCTGCGGGCCGTGGACGACGTGTCCTTCGCCCTTCCCGAGGGCGGCTCCCTCGGCATCGTCGGCGGCTCCGGCTCCGGGAAGACCACCACCGCCCGCATCGTGGTCGGTCTCGAACGGGCGGACGCGGGAGCCGTGTTGGTACGGGGACGGCCCCGCGGCGGATCCGGCGCCAAGGGCGGGGCCGGAGCCGGGCGCCGCGGCCGGGCCGGGCGGCTGGCCCGGGCCCGCGAGGTCCAGATGGTCTTCCAGGACCCCTACCTCTCCCTCGACCCGAGGACCAGCGTCGAAGCGGCGCTCCGGGAGACGCTGCGCCTGCACTTCCCTGGCACCGACCACGGCCGCCGGACGCGCGAACTCCTCGACCAGGTGGGTCTGGGCACCCGCGCCGCCGAGGCCAGGCCGCGGGAGCTGTCCGGCGGGCAGCGGCAGCGGGTCGCCATCGCCCGCGCCCTCGCCGTCGAGCCCGCCGTCCTCGTGCTCGACGAGGCGGTCGCCGCCCTCGACGTCTCCGTACAGGCGCAGATCCTCAACCTGCTCGCCGACATCCGCGAACAGACCCGCATCGCCTACCTGTTCATCACCCACGACCTCGGCGTGGTGCGGTGCGTCACCGACGAGGTCGTCGTCATGCGCCAGGGCCGCATCGTCGAGGCCGGCGCCACCGCCGAGGTGCTCGACGCACCACGGCACCCCTACACACGGCTCCTCCTGGAGTCCGTGCCCCGCCCCGGCTGGGACCCGGAGGCGATCGCCGCCGCCCGGCGGACGGCGTAGCGGAACACACGGAACGCACGAAAAAGCGCACGGCACCAGCGAATCGAATAGGAGAAGAGAATGGATGCTCGTTCTGCGGACCGCCCCTCGGGCGGCGGTCTCGGCCGGCGCGGCTTCCTCGCGGCGGCCGGGCTCACCGCCGCCGGCGCCGCCCTGGCCGCGGCCGAGGGCCGGGCCCGCGCCGCCTCCCGGATACGCCGCTCCGCGGCCGCGGGCGCCTTCCAGGTGCCGAACGAGGAGGCGCGCCACACCCGCACGTGGATGGCCTGGCCCGACAGCACCGCGATCTGGTCCGGCAAACTGGGCGGGGTCCAGGCCGACATCGCGCTGATCGCCCGTACGGTCGCGAAGTACGAGCCCGTCGTGATGTGCGCCAACCCCGCGAGCGCCTCGAAGGCCCGGTCGATGTGCGGACCGTCGGTCACCGTCATCACCTCGGTCCCGGTGGACGACTGCTGGATGCGCGACACCGGACCCGTCTTCCGCACCGACGGCTCGGGCGGACTGGACGCGGTGGGGCTGAACTTCAACGGCTGGGGCGGCAAGCAGACCTGCACCCGGGACGCCCTGGCCGCGGAGCGGATCGCCGCGTATGCCGGCGTGCCGTTCACGTACGCCGACCTGGTCGGCGAGGGCGGTGCGGTCGAACAGGACGGCGCGGGCACGCTCATGGCCACCCGCAGCAGTCTCGTCAACCGCAACCGGAACCCCGGGATGTCGGAGGCGCAGATCACGGCCGCGCTGCTCGACGCCTACGGGGCGTCCAAGGTGATCTGGTTCGACGGCGTGTACGGGCAGGACATCACCGACGACCACGTCGACGCCACCTCGCGGTTCCTCACCCCCGGCCGGGCGGTGGTCCAGATGCCGCTGTCCACCGACACCGACGCCTTCGCGAAGGACGCCCGCAAGCAGTACCAGGTCCTGTCCGCGGCCACGACCGCCACCGGCGCGGCCATGTCCGTGACCCGGCTCCAGGGCCCCGACTACTACAAGATCCGGTCCACCAACCGGAACTTCCTCGCCTCCTACGCCAACTACTACCTCTGCAACGGCGCAGTGATCTCTGCGCAGTTCGGGGACACGGCCGCCGACCGGGCGGCCCGGGCCACCCTGGCCGGCCTCTACCCCGACCGCGTGATCGAACAGCTCGACATCGACCGCCTGGGCACGGGCGGCGGCGGCATCCACTGCGTCACCCAGCAGCAGCCCGTCGCCTGACGGGGACCCGGGCCCCGGGCCCGGTGCAGAAAGGGCTCCGGCCGGGCAGCGCGAGCGCACTGCCCGGCCGGTTCTTTTCGAACGCGTCCGAATCCCATCGAAGGTCGAACTAAACCCCGAGCCCGACAAGATCACTGTATCGAGGTAAAGAACAGGCTTCCCAAGGTCAACTGGGCGAACCGGCCGTTACTGTTCCTCGTGATCTGGAGGGATTACGGAACGTTCACCCTCCTTCTTCCTCTTTTCCGGTGATGTGCAGAAATGCGCGTCTCTGCAGTGACCAAGGAGAGCCCGCCGCATGACCGTAGAGACCAGCCCCGAGGCGCTTCCCGACGCGCCTCGGCAGGCCAGCCTGGCGACGGCAGCCGCACGCAACCTTGCCTCCACGACCAAGTCCGCCCCGCAGATGCAGGAGATCACCTCCCGCTGGCTGCTGCGGACGCTCCCCTGGGTGGAGACCAAGGGCGGCACGTACCGGGTGAACCGCCGGCTGAGCTACACCGTCGGAGACGGGCGCATCGAGTTCGTCCAGGACGGCGCCGACGTCCGGGTGATCCCGCGCGAGCTCGGCGAACTCGCCCTGCTCAGCGGGTTCGAGGACGAGGAAGTGCTGATCGCCCTCGCGAACCGCTGCGTCCAGCGCGACTTCCGGGCCGGCGAGGTCCTGGCCGAACGGGGCACCCCGGCCGAGCAGATCCACCTCATCGCCCACGGCCGCATCAATCAGTCCGCCCCCGGCAAGTACGGCGGCCAGGTGGCCGTGGCCGTCCTCGCCGACGGCGACCGCTACGGCGAGAACTCCCTGCTGGACGCCGACGCCACCTGGGACTACACCGCCACCGCGGAGACCCCCGGCACCCTCCTCACCCTGTCCCGCGCGGACTTCCAGGCGGTCCTGGCCACGGCGCCCGGACTCCGGTCCCACATCGAGCACTTCAGCTCCCTGCCCCTCCAGCGGCAGAACCGCCACGGCGAGGCCGAGATCGCCATGTCGGCGGGCCACACCGGCGAGCCCGAGCTCCCCGGCACCTTCGTCGACTACGAGCTCAACCCCCGCGAGTACGAACTCTCCATCGCCCAGACGGTGCTGAGGATCCACACCAGGGTCGCCGACCTCTACAACGGTCCGCACAACCAGACCGAGGAACAGCTCAGGCTCACCATCGAGGCGCTGCGCGAGCGCCAGGAGCACGAGCTCATCAACAACCGCGAGTTCGGCCTGCTCCACAACGCGGACTTCAAGCAGCGCATCCAGACCCACTCCGGCCCGCCCACCCCGGACGACCTGGACGAGCTGCTCTGCCGGCGCCGCGGGACCAAGTACTTCTTCGCCCACCCGAAGACCATCGCGGCGATCGGCCGCGAGTTCAACGCCCGCGGGCTCTACCCGACCCACGTGGACATGGGCGGCCAGCAGGTCCCGGCCTGGCGCGGGGTGCCGATCCTCCCGTGCAACAAGATCCCGATCTCCAAGGACAACACCAGCTCGATCCTCGCGATGCGCACCGGCGAGGACAACCAGGGCGTCATCGGACTCCGGCAGACCGGTCTCCCGGAGGAGTACGAGCCCGGCCTGTCCGTGCGGTTCATGGGCATCAGCGACCAGGCGATCATGTCCTACCTGGTCACGACCTACTACTCCGCCGCGATCCTGGTCCCCGACGCGCTCGGCGTACTGGAGAACGTACAGATCGCCCGCAGGCGCGACTGAGGGGACCCGCCCCGCCCCGCCCGAAGGCCGAGAGCCCGGACCCTCCCGGGCCGGCCGGGCATGCCCGGGACCAGGGATCCGGGACAGCCCACCCACCCCTCTAGGAGTCACGGATGCCCGAGCCCGGGCCTTCCCCCCTGCAGTCGAGCCTGCCCGCCGCCGCGGCGCACTTCGGGGCCCACGTCCTGGCCGGAGCCGCCGCCCTCGGTTCCGGCGCCGGGGCGGCCGCCGGCGGCCGCCCCGCGGTGCCCGCTGCGCCCGCACCCCCCGTCCTCCCGGCCGCCGCTGAGGTGGCCGCCCCGGCGGAGCCGTCCGTTCCGGCGGCTCGGAGGATCCCCACCGCCCCGACCGTCGCGTCCCTCCGCACGGCGCCGCCGGCGCCGGCCGCGGAGACCGCGCCGCCGGAGCCCGCCGACCCGAACGCCGCCCTGGAGCGGATCATCCGCGGCCCGAGCGGCCTGGGCACGGCCAGCCTGCACTTCGCCCCGCGCGAGATGCCGGCCGGGCCGCCTTCCGCAGCCCTGCCCGAGGCCCCGGACGCGGAGCCGCCGGCCCAGGGGCGGCCCATCCCCGGCCTCTACTACCACCCGCTGCCGGAGCCCGATCCGGTACGCGTGGCCGAGGTCAGCCGCCGGATCAAGACGTGGGCGGTGGAGGAGTGCGAGCTCTACCCGCCCGAGTGGGAGGACCAGTTCGACGGGTTCTCCGTGGCGCGCTACATGGTCGGCTGCCACCCGGACGCCCCCACCATCGAGCACCTCATGATCGCCACCCGGCTGATGGTCGCGGAGAACGTGGTCGACGACTGCTACTGCGAGGACCACGGAGGCTCGCCCGTCGGCCTCGGCGGCCGGCTGCTGATGGCGCACACCGCCCTCGACCCCGTCCACACCACGGGGGAGTACCAGCCGGGCTGGGCCGCCTCGCTCCACTCCGACGCCCCCCGCCGGGCCTACCGCTCCGCCATGGAGTACTTCCTCCAGGGAGCCACCCCCGCCCAGGCGGACCGGTTCCGGCACGACATGGCCCGGCTGCACCTGGGCTACCTCGCCGAAGCCGCCTGGGCCGAGACGAAGTACGTGCCCGAGGTGTGGGAGTACCTGGCGATGCGCCAGTTCAACAACTTCCGCCCCTGCCCCACCATCACCGACACCGTCGGCGGCTACGAACTCCCCGCCGACCTGCACGCCCAGCCCGCCATGCAGCGGGTGATCGCCCTCGCGGGCAACGCCACCACCATCTCCAACGACCTGTACTCGTACACCAAGGAACTCGCCAGCCCAGGGCTCCACTTGAACCTGCCGGTGGTGATCTCGGAGCGCGAGGGGGTCTCGCACCGCGAGGCCTACCTGAAGGCCGTCGAGGTCCACAACGAGCTCATGCACGAGTTCGAGGCCGAATCCGCCCGACTGGCCGCCGCCTGCCCCGATCCGCGCGTGCTGCGCTTCCTCAAGGGCGTGGCCGTGTGGGTGGACGGCAACCACCACTGGCACATGACCAACACGTACCGCTACAGCCTGCCCGACTTTTGGTAAGGACGGATTCATCTGTGACCAGCACTCTCGGCACCACCCCCTTCGTCCCCTCCCCGGCCACCCCCTACCAGGGTGACATCGCCCGCTACTGGGACGGCGAGGCCCGGCCGGTGAACCTGCGCCTCGGCGACGTGGACGGGCTGTACCACCACCACTACGGCATCGGTGCCGTGGACCACGCCGCCCTCGGCGACCCCGCGGACAGCGAGTACGAGAAGAAGCTGATCGCCGAGCTGCACCGGCTGGAGTCGGCACAGACCGAGGTGCTCCTCGACCACCTCGGCAGCATCGGCCGCGACGACATGCTCGTGGACGCCGGCTGCGGCCGCGGCGGCTCCATGGTCATGGCCCACCAGCGGTTCGGCTGCAAGGTCGAGGGCCTGACCCTCTCGGCGAAGCAGGCCGACTTCGGCAACCAGCGCGCCCGCGAACTCGGCCTTGAGGACTCCGTCCACGCCCGCGTGTGCAACATGCTGGACATGCCCTTCGAGACCGGGCAGGCCGCGGGCTCGTGGAACAACGAGTCGAGCATGTACGTCGACCTGCACGACCTGTTCGCCGAGCACGCGCGCGTCCTCGCGGTCGGCGGCCGTTACGTGACCATCACCGGCTGCTGGAACCCGCGCTACGGCCAGCCCTCGAAGTGGGTCTCCCAGATCAACGCCCACTTCGAGTGCAACATCCACTCCCGCCGCGAGTACCTGCGCGCCATGGCCGACAACCGGCTCGTCCCGCAGGCCGTCATCGACCTGACGCCCGACACCCTGCCCTACTGGGAGCTGCGCGCCACCTCCTCGCTGGTCACCGGCATCGAGGAGGCGTTCATCAACTCGTACAAGGACGGCTCCTTCCAGTACGTGCTGATCGCGGCCGACCGCGTCTGACCCGAAGTCCGCAGCTGCGGCACGCAGGGCGCACGCGCGCCGCCGGGGCCCCTCCACCGGGGTCCCGGCGGCGCGCTGTCGCCTGCCCGCAGGCCGTACCCCGGGTTCAGCCGAAGGCGGCCGTGCGGAAGGCCTCGCGGAGTCGGGCGGAGGCCGCGCGGTCGCGCGGCCCGCCGTCCCGGCCGGTGAGCAGGACCGCCCAGCGGGACTGGGCGGGGGAGATCCACAGGCCGGATCCGGCCGGGCCGTGGTGCACCCAGATGTCCTGCCGGCGGTGGGTGCCGGTGGCCGGGTGCCAGAACAGGCCGCGCGGCGGGGCGAGTTCACCGGTGCGGATACGGAGCGAGTCGCGCACCCAGGCGGCGCCGAACGGGCCGGGGTCCGGGGTGAGCAGGTGGCGCAGGAAGCGGGCGAGGTCTCCCGCCACCGAGCGGATGCCGGGGGCCGGACCGGTGTCCGCAGGCCCCGCGGACTCCGTCCCGGCAGGCCCCGCAGCGCCCGCAGTCCCCGCCGGGTCCGGCCGGTGGGCGCGGGTGCGGGTCATGCCGAGGGGCTGCCAGAGGCGTTCGGCCGCGAGCTGGGCGGGCGGCCGCCCGGACAGGTGCTCCACCAGCCGGCCGAGGACCCGCCCGGCCCGGTCGCTGTACTCGACGGCCTCGCTCGGCGGCCGGTGCAGGGCGGTGTGCAGCAGCGGCGCCGCGTCATCGGCCGCGGGATCGCGCAAGCCCGCGGTGTGCGTCAGGAGGTGATGGGACGTCACCCCGGCCAGCGGTCGCCCGCGGAGCTCGGCGAGGTAGGCGCCCAGGGGGGTGTGCAGCTGCAGTTCCCCGTCGCGGACGAGTGCGCCGACGGCCGGCCACACGTCGAGCACCTGGCCGAGGCCGGCGAGTTCGAACTCGGTGTCGGGCCCCGTTCCGGAGCCCGCGGCGCCCTCGGCGAGCGTGGCCGCGGCATCGCCGGCGGCCCAGACGGCGCCCGGGTGGATCCGGTCGCGGACGGCGGCCCGCAGGAGGGAGTCGAGCGGGTCGGCGATGAGCGTCATGGTCTCCCCGTTGCTGGTCCGTGCGCCCTGGCTGGGCGCCCTGGCTGGTCGGTCCCGCGGCCAGGCTAGCCCCCGCACCCCCGTCCTGCCGAGACCGCCACGGGACGGCGGTACCGAGGGGGGCCGGGGCACCGGAAGGGGCGCGTCCGCACGCCGCTACCATCGCTCGACGGCGATGTGTCTGGTGGGGTGGAGGGGTCGTACGTGCGTGTGGCCGAACTGCCGGGGCGGATCGGGCCCTACCGGCCGCTGCGCCGGATCGGGACCGGCGGAATGGGCGCCGTCTACTACGCCCAGCCCGAGGACGGGGAGCCCGTCGCGGTCAAGGTGCTGCACCCGGAGTACGCCGGGGACCCGGTCCACCGGCGGCGCTTCGCCCGCGAGGTCGCCCTGCTCACCAAGGTCACCGGACCGTACGTGCTCGGCCTGGTGGGCGCCGATGCGAGCGCCGACCGGCCCTGGCTGGCCATGCCGTACGTCCCCGGGGACACCCTGGCCGAGCACGTCCAGGCGCACGGGCCGCTCACCGGCCCCAACCTGCTGACCTTCGCCGCGGCCACCGCCCACGCCCTCGCGTGCATCCACCGCGCGGGGGTGGCCCACCGGGACCTCAAGCCCGCGAACGTCATCCTGGCCGCCGACGGCCCGCGGGTGCTGGACTTCGGCATCGCCCACCACCTCGGGGCGGCGGCGGTGACCGTGACCCGCGCGGTCACCGGGACCCCCGGCTGGATGGCCCCCGAACAGATGGAGAGCGGGGCCACCGGAACCGCCTCCGACCTGTTCGCCTGGGGGCTGCTCACCGCCTACGCGGCGACCGGGCGCCACCCCTTCGGGGCCCCGGCCGGGATCGAGTACCGCATCGTCACCGGCGTGCCCGCGCTGGACGGCGTACCGGCCGAGCTGGCCGGGCTGGTCCGGGCGGCGCTGGCCAAGGACCCGCAGGCCCGGCCCACCGCGGCGGCGCTCGCCGCCCGGGCGGCGGCCCGCCACGGCCCGGGCGGCACCGCCGTCTTCCCCACCCTCGCCGACACGCGCGCCGCGTCCGCCGCCCCGCCGCTCACCTCCGCCCTGTGGGCCGTACCGGCCTGGCAAGCGCACGGCGGGCGGGCGTCGGACACCGAGCCGGGGCCCGGTCGTCCGCAGGACCCGGACACCCGGGATGCGCACGGGGCAGCGGCGGCGGCCACGGACGGGGACCGCACGGCCGGGCAGCCGCAGGACGCGCGTCGGCTGGCGGCGCTCCTGGAGGAGATCCGGGCGGCCGGCAAGGAGGCGCACGAGGCCGCCGGGCGGCTGGCCGACGGCCTCACCGGACCGGCCGAGAGCTTCCTGCACGCCTCACGGCTCCGGGTGTTCGCCCTGACCCAGGAGCAGGAGGCCGGGCGGGCCCTGCACCACCTCCGGCGCGCCGACCACCCGCGGACCGTGGAGGCCCTGCACCGGATGCTCGCCCGCGACCCGGCAGCCGCCCGCGAGGCGCTGCGCCACTTCCGTTCCCCGGGCGGGCAGGAGGCGCTCCGCCGGGCCGGCTGCCGGGGCGGGGCCCTCGGGCTCGCCGAGCGGCTGATCGCCGTGGCGGGGGCAGGCTGGAGGACGCTCGCCGGGCACATCGCCCGCCACGACCCGGACTTCCCGCACCTGCCCGAGGCCACCCGGCGGGCGTGGGCCGCGGCCACGGCCGCCGGGCCCGCCACGGCCGCCGGGCCCGGGGGTGCCGGGCCCGGCGGCGGGCGGGAGGGCCGGGTCTCGCGGTGGTGGCGGGGCCGTTCCCGCTGAACGCGCCGCCCAGATGCTGACGCTCCGTCAGGCGGCTTCGGCGGGAAGGATGTTCTGGTTCAGCCGGAAGACGTTGTCCGGGTCGTACGCGCGCTTGAGGGCGCGCAGCCGGGCCAGCTTCTCCGGACCGTAGGCCTGGGTGATGCGGTCCCTGCCCTCGTCCATGAGGAAGTTGACGTACGTGCCCGCGTGGTACGGCGCCAGTGCGGACCACAGGCCGCGCACCCAGGCCCGCTCCTCCTCGAAGCCCGCCTCGTCCCTGCACGTGCCGTTGATGTTGAAGGTGTGTCCCGTGGCGCGGCCGCTGAACGCCGTCTCGTCCTCGCCGGTACGGGCCACCGCCCCGCCGCGCTGGAACACGGCCAGCAGCGACAGCGGCGAGCCGATGTGCGCCGCGTGCTCCACCGTGATGTCCACGACCTCGTCGGTCAGCCGGTCGATGTCGCAGGCGCGGAAGTGGTACCACCAGCCGTGCGGGAAGGCCGGGTCGAACATGGCCTGGAGCCCGGTGAACGGCCGCATCGTGCACAGGTCCAGCAGCGGGGTGCCGTGCCCGCGCAGCGGCTGCAGCACGCGTTCGCCCTGCCCGGGGTCCCCGGCCCAGCAGGTGCCGACCGAGATCACCGGGCGGCCGTGCAGTGCGGCGGGAATGGCCGGGAGCGGCGGGGCCTTGCGCAGGGTGAGGATGGTGGTGAGCTCGTCGGGCACCGACTCGATCCAGTCGCGGTAGAACCGCAGCACGTCCGCCGCGTCCTCCATCGGCCACAGCACCGGCCCCGCGAGCACCTGCGGCCCCAGCGGGTTGAGCCGGAACTCGAACTCGGTCACCACGCCGAAGTTCCCGCCGGCCCCGCGCAGCCCCCAGAACAGCTCCGGCTCCCGCTCCGCGTCCGCCGTCGTGAACCGGCCGTCCGCCGTGACCAGGTCCGCCGACACGAGCTGGTCCACGGTGAGCCCGTACCGGCGCATCAGCCAGCCGATGCCCCCGCCGAGGGTGAGCCCGGCCACCCCGGTGTGGGTCACGATCCCGGACGGCACGGCCAGCCCGAACTGCTGCGTCTCCCGGTCGAGTTCGCCGAGCAGCGCACCGGCCTGCACCCGGACCGTGCGGGCCTGCGGGTCCACCCGGATGCCCTTCATCGCCGACAGGTCGATGACCAGGCCGCCGTCGCACACCGAGTGCCCGGGGAAGCTGTGGCCGCCGCTGCGGACGGCCAGCGGCAGGCCGCTCTCCCGGCCCCGGAGCACCGCGGCCGTCACGTCCGCGACCCCCGTGCAGTAGGCGATGAGGGCGGGGGACCGGTCCACCGAGGCGTTCCAGATCCGCCGGTCCTCGTCGTGGCCCGGGTCGCCGGGGCCGGACAGGCGGCCCCGGAACTCCCCTTCGAGGGCGCGGCGCAGTGCCGCGTCCGGGCTTTGGTTCATGGTGCCTCCCGGTGTGCGCAGCCCCGAGCCGTGGGTCCGGAAACGCCCCGGCCGGAGGTCCCGGCGGGGCACCCGGGTCAGACGAAGTTGACCTTGCCGCGGCGTACCAGCGGGTCGTCCTGGAGCTGCCACAGCGGCACGGCGAAGTTGCCGAAGCGGAACCGCCCGCCGAAGTGCAGGCCCAGGACGCGGTGGGTCTCCAGGTCGAAGACGGGGGAGCCGCTGTTGCCGCCGAGAGTGGAGCAGTCGTGCTTCATCTTGGGGACGCCGTCGAAGAGTTCGGTGGCCGTGCCGGGCTGGAGGCGCTTCACGTTGAAGACGTCCATGAAGATCCGGCGCATGGCCTCGGGTTCGTTGCGGCGGCCGTCCGCGGCGGGGTAGCCGATCACGTACACGGGCCGCCCGGCGAGCTCGGCGGGGGGTTCGGCGGCGATCTGCAGGGGCGGGGGCAGCGGGGCCCCGTCGGCGGCCTTCGGCTCCACCCGGAGCAGGGCCATGTCCACGTCCGCGTGGATGCCGAGGATCTCGGTGACCTCGTACTCGGGCGCGGGCCCGGTGCCGGGGACCAGGCCGAGTTCCTCGGCGGTGTCGATGCGGGCCGACATGCCGTCGCGGAACACGGCTCCGCCGGCGTCGCCGCGGGCGAACTCGGCGGCCACGTGCCGGTTGGTCATCACCACGTCCGGGCCCACCAGGAAGGCGGTGCCCAGCCAGTCCAGGTCGAGGTGGCCGGTGACCTCCACGCGGCCGACCCGGGCTATGGACTCGCGGATGGCGGCGCGGTGCGTGTCCAGCACCGCCCAGTCGCTGCCCTGCTGGGAGGCGAAGTCGCTGCCCTGGACGAGGATGGCGGGGCGGCCTTCGAGGAGGACGATGGCCTCCATCCCGAAGAACTCGTCCTCGTCGATCTCGTCCTTGCGGTCGGCGGCCAGCTTCTCCAGTCCGACGATTCCGGCTTCCAGCACCCGGGCCCGCTCCTCCTGGGCGAAGCGTTCGATCTCCCGGGCGGAGGCCTCGGCCGGCGGCAGGTCCTCGACGCCTTCCGGGACTTCCGCCTTGAGGTTGTTCCTGACGCGTTCGGCGACTTCGCGCAGGTCCTTGAAGACCTTCTCCGGGTCGGTCGCCACGGGCGATCCGCTCCACATGTCACACCTCCGGCTGGTTTCCGTTCCCGAGCGCCGCCTGCGCGGTGGTGATCTCCTTGTACAACTCCGGGCTGTGCTCGGAGAGATGGCGCAGGATCATGCTCAGCTGAGTGCCGACGTTGACGAAGGCGGTGTCCTTCCCCTGGAACTGGACGCTGGTGATCAGCTCACTGCTGCGGTGCAGCGCGACCACGGTCCAGTCGTCGGTCATGACCGGTGACCCCGAGGAGCCCGGCTGGGTGTCGGTGAAGTAGCGGACGTCGCGGTCGGTCGCCTCGTGCACGAGGTTGTTGCGCAGGGCCACCCGCTTCGGGCGGCCGAGCGGATGCCCGATGATGTTGACCGCGGTCGTGGCCCGGTCCGTCAGCTTCAGCGGCTCGGTCGCCACGCGGAGGACCGGCCGGCCGTCCGGCTCGGCCAGGCGCAGGACCGCGTAGTCGAGGTCCTTGTCCGCGGCTTCGAGGGCGGTGCCGGCCACCCCTTCGGTCTGGACGTCCTCGTCCAGATAGTCGAACCGGGCGCGGGAGTTGGCCGCCTGGAGGGCCAGGTCGGCCGGGGCGGCATCGGGCACCGTGGAGCCGGTGCGCGAACGGGCGTTGACCACGTGGTGGTTGGTGACGAGCAGCCCCGGGGCGATGAGCCATCCGGTCCCGGAGTGCGGGCTGCCGTTGGCGGTCCCGGACTCGTACGGGAAGACCTTGAGCAGGGCGACCCCCTGCCCGGCCGCCACCCCGCCGTTGAGGAACCAGAACGGCACGCTGTCGTCGGTGTGGACGATCTTCTCCTTGGCCTCGCCGGCGGGCGCCGCGGGCGGCGGCATGTCGGGCTCGCCGCTGGCCGTGCGGACCACCTTGTCCAGGTACCTCTGGAAGACCGTCCGGGGACCCTGCTCCTGGGTCAGCTTGGACGCGTTGTCCAGCCAGATCTGGAGGGGCACCTTGCCGTCCACCAGGCGCTCGACCCTGTTCAGCCGGTCGAGGTCCGACTGGAGCTGGAGGATGGGCTGGCTCAGGCGCTCCAGGCCCGCGGCGAACTCGATCAGGATGCCGCGCAGCAGCAGCTTGCGGTACTCCGGATCCGTGTACCCGGCTTGCAGGGCCGCCTGCCTGACCTCGTCGAGTTCCTCTGGTGCCAGATAGCCGTCGAACATGCGCGCTCAGGCCGCTACGGGCCGGTCCCTTCGGCTGGTGCGGGGGGCGGAGCCGCCGCCGCAGCGGCGGCCGCCGGGTGGGGTGGGATGCCGGAGCCCATCGCGGCCGCCACTCCGGAGACCAGCGTGCCGCTGGCGTCGTTGACGACCAGCAGCTGGCGGGCCAGCCCGTCGAGGGTGCCGAGCCGCCGGGCTTCCCGCAGGTACGAGGCGATGGCGGTGCCGGCGCCGGCGGCCGAGGCGGGCCGGCGCGGGGCGGGGGAGCCGGCCGGCGGGTCCGCGGGCCGGGGCGCCGAGACGGCGGTGCCGCCGGCGGGTGCTTCGAGCCGCAGGCCGGTCCCGGCCGCCGGGGCCGCAGGGGCGGCCGGGGCCGCCGGGGCGGCCGGAGGCAGCGGACTCGGCACGGCCGACTGGATGATGGCCAGGAGGGACTGCACGAGCGAGGGCTGCTGCCGGACGGCCTGTTCGATCGCCCCGGCCAGGGCGGCCAGCGCCTGGTCGTCCCCGGCGGGCAGGCCCACCGCGTCGATCGTGCGGGCCAGGGCCTGGGGGTCCTGGCGCGAGACCTCCGCGGCGGCCGCCCGTACGAGTGCGGGCTGCCGGCCCATCGCATCGGCGGGCAGGCTCCGCAGCCGCTCGGCCAGCCTGCTGTCCACCTCGGAGTCGGCCTCGCGGGAGGCCGCGGCCAGCCGGGACCGCTCCAGGTTCGCGGCCAGCGCGTCGAAGTCCCGGCCCAGGCTGCCCGCGATGTCCTCGGCCGCGGCGAGGTCGCGGTCCGCGTCCACCAGGTCCCCGTCCTCCTCGGCCAGCCGCGCCGACTGGAGCAGCAGCTCCAGCTGCACGTCGGGGAACCCGGCCTCCGCGGCCCGGTCGATCGCGGCGTCCGCCTCGGCCCGGGCCTCCCGGCGGCGGCCCAGCCGGGCCAGGGTGTCCACCAGCAGCGGGTGCAGCTCGCTGCCCGGGGTCCACGGCCGCCGCTCGGCCAGCCGGGCCGCCGCCTCGGTCGTGAAACCCTGCGCCAGCAGGCCTTCCACCTCCTGTGCGGCGAGCCGCTCCCAGTCCTCCTGGTCGGCCTCCTCCATGACGGGGACGGAGACGTGCCCGCCGAGCCGCCCGGTGAGGAAGGCGGCGGCCCGGGCGGAGAGGTCCTGGTCGGCGCCCGAGAGGAACCGCTCGACTCCCGGCAGCCAGCGCTGCTCCACGGCCCGGGGGCTCTGCTTCAGGCGCAGCCGGTGGTAGATCTCCTCGGCCCGCGCCTCCAGGCCCTCGCGGGCCGCGAAGTACTGCACGGCACGCTCCCCGACCTCGCGCATCTCGGCTGTGCGCCCCTTGTCCGCGAGGCCCAGCATGATGGACCGCAGGTCGGACCGGTGCCGGATCGCCTCCGCTCCGGCGGGCTCCATCAGCTGCTGCCGGGCCAGCAGGCCGAACAGCTCGCGTGCCTCGCCGTCGGTGTCCACGCTCAGACCGGCCGGTTCGGCGAGCACGTCCTTGATCAGGGCGGGGGTGATGGTCCGCAGGGCCAGTCCGGTACGGGCGAGCGCGCGCGCCCGCCCGTCGGGGATGTGGTGCAGGATCCGGTCGTACAGGAAGCCCTGGACGAGGAGCTGGTCCACCTTGCGGTTGACGTCCCGTTCCCTCGGGGGCAGCCCGCCGACCAGCCGGCCGACGGCCGTGCCGCTTCCGGCGACCGTGCGGACCGCCTCCGCCGCCAGCTTCAGGCTCAGCGGGTGCCCGCCGATCCGTTCGGCCAGCTTCTGCGCCGTCTTGGCGTCGTCCACTCCGTTGGACATCAGCAGGGCGACGGCGGACTGCGGGTCGAGGTCGCCGAGTGCGAGGGTCAGCGGCTCGACCCGCTGTCCGGGGTGGCCGACCGGAGCGCGGCCCGAGACGATCGCCCGCAGCCGCGGGTGCGCCTTCTGCAGCGCGGCCCAGAAGGACCACATGCGGCCGATCACCGGGGAGCCGCGGTACTGGGCCTCCTCGAAGGAGTCCAGGGCGATGACCAGCGGGGGGCCGGGGAGGTCCGCCGGGATGCCGATCGCGCGGGTGAGCAGCAGCCCGGCCCGGGTGGCGAGCTCCTGCTCGCGCTCGATCGCCTGCGTGTGCAGGCCGGAGGAGGACAGCCGGCCGGCGGTGCCGCGCGTGGTGGCCAGCCGGTAGAGGTCCTCGACCTCGCTCTGCTCCGCCCGCTGGGCGGCCGCCGTCGCCTCGCACTCCTGGGCCAGTGCGTCGAACTCGGCGCGGAGCGAGGGGAACTGCATCCCGAACTGGCGGGAGATCTCGGCGATCATGGTGGCCGGTTCGTGGAGCGAGAGGGTGGGCCGCTCGAAGTCGACGTAGGCGAACGGGAATCCGGGCCGGTAGTCGCGCAGGCTCCGGACGAGGAACTCGGCGAGCAGGGTGCTCTTGCCGATCCCGCCGATGCCGTGGACGAGCAGCGGGGGCGCGGGGGTGGCGACGGCGGCCCGCACGAAGTCCCTGCGGTGCACCGGGCCCTCCGGTCCGGATTCCGCGGGCAGCCCGGCGTACCGCCGCAGTTCGTCGAGTTCGGCGGTACGGCCCTGGAAGGGGCTGCGGAGCAGGCGCTCCAGCGGCTCCAACAGACGGGCGCGTTCACGGAGTTGCTGGATGTAGTCGGGGTTGGGGAGCAGTCCTGCGGCGCCGGGGACGAGGGCGAGCCAGAACACCGCCTGCTGGGCGTCGGCGAGTTCCGCCCGGCTCAGCTCCTCCAGCTTGGGCTGCTGCCCCGAGAGGAAGGCGAGGGCGAAGGGCTCCGGGCCTGGCTCCTCGGGCATCCAGGCCAGCTGGGTTTCGAGGGCGAGCCGGGCGGCCTCCGGGCCCGCCAGCCCGCGCAGCGTCTGCTCGCGCACCTCGGGCTTGAGCGTCCACGAGGTCTGCTGGCGCCCCGAGAACGGGGTGGTGCAGTCGTCCACGAGCAGCTCGGCGGCCTGCCCGCTGGAGCGGCGCTCGCCGGGCACACGGAGGTAGGTGGGGTCGAAGTGGTCGAGCAGGCAGGCGGCCTCCCGGTAGCTGCGGCGGAGTTCGGAGACGGGGGCGAGGGTGGTGGCGGGACGGGGACGGAATTCCGCTGCCGTGCCGGGCCGCAGCTCGTCCCCCGAGGCCTCGTCGCCCGAGCCGTCGCCGGCGCCGGAGGCGACGGCCGTGCGGGAACCAGGGCCGGCTCCGGAGCCTGATCCGGACCCGGAGGCCGCGGCCGGGGCGGGGACCGCCCCGGGGCCGGGTCCGAGGCCCGGGCCGCCACCGGGGCCGGATACCGGGGCCGGGCCGGGCCCCGGCCCCGATCCGGGTGCTGGTCCCGGGCAGGGTCCCTCGGGGTCGTGGCCGAGAGCCTCGCAGAGGCGCTCCTCGAAGTCCTCGCCGGGGGCGAGGGACCGGTAGACCTCCATGGCGGTCGCCGTCGCTCCGCCGAGCCTGCGCATGTAGCGGTCCGTCCCCGGGGCGCCGGCGGCGCGCAGGACCACGGCGCTGGTCAGCTGCGCCAGCTTGTCCCCCTGTTCCGGGTCCGGAGGGGAGGGATTCTGCGGGTCGGCGCCGAGCGGGCCCGGAGTCCTCGCGAAGAACTGGCCGAAGAACGTCCGCAGGTCCTCCTCGCCGGCCGGGCGGGCGATGTCACGGCATTCGTGGCCCTTCAGCTCGTCCGGCAGCTGACGCATCGTCGGCGAATGGCCGAGGAGGACCAGCCGGGGCACGGCGCTCTTGTTCCGCGTCGCACCCGCCTGCTCGAAGATGGACACCGCGAGCATGCCGATGCAGTCCCAGACGTCCGAGGAGGCGTCGAGCTTGTCGCAGTCGTCGAGGATGATCCAGAACGTCTCCTTCGCCTCGGTGGCCCGGCTGACGATGTCGTCCACCTGCTGCCGGAGCGTGGGCAGTACGTCGTTCAACTGTGTCGGGTTCAACGACGTCTTGTTCGGGATGAAGGTGTTCAGCCGGCGGATCACGGACGCTGCCGTGGAGGTTCTCTCCAGCACCACGCGGAGGGTGAGGAACCTCTTCTGCTCGCTGATGTGGCGGATCAGGTGGTAGGTGTACGAACGCCCACTGGCCGGCTCGCCCTCCACGGCGAGCACCGCCTTCTCGGGGTCCGCCACGAACTCCTTCAGCCGCTGCCGGAGGTCCGTGCGGTCGAGGAAGACCCCGCTGGTCAGGACGGTGCTGAGGAACCGGTCCTCGGTGGAGCGGTACACGTCGTCGTCTTGGGCGAGTCGGCGTTGGAACGTTTCCAGGCGGTTTTTGTGCTCATAGATGTCCCGCAGCATCGGCGCGTGGAAGAGGTTGGCGATCAGCGTCCGCTCACCCTCGATGCTTTCGCGGGAGGCGCTCACGACCTCCCTGGCGTTGTGGTCCGCCGACCCGGTCAGGTCCAGGCGCCCGATGAAGTCGGGGGGAAATCCGAGCAGCCGGAGGGCCGTCGCAGGAAGATTGGCCTCAAAGAAGACGTACTCCCGCAGCCAATTGACGACGACGTCCCATTCCTGCTCTTCGAGAGCCATGCCCCACCTACCTACGCCGTAGAGCGGAACGTTGCGGGGGAGTGACTGATACCCGTCATGGTTTCACCCGGTCGGATGCGGTGCAAGATGGCCGAAAACGGCACGAACCGGTGTGCGCACCGGGTCCGTGGAGAGGTACTCGCGAATGCCGTGGTGGTTGCCGCTGCTGTTCGTCACCAGGTGGTCGGTGACGAGGTCCGCCGGGGCGTACTCGGGGCGCAGGGTGTGGTCGAGTGCCACGAGGTCGCGCAGGTCGGAGGCGTTGTGCCAGGCCTTCACCCCGGCCGGGACCGCGGGCGGCTCCAGCAGCAGGTCCCGGACCTCGGTGATCCCCAGCGGGGACCCCACCGTGATCAGGAGCTCGACCGGCCGCTCCAGCTCGCGCAGCACCTCGTACGCGACGATCGTGCCGAGGCTGTGGCCGACGACGACGAGCGGGCCGCCGCCGTCCACCCCCGCCAGCTCCGCCCGCACGACCTCGCGGATCGCGTCGCCCGCACCGCCGAAGAAGTACGCGTGCACGTCCTTGAAGGTGTGCTGGACCAGCAGCCGGAACACCTCCCGGCGGGCGAACGCGGGCAGCGGAAGGGCCTCGGCGAGGGCCTCCGGACCCGGCCCGGGCGGCCCGCCCGGGCCGGGCACCCCCGCCATGGCCTCGCCCAGGTACGTCATGTCCCGCAGCCAGCCGACCAGCTGTTCCTCCCCCTCCGGGGGCGGCCCGGGCGGGGTCGCGGGCGTGCTCTCGGCCGTGCTCTCGGCACGGGCCTCGGCCACCGTGCGGGCGACGAACTCCTCGGGCGGGCCGCCCATCGGCGCGGACGGTCCCGGCAGCTCCTCCTCCGGCGGGGGCCCGCCGTCGAGCGGGTCCGCGGCGGGGTCCGGCAGCGGGTGCTCGTAGCGGACGGGGGCCCAGTACGCCATCCGGGAGGCCGGGCCCATGTCCGTGCCGAACAGGGCCCGGTCCCATTGCGACTTCAACAATTCCTTGCGGACCTTGTTGCCGTTGCCGTGGACGTAGACGATGCGCGGCTCGCTCACGGCTACCGCCCCATGACGATGTCGTCGTGCGACTCCAGGCGCTTCCAGCGCTGCTCGGGTGCCTTCATCACCGGCATCAGGTCGGCGGCGGGCAGCGGGCCGAAGTCCAGGCCGGTGAGTTCGACGATGTCCACGACCGGTACCTGGTACGTGCGGAAAGCGCCCAGCGGGGGCGGGTCGCCCGGCTTGGCGCCGGCCATGGCGCGCTCGAAGTCGCGGCTGAGGTCGGGGCTCTGGTCCAGCAGGTAGCCGGTGGAGGCCAGCTTGCCGTTCTGGATGAAGGCGGCCACCTTCCAGAAGCGCAGCGGCACCTGGATCCCGCGGTATGGCGGGTCCGCGTCCTGCAGCACCGGGCCGGTCATCACCGTCAGCTTGCGGTCGAACTGCGCGGCGTGGTCGAGGAGGTAGTTCTCCAGGCCCTGCCACAGCTCCTTGCCCTGGTTGAACACGTCCGCCTGCGGGGCCGCGTTCGTGTAGTGGAAGGTGTCCGAGTTGGCCTCGTGCGCCTCGGCCGCGGCGCCCCAGACCGGGTCCAGGCGGCGGACCAGGTGGCCGCGGTCGAGCGTGTTGTTGCGGTAGATGTCGTTGCCGGTCTGCTGGGACTCGGGGATCCGGGGGTCGAAGTTCCACTTGTCGTCGCGCGGTACGTCTTCGAGGATCTGCTGCCCGTCGATGCAGACGGCGGTGGAGGCCGCCAGCCGCCGGTCCGGCCGCAGCACCACCGTGAAGTGCGTGTACGGGAGGACCACGGTCTGGACGGAGGCGTCCACGGGCAGCGGCAGGGGGATCTGCGGGCCGAGGAAGGCCGGGTCGTAGCCGGTGCGGCCCGCCAGCTGGTTCTGGCGGCCCTCGTCGGTCGAGGCGGAGGCGGCCAGGGAGGTGGTGGAGCCGGAGGCGGAGCTACCGGCATCTGAAGTGTTCATAGGATTGCAGTACCGCGTATCTCTGATCACTTACTGTGCCGGGCCGCAAGCCACTCGATCAGCCGCCCTCCACGTGCGGAAGGCCGCGGGGCCCGATCGGGCGGCCCTTCCGGGGAGGCGGTTCAGGAACCGGCGGCCACGGAAACCATCCCGTGCCCGTCAGACCCCTCCCCTCGCGTGAGGAGGCACATCGTGCCCACCGGACTCTCCCTCCACATCGGTCTCAACAAGGTCGATCCGCACAAGTACGACGGCTGGGACGGCCGGCTCGTCGCCTGCGAGAACGACGCCCGCGACATGGCCGAGCTCGCCCGCGCCGTCGGCTTCTCCGACACCACGCTCATGACCCGCGACGGCACCGTCGAGAACGTGACCGCGGAGCTGCGCAAGGCGGCCGGCCGGCTCCGGAAGGGCGACATCCTGCTGTTCACCTACTCGGGCCACGGCGGGCAGATGCCCGACACCGCCGGACCCGACGTGGAGGAGGACGAGCTCGACGAGACCCTCGTCCTCTTCGACCGCCAGCTGCTCGACGACGAGCTGTACGCCGAGTTCCAGCGCTTCGAGGAGGGCGTGCGCATCGTGGCGCTCCTCGACTGCTGCCACAGCGGCACCGGCATCGAGTCCGTCCGCGAGATCCTCAACCCCGTCGCCATGGAGGCCCAGTTCCAGACCAGCGACCCGGACCAGCTCGAGGCCGCGGTGCGCGTGATGCCCCTGCTGCGCCAGACGCAGATCTACGAGCGGGACAAGGATTTCTACACCTCGCTCCAGCGGCAGCTGAAGGACGAGAGCAGCAACAACGGCCGCAAGCCCTCGGCCCTGCTCATCTCGGGCTGCCAGGACAACCAGACCTCGGCCGACGGGGCCGTCAACGGGGCGTTTACGGAGGCCCTGCTCGACGTGTGGGACAAGGGTGCCTTCCGGGGCGGCTACCGGCCGTTCCACCGGGCGATCCAGCGGAAGCTGCCGGCCACCCAGAGCCCCAACCTGTACCTGACCGGCAATCCGGGGCCCGAGTTCCTCGACCAGAAGCCGTTCACGATCTGACGCACGCAGGCGCGCCAGGTGCGGGCCGGTCCTCACCCGCCGAGGCACCAGCGGGTCAGCGGCTCGATGCTCGGATGCACCCGGGGCGGGCCGCCCGCGGCCCCCTCCGGGGGCCCGGCCCCCGCCCCCGGTCCCGTACCTTCACCTGCTCCTTCACCTGCGCCGACCGCGGACGTGAAGAAGAAGCGGACCTCGCCGAACTCCGTCTCCATCGCCCCGACCAGGTTCCCCAGCCCCAGTTCCTCGCACAGCCAGGCGCGGGCCCGCCCGCTGTCCTCCCGCCACCCGGGCAGCCGACCGTGCGCCTCCGGCCGCCCGGGCAGCCGCCCGTACGCCTCCAGCAGGTCCGCCTTGCTGATGGCCACGGCCAGCCGGCTCCGCTCCAGCCGCGCACCCATGCCCCGCACGGCAGACACCGAGGGCGCGAACACCCGCTCGGGGTGGACGGGCGAGCCGAGGGCGCGCAGGGGCTCGGGCCAGCCGTGGTCCACGGCCAGCGGGTCCAGCACGAACACGAAGGCCCGCGCCCGGGCCGCGTAGCGCAGCGGATCGGCCTCCTCCCGGCTCGTGAACCGCTCCCCGGCCGTGTCGAAGACGTGGAGCAGCCGCCGCCGCGGCCCCCTGCCCAGGACGAACGACAGGGCGCGCGGCAGCTCCGGCCGGGTGGCCGACGGGTGCCCGCCGATCGTGAGCACCTCCCGGGCCACCGCGTACCGGCCGGCCGACTCCTCGTCGGCCGGCCGGAAGGGCAGCCCGCCCCGGGCCGCGGCCCCTTCCAGCACGGCCGTCATCGCGGCCACCAGCTGGGTCTTCCCGGCGGCCCGGCCCCCGATCAGCGGCAGCGCCAGCTCCCGCGCGTGCCCGGCGTCCCGGCTCAGCGGCTTCCCGCAGGCCGCCGACGTGCAGTACGGGCGAAGCCGCCGCGGGCCCCGCATGCACAGCCGCAGCGTCGGCATGGCCTGCCCGCACTGGCAGCGGTGCCGCAGCAGCCCATACCGGCCCGGCCGTACGGAGGCGTGGCGCCGGCGGCAGTTCCCGCGCGGGCAGGCGTACGCGGGATGGCGCACCCGCGCGAAGCAGTGCGGGCACATCAGGCCCCGCCCGAGCCCGCGCAGCCACACCGGCGGCAGGTCGGCCGCCCGCAGCAGCGCTGCGGCCAGCAGCGCCGCCCCGCCCGCCAGCAGCGCCAGCAGGGTGTGCACCAGCAGGACCGCGGCCAGCAGGGGGGCCGCGAACAGGGCGCCGAGGAGGTGGCCCAGCGCCGACGACAGGCCGCGGAGCAGGTCGAGCAGGCCGGATCCGGGGCCGGAGTTCTCGTGGTAGGCGGTGGCGGCGCGCTCGCCCGCCGCGGCCCGGGCCGCCCGCGGAGCCAGCAGGGCCACCTGGCGGACATCGCGCAGGGCCTGCCCGAGGAAGTAGTTCCGGTGGGCGGGCACCGGTTCGTCCTGCGGCCGGTACGGGGCGAGGACCTCGTACGCGGGGGTGCGCCGGTGCAGCACCCCGACCGTGACCGCGGCGAACCCCGCGAGCTGCCGGAACGCCTCGCCGAGGGCCGTCACGCCGACGATCAGCAGGGCAATGGCCGCGACCGCGCCCACGAGGACCAGGAACAGCCCGTCCAGCACGGCCTACCTCCCGTCCCGGCGCTCGTCCGGCGCCCCCGGCGGCCGCTTGCGCAGGAGCTGCCCCAGGAGCCTGCGCGGTGCGCCGGTCCGGCGGCCGGCCCGTTCGGCCAGCTCGTCGGCCAGCTGCGCGTCGTGCGGCCGGACCAGCCCTGACAGCCGCATCGTGTCCTCCACCCGCCAGCGGTCGGCCGCGTGCACCAGGAGTTCCCGGACCCGGTCGTGCTGCGCCTGCGGCAGGCCGTCCGGGGCGATCGCGATCCCGGCCACGTGGGAGAGGAGGACGAAACCGGCCGGACCGCGCTGCCGGGCCGCCGCCAGGGTCGCGTCCAGGTAGCCCGTACGCGTCCGGTCGTCCAGCCGGGACAGCATCCGGGGCACGTCCGGTACCTCGGCGGGCAGCCGCAGCACCGCCGGCACCAGCCGCAGCCGCTTCAGCGCCCGCGGGGCCGCCCACCGCGCCGGCGAGGGGGCCGTGAACTCCCCTGCCAGGGCGGTGGCTTCGGGCGCCTGCCGGAGCCGCCGGCTCAGGTGCAGGGAGGTGACCGCGCAGTCCAGGCTCCGGTCGGCCACCCAGCCAGGGGGGTGCGGCCCGGCCAGCCTCGTGCACAGCCGCAGGCAGTCGTCGAGCTCCTCCTCGCCCCGGATCTCCTGGTTCAGCGCGCCGTCCAGCCAGCGCGCGGCCGCGGCGGCGGAGCCGTCCGGCGGTTTCCCGGCCGGCAGCCGGCGGAGCAGCTCCCGGGCCTCCTCGTACGACCACGGCCGCCGGTCCGGCCACAGCGCGTGCAGCAGCTCCGCATCGGGGAAGTCCTGCTCCCGCAGGGCGAGGACGCGCCGGAGCAGGGTCGCCGCGCGCCGTGGGTTGCGGTGCGCGGCGGCCGTCCAGTACGCCTCCAGCAGCAGGGGGTGGCCGGCGAGGTCCGCCTCCGCCAGCAGGGCGGCGGGGAAGCGGGAGAAGGCGCGCGGGTCGGGCTCCGGCCGGGCGGCCACCTCGGCGACCAGGCTGCGCCGGAACAGGGGCCACCCCTCGGCGAGCCGGGCGACGGCCCGCTCCACCTCCCCCGACCAGGGCCGGGCGGGGGCCGCCCCGAGCAGGACGGCCGCCAGGGACCGGCAGGCCTGCTCCGCGACCGGCTCGGGCGGCTCCAGCGCGGCGCCGCGCGCCCACAGCAGCAGCCGCAGCCGGGGCCGTACGTCTTCGGCCCCGGCGAGGGCGTCCAGCCACCGGGCGGTGGCCTGCTCGCGCAGCTCGGCGTCGGTGATCGGCACCGGGCCGGCCGCCCCCGGCACGTCCGCCACGAACGCCCGCATCCGGCCGGCGTGGAGCCTGCCCTCCAGCTCGTGGTGGAGGTCCCGGTCGCCGCCGGTACGGGCGGCCCCGCTGAGCGCGGCGAGCTGCTCCTCGCCCAGGCCGGGGTGGCGCAGGTAGAGGTCGCGGGCCAGGGCCGCGCGCCGGGGTGCCGGCCGGGCCGGGTCCCCCAGCAGGCCGAGCACCGCGGCCAGGTCCCCCCGGTCCAGGGGGATGCCCCCGCCCGCCGCCGCGGCCGCCACCGGCGCGTACCAGTCGGCCAGCCGGCGTTCGGACCCGTCGGTGTACTCCCGCGTCCACGACCAGAGCGAGGCGGCCGAGCCCACTCCGATCCGGGAGAGCAGGCGTACGAGACCCGGCACGGGGAGGTCCGCGGGGAACCGCCCGGCGGCGAAGTCGAAGACGTGGCGGGAGTCCTGGTCGTCCGGTCCGAAGGCGAGCGGCACCTGCGGGACCGCCCCGGTCAGGTGCAGGCGGCTCCGTTCGGGCCGGAACTGGTAGGTGGCGAAGGAAAGCTGACGGACCATCGGGGGCGGGAGCAGGCGGCTGACTGCCGCGAACCAGTGGGCGATCCGGTCGGTCGTGCGGTCCACGAGGACCACCGGCCGCCCGTCGGCGAGCGCGTCGCAGACGGCCGCCAGCAGCAGCGGCAGCCGTTCGCCGTACGGATGCGAGTGCAGGAAGCCGCGGACGGCGGCGGTGGTGAGCGGGCCGCGGGCGGGCGGGCCCGGCAGCGGCGGGAGTTCCGTACCGGGGACCGGCGCGGCCGCCCACAGCGGGGAGTCCCACAGGTCGATGGCCGGCAGCCCGCCGCAGGCGGCCGCGAAGTCCTCGGTGTGCAGGGCGTGCGCGAAGTAGTTGCCGAACCGCCGTGCCGAGTCGCGGCCCACGTACCGCACGCACACCACCGTGGCGGCCCGGCCGTCCGGTCCGCCGGGCAGGAAGCACAGGTTGACCGGGCAGCGGGCGAGCAGCTCCGGGGTGTCGGACTCGACGAAGGGCCGGGGCGGGTCGTACCCGGCGAGGGACTCGACCGCGTGCAGGACCTCGGTGGGCAGGCCGGGGGTGACCGCGTTGAACTGGAAGCCGGAGAACCCGCTGAGGCCGTGCTCGCAGGAGGTGTAGTACAGCTGCCGCAGCTGCGCGCGGGCCCCGTCCGGCCTCGGGCCGCCGGTCACCGCTCCCGCCCCGTCCGGGGCACCGAGCCGGTCTCGGACAGCAGCCACAGCAGCGGATCGGCCACCCGGTACGGCTGGATGCCGGTCGGGGCGACCCGGGCCTCCGGGGTGGGGCCGTGGCCGAGGGCGGACACCCCGAAGTAGCGGTAGCGGGCGAAGTTGACGTCCAGGTTCGCGTCGATGGCCGTTCCCTCCCAGTCCTTCAGCAGGTGGCGCACCTCCTCGTGCACGTCGAGGCTGTCCGCCACGTCGAACCGGCCCCCGCCCGGCGGCTGCCGGCGCAGCGGGCTGCCGCGGTCGAGCAGGTGCCAGAAGGCGTCCATCTTGGAGAACACCACGGCCAGCGGGGTCGCCACCTTCCCCGAGCGGGACCGCCCGCCCGGGGCGGCCCGCAACATGTCGAAGATCCGCCCCAGCACGTTCACCGGGCTGTCCACCCCCTCGCTGCCGGGCAGGGCGGTGCCCCGGGCCGCCCACGGCCGCGCGCCGGGCATCTGGAGGGGGTCCAGCAGCAGGATGATCCCGTCCGCGTGGGACAGGTACCTGGTGTTGACCTCCATGCTGTCCCGGGAGTTGAAGTCCTCGCCGGCCGTGTCGAAGAAGGACAGCACGGTGTGCCGGGACCGCTCCCCGAGCAGGCCGCGGCGGCGCACCCCGAAGCGGAAGACCAGCGGGTCGATGCGGTTGTCGTGGGCGACGGCGGTCCGGGTGCCGAGGAACATGCGGCCGTCCCGGTACAGATGGTCCTGGTACTCGGACACGAAGCGCATCATCGTGAGGTCGTCGGCCGCCAGCATGGCCGCACCGAAGGCACTGCCGACCCGGTTCATCATCTCGTGCAGGAGCACGGTCATGTAGACCGTCTTTCCGCTGGCCTTGGCCCCCACCATGGCGATCATCCGGCTGTCGACCATGCCGAACTCCACCGGCAGGGTCATGTGGCACACGGGGCAGATCCGGTACGTGGTCTCGCTCGCGCAATCCGGGCAGGCCGCCGACCTCTTGCGGCCGTCGGCGGCGAACACCGGTCCCAGGTCACCGAGTTGGCCCATCCGCTCGACGAGAACGGGGTCGCGGCGGCGCTCGCACCGCTGCCGGCCGGGGCCGATCCGGCTGTTGCACCGGAACAGGATCCCCGCCGCGGCCAGGTACTCGTAGCAGTACGGGCAGGTCAGGCGTCGGGCCATGTCAGCTCACCCGCAGTCGGCGGAGGGAGACGGGGCGCAGCTCCACCTCGTCGTGGGCCTCGGGGTCGGCGGTGAAGCAGACCAGCCAGGAGAACTCCCCGGCCGCCGGGAGCGGGAAGCGGACGAGCAGCGGCGGGCCCGCGGGCAGCGGCTGCGCCGGCACCTCGCACACGACCGTCCCTTCGGCGGGGCCGGCCGGCCGGAAGCGGCCGGTGCCGTGCACGACCAGGAGCGCGGGCAGCGCGCAGCCGGTCGCGCAGCGGAAGGAGACCGTGGCGGTCCGGCCGGTGAGCCGCCGCCGCGCCGCGGGTTCGTACAGGACGAGCGGCGGCTCGGCGGGCACCGGGAGGGTGGCGGCGCCCTCGATGTCCGCGCCGGCGGCGGGTACGTGGGCCTCGACGGTCAGCGTCACGGCACCCCGGCCCACGTGCAGGCTGAGCCCGCCGTCGTGCTCGTAGGTCCGGCGCCGGACCAGCACGTCGCCGGAGGCGGAGGCGGAGGCGGGGGCGGAGGCGGAGGCGGGGGCGGCCGGGGCGTGGGCGGCGGATCGGCGCGCCAGCGCACCCGGGCGGTGGGTGCGGCCGCCGGCCAGGCCCACACCACGAGCAGGTGCTCGCCGCGCCGGATCGCGTCCAGCTGGGCCACGGGGACGGCGGCCCGGGGGCCGTCGGAGGCGCCGGTGGCGATGCCGCCGGGCGCCGGGGTGCGGCCGGGGCCGTCTGCGCCGTGGGCGCCGTCGGCGCTGGTGCCGCCGGTGCGGCCGGTCCCGTCGGTGCTGCGCGTGCCGCCGGTCCCGTCTGTTGCGACGGGTCCCGTGGCCCCGGCGCTTCCGGTCGGTCCCGCTGCGTCGGGGGCGTGGCCGCCCGTCGGGACGGTCCAGTGTCCTGTGGCGGGGGCGGCTGTCGGGTCCGCGGCTGCACTCGGGTCCGCGCTCGTCGCGCCGGGCGGGACCGTGGCCCCGGTGGTGGCATACGGGTCCGCGGGGGGCGGCGGGAGGGGGCGGCCGTCCCCGGCCGGGGGCGGCCCACCGGGGGGCGGTGCAGCAGGCTGTGCGTCCGGCGGGCCGGGGGGTTCGGGGTCCCAGGCGGCCGCCGCCGTGTGCGAGGAGTTCGAACCGCCCGGGGTGTCCGCCGTGCCGAGCGGTCGCGGACCGGCTCGGAATTCCGTCGCGCCGGGGGGTTGGAGTCCGTGCCGGCCGGGTGTCGTGGCCGGGGGCTCGGGGTCGTCGCGATCGGTCGTCGTGGTCCGGGGCTCGGGGGTGGTGCGGGTGCCGCCGGGAGCCGGGTCGGTCTGCGTGCCGACGGGGGCCGGGGCGGTGTGGGTCCCGGCGGGAGCCGGGTCGGTGCGGCTGCCGACCGGGGGAGGGGCGGCGTGGGTGCCGGCCGGAGCGGGGGCGGTGCGGGTGCCGGCCGGATCCGGACGGGTGCGGGTGCCGGAGGGATCCGGGTCGGAACGCGTGCCGGCGGGAGTGGGGTTGCCGCGCGCGCCGGTGGGGTCCGGGTCCGTGCGGATGCGGAGGGGGCCGAAGGAGGCCAGTGCGATCAGGCCGTGGACCACGGCGAGTTCCGGCTCGTGGCAGCGGACGCTCGTGCCGAGGAGCCGCTCCAGGTCCTCCGCCGTACCCGGCGTGGCGGACAGGCCCCCGGCCAGCAGCACGGTGTCGGGTTCCTGTCCGGCGCCCGCGAGGAAGGCCGTCACCGCGGCCCCCGCCCGGTCCCGCAGCCCGGCCGTCAGCAGCCGGAGCCCGGCCCGGTCCAGGCTGAGGACGTACTCCCCGCGGTCGGTGGTGACGGTCGCGGACGCCGTCTCCCGCCCGGACAGCAGGATCCGCAACTCCTCGGCCACGGCAGCGGTTACGGCCTCCTGCGCGGCCGGATCGGCCAGCCGGCCGCGGAGCCCGGCCGCCACCGCGGCGTCCCAGTCCGCACCGCCCAGCCGGTGCGTGGCCGTGTCGAGGATGCGCACCGTGCGGTCCGGAGTGACCTCAAGGAGGGTGAGATCGAGGGTGGTCGCCCCCTGGTCGACCACCAGGACGGACCGGTCGGTGCCTTCGGCCACCGCTCCGTAGGCGAGGGCCGCGGCCACCGGTTCGGGGGCCAGGTGCGCCACGGCCAGCCCCGTGCCCAGTACGGCGCGCGGCCGGGCGAGGTCCTGGTCGCCGGCGGGCGGCAGGCCCAGGGCGATCGCCACGCCCCCGGCCGGGCCCGCGGTCGCCCGGTCCCCCTCCGGGGGCGCGCTGCCCAGCAGTTCGGTGACGCAGGCGGGCAGGTCCGCCGGGGCGCCGAGCCGGACCGTGACCGTCACCGGCCGGCCGTCGGGACCCGGCCGGGCGATCCGCCCGTACCGGTGGCCGATGTCGAGGGCGAGCACGCTCATCGCGGGACACCCCCGGCCGGGGCCGCGGTGACCCGGGGACCGTCGTCCGGGTCCACGCCGACCGTCAGTTCGCTGCCGGGAGCGGGACGGTGCGTCACGAAGTGCCGCACCACGGCGGCGCGCAGCGCCTCCAGTTCGTTGCGGATCTGCCGTCCCCCGTACGCCAGCCGCCCGGGGTCGGCCATCCGGCGGGTGAGCCAGGCGTGCACCCCGGCGGGCTCGTACCGGAGCTCGACCTGGTGGCGTTCGCGCACCGAATCGGCGAGCTGGGCCAGCAGCCGGTCCGCGATCCTGACGATGTGCTCCCGGCGGAGCATGTCGAAGACGACCACGCCCGGGCCGAGCCGTCCGTAGATCTCCGGGCGCCCGATCTCCCGGAACTTCTCCTCCACCGCCTGCCGGAAGTGCAATTCCAAGACGGAGTAAGGCAGTTCCCCGCCGCGCTCGGCCAGCAGCCGCTGCACGGCATCGGCCCCCGTGTTGCTGGTGAAGATGATCAGGCACTGGGAGAAGTGCGCGGTCTGGCCGCGGCCGTCGGTCAGCCGGCCGTCCTCCAGGATCTGGAGGAACTTGTCCAGGACCTTCGGGTGCGCCTTCTCGATCTCGTCGAAGAGCAGCACGCTGAAAGGCCGTTCCTGGACGCGCCGGGTCAGTTCACCGCCCTGCTCGTAGCCCACGTAGCCGGGGGGCGCGCCCGCGAGCCGCTCCGCTGCGTGTTCCTGCTGGTACTCGCTCATGTCGAAGCGGGCGTACGCGCCCTGATCCCCGAACACCAACTCGGCCACCGCCTTGGCAAGTTCGGTCTTGCCCACGCCGGTCGGGCCCACGAAGAAGAACGCCCCGCGCGGCCGCGCCGTACCGGAGCCGCCGAAGTCCACCCCCACGAAGGCCGCCTGGAGCGAGGCGGCCACCGCGTCCACGGCCGTCTGCTGCCCGATCACCCGCGCGCCCAGCAGTCGGGCCGCCTGCCCCACGGTCTCCTGGTCGAGCTGGGTCCACGGGTCCACGCTCACGTTGAGGCGGTGCAGCTCCAGCAGCTTGTCCGGCTTGGCCACCGGCACGTTGCGCAGCCGGGAGGTGCGGGCCAGGGCGTCGATCTCCCAGCCCGCCATCCCGTCGGTGGCCCCCACCAGGGCCTCCATCTCGGCCCGTGTGGCCTGCTCCTGACCCGTGAACTCGCGGCGCTGCCAGGACAGCCACAGCCGCCGCTCGCTCGGATCGGGCGGGCCGACGTGCAGGGCGGCGATCCGCGGGTCCTCCAGGTGGAACCACCCCGGCAGCCGCCCCACGTCGCCTACCGCGCACAGCACCGCATTGCGGGCCCGGGGATCGGCATCGGCGTACGGCCCGGGGTGCGGGGTCACGGCATCGGCCATGGCGGCGCGCAGCCGCAGGTAGCCGAGGTGGGACTCGGGCTGGCCCGGCGGCAGCCGGTGGTCCACGTCCTGGAAGACGAAGGCGGTCGCCGCGTCCGGGCTCGCCACCAGCCGGCGCACCGTGGCCACCACGTCGTCGAACGAGGTGGCACGGCGGGCCGGGGAGGCCTCGAACAGGCGGTTCCGGGTCTCGTGGCGCTCCGCCTGGCGCCGGGTCGGGGGCGCGTCGGGGGCGCCGGCCTGCCGGACGGGGGCGCCGGCCGGGGTGCCGGGGGTGGGGGAGCCGGGTGCGTCGCCGGGGCTTCCCTCCCCGTTCCCGTGTCCGTTCGCGCCCCCGTTCCGGTGCCAGGGCCGGTCGGAGCCGTCCGCCCGGCCGGGGTGGGCCGGCAGCCGGGCCACCAGCTCGTCGAAGCGCCTGGCATGCCCCGGCAGCGGGAACACCAGGCCGTCCACCGGGTCCCACCAGCCCACGACCTCGGCACCGCGCAGCTCCAGCACCCCGCTGACGACGGTGCGGAACGAGGCGGGCCGCCCGTCCAGCCACCAGCGGTCGCGGATCTGGCCGTCCAGGACCACCTGGCGGCCGCGGCGCAGCTCCCAGCCCAGGGACACCGCCCACAGCGGCATCCCGGGATCGGCGGCTGCGGGTGCAGGCGTCCCGGCTGCGGCCTCCGCCGGGGCCTCGGCCGAGGCCCCCGGGACGGTCCGCCCCTCCCGTCCCTCCCGTCCGTCCTGCGTGTCCTGCCCGTCCTGCTTCTCCCACCGGACCGTGCTCACCGGTGACGCTCCTTCCACTCCGGCGGCGGGACGGCCGCGGCGCCGCGCGGCGGGCGCCCGTCCCAGGTCAGCTCTCCGGGTACGAAGCCCTCCCCGCTCATGGCCGCGTGCACCCGGTCGAGCAGCTCCTCGGGGGTGCAGACGGCGGCGCCCTCGGCAGCGGCCCGCACCGACATGTCGGCCTCCCCGGACACCCGGTAGGTCAGCAGCGGCTGCCCGTCCTCGCCCGGTCCGACGGACGCCTCGTACACGGCTCCGCTCGGCCGCTCGAAGGACAGCACCAGGCGGCCGCCTTCCTCGCCGCCGCCCGTGAAGGCAAGCCCGGCGTCGGTCATGGCCTCCTTCAGCGCCTGGGCCAGCTCCCCCCGCCGGTCGAACGCCAACTGGAGCTCGTCCAGTCGCTCTTCGGCCTCCGGAAGGAGGGTCTCCAGCGCGGCGACCGCGCTCAGTGCGGCGTCGGGCAGGCGCACGGCGAGCGCGTCCGTGACCGCGCCGAGCGCCTCCTCCAGCCGCCTCGCCAGCTCGGGATCGCCGAGCTCGGCGGCATCCGTGACGGCGTCCCGGGCCGGCCCCGAGACGACCCCGAACCGGTCGCCGGCCTCGGCGAGGGCCTCCCACAGGGCCTCTTCCCGGGCCCGCTCCGCCTCCTCCCGGGCCAGCCGCTCCGCCGCGCGCCGCTGCTCCTCCGCCACCGCGGCGGCCACCGCCGACTCGTGCCGGGCGAGTACGTGCTCCACGGTGCCGAGCAGGGCCTCGAAGCGGACCTCCCGGCCCGGGACCGCGGCGGCCCGGAGCCGGTCCAGCAGGTCCCCTGCATCCGCCCGCCCCGCCGGATCGGCCTGCGGGCCTGCCAAGCCGGCCTCCATGAAGCGGAGTTCGAGTGCGTGCAGCAGTTCGCGCCGCGCGGCATGCCCGGGGTGCCCGGTGTCCGGCGGGCGCAGCAGGACGAGGCGGGCCCGGAGCGCCTCGACGGTCGGGCCGAGCGGCTCCGGGCCGCCGACGCGGGTGCGTAGAGCAGTCAACTCAGCTTCCACAGCGTTGAGTTCCCTCATGATCCGGGTGGCTCCGGGCGGCTCGCCCGGTCCGGCCCGGACCTGCGTGCGCAGCTCCGCCAGGAGGGATTCGGCCTCCTCGATGCGGCGCAGCTCGGCCCGGCCGTGCTCCGCGCGGGTGCGCGCCGTCCGGGCCGCCGACTCGGCGCGCCGGCGCTCCTCCTGCTCGGACCGGAGCTGCTGCCGGCGCAGGGCCGCCTGCCGGTCGCGCTCGGCGGCGAGCGCGGCCCGCTGGTCGCAGCGGCCCTGCTCCCGGTTGCGGCGTGCGGCGGCGAGCCCGGCGATCACCGCCGCGCCGAGCAGGATCAGTGTCGGGTCGAAGGCGACGGCGCTGTACATGACCGATCCGCTCATGGCATCCCCCGTAGTCGGTGACGGTGCGTCCCGTGGTGCCTCACGTGGCTCACGTGCCTCACGTGCCTTGCATGCCTCGCGTGCTTCGGGTGTCTCCCCTGTCGCGCCTGTCTCGTGCTGCGCGTGCGGCTAGCCGGTCCGCCGTGCCGCGTCCGCCTCACCTGCCGCGTCCGCCGCGTCCGCCGCGTCCGCCTCGGCTCCGCGGTCCCGCCCGCCTGCCCGGTCCGGCCCGGGTTCCGGCGGCCGGTCCGCGCGGTGCAGGGCGTACCCGCGGGCGGCGAGGCGGGCGTCCAGGCGGTCCCGGAAGCCGGGCACGGGCGGTACGCCGGCCCAGGACAGGGTGCCGTCGGGGGCCAGCGAGACCTCCAGTCCGGCGCTCGTGTCGGGCCCGGTGAGTCCGGCGTACCGGTCCGAGAGGGCGATCAGCCGCTGGTTGGCGGACCCGCGCCAGCGCAGCGGGGCGTGCCGACCGGCCAGGTACGGGCCGTCCACCAGGAGGTCCAGCCGGTCCAGGAGGGCCTGCTGCCCGAGGGTTCCGCGGCGCAGCACCTCGTACCGGAAACCGGAGTAGGCCATGGCCGAGAACCGCGGGTGCCGGGCGCGTACGGCGTCCAGCAGGGCGGCGAGGGCCTCGGGCTGGCTGAAGGGCTCGCCGCCCGACAGGGTCACCCCCGCCACGCTCCCGGAGTCGGCCAACCCGGCCAGCCAGGCGGTGAGTTCGGCGACGGACCGGGGTGTCCCGCCCTCGAACGGCAGGGTTTCGGCGGCCACACAGCCCTGGCAGCGCAGCGGGCAGCCCTGCACCCACACCACGGCCCGGGTGCCCGGCCCGAGCACGGTGCACCGGTCCAGGGTCCGGGCCACGGACAGGAGGTCGGCGGTCATGCCTCCGCCACCTCCCCGGCCGGTCCGCCGGGACCGGGCCCCGGCTGCGCCGGGTAGCAGTCCGCGCCGCGCGCGGCCTGGTCGCACCAGGGGCACCACGGACGCTCCGCGCTGTGCACGTGCCGCGGGTTCACCGCGCACACGGCGAGCCGGTCCGGGGCGGCCGCCGCAGCCAGTTCCGCCGCCCAGACCGCGGCCGGGGGGCGCTCCCCGCCGCCGAACGCCGCCCGGAAGAGCCCGGCCAGGCGGTGCGGCAGCAGATCGGCGGGCGGCGCGGACCGCGGCAGGACCACGGAGGTCCGCGCCGTGATCCGGCACCGGCCGTGCTGAAGGTTGTCGTCCAGGGACAGGAAGTCGCGGCCGTCCCCGGGATGTCCGGCAAACGGGTGCAGTCCCGTCATCAGCAACTGGTGGACGAGCACCGCGAGGACGAAGGAGTCCGAGTGCCGGTCGGGCGGCGCCGCGGTCGGGCCGAGCCGCTCGGGCGCGGTGTAGCCGGGCGTGCGCATCCGGCTCGGGAACAGCTCCGCCCCGTCCGTGAACTGCCAGGAGTCCACGTCCGCGATACCGGCCCGGCCCTTCCGGTCCACCCACAGGTTGTCGGGCTTGAGGTCCCCCACCACGTAGCCCTCGGCGTGCAGTTCGGCCAGCAGCCCGGCGAGGGAGGCGGCAACGGCGAGTGCTCCGCCCCAGGTCGGCCCGGCTCCGCCGCTGCCCCCGCCCGCCGCGGAGGACAGCAGCCGGTCGAACGGTCGGAAGCCGCACCGCATGTCGGGCATCACGTACCCGTCGGTCCGGCCGCCGTCCGGGTGCCGCGCGTGGACGGCCACCAGCGGCCACGCCACCCGGCACGGCCTTCCGGCGAGCAGCCGGACGGTACGGGGCTCGCGGCGCTGCCGGACGAGCCGTTCCAGCCGGCGCCGGTACGCGGCCGGGTCCGGCGGGCCGGGCACGAGCTTGGCCACGAGCCCCCGCCCGTCCTCCACCGCGTACACCGCGCCTTCCGCGCCCGTGCCGACCTGCCCGGTCAGCCGGTACGCGTGCCCGTTCCCGGACACCACGGTCAGGGCCATCACCGCCCCCCTTCCGCCGCCCACAGGGCGCACACCACCGTCAGGTCGTCCCCCGTCCGCGCCGCCGCGGGACCGGCCAGGAGGTCCCGCACCGGCGCCGCGTCCCCGCCGTTGGCCCGGAGGGCGGCGGACAGGCCGCCGAAGAACCGGCCCGAGGGCAACGGGCCTGCGTCGAGCGGCAGTCCGCGGGCCGCAGGATGGTCCAGCGCGACGGCGGCGCAGCCGTCCGTGGCCAGCACGACCCCGGTCAGCCCCGGGTCCCACACGGTGAACGTGCGCACCCGCAGCCGTGCCCCGGGGGAGGAGAGGTACGCGGGCGGCGGGCCGCCGGGCAGCGGCGGCGGCAGCACCAGGTGGCAACGCTCCCGAGCCCCGGACGCGTCCCCTTTCATCCCCTCCTTCACCCCCGCCCCCGCCGCAACGCCCGCCGTCGCTGCCTCCGCCGAGCCGGAACCGCGGGTCAGCACCACCCCGAAGCAGTCGCCGGCGGACAGGAACGCCGCCCACGGCGGGCACACCACCGCGGCGGCCAGCCCGGCGGCCACCTGCCCGGGATCCGCCGCCGCGCGCACCCCGCCCTCGGACGGCGGCGGCCGGTCCGTCCCGCCGGCTGCGTCGAGCAGGGCGCGCGCCGCCCGTACCCAGCCGTCGACCACGGCCGTGCCCCGCGCGGCGATCCACGCACTCCATGCGCCCGGTTCCGCGCCCCGGCCGGGCGGCTCCGCCGCGAGCAGCCGGCAGGCCGTGTCCACGGCGAGGTGCGCCCCGAGCGCACTGCGGTCCCGGCTGCCCACGCCGTCGGCCACCGCGAGGACCGCGGAGCCGCCGAGGTCCGCCGTCTTGAACGCGTCCTGGCAGTCCAGCCCCCGGGCCAGGTGGCCCGCTCCCTGCACCGACGCCCCGGAGAGGATCACAGGTGCCTTCCTTCCAACTCCTTGAGGCGGCGCAGCCGTTCCGCATGTCCGGAAGTCAGCTGGTGGATGTCCGCGGCGCCCGGCACCGCCCCCAGCCGGTCCGAGCTCTGGAAGAGCAGATCGAGGATCGCGCCGAAGTCGAAGGCGTCGAGGAACAGCGCCGCCTGCGGGGCGAGGACCTCCAGCAGGGGCAGGTCCGCCCCGTGCACGCCGATGGCCTGGAACACGCACTCCCCGCGCTGCTCGGCCCACCGCAGCCGCTTCGCGAGCGGGGCCAGCGCCCGTGCGTCCAGCGGGCGGCCGTCGGCATCGCTCGGCGCCCCGTCCGTGAGCACCCACAGGAAGGGGCGCCGGACCTGCACGCGCTGCTCCTGGAGGCTGCGGTAGCGGGCCGCGGCCAGGTCGAGGGCGGTCTCCACCGCGTCCGTCAGCCGGGTCAGCCCGGCCGCCGCCAACCGCGGGGGCCGTACCGCCTCCACCGCGGCGAACACCCGGTCCGGCTGGGCGGCTGCGGCCGGCACCAGCTCCCCGGCGGGCGGGTCGTACACCCGTACCTCCGAGTCGAAGGTGATCAGGCACACCTCCACGCGGGACTGCAGCCGCGGTACGGCCCGCGCCCGGTCGAACCAGCCCGCCAGCGCCGCGTTGAGCTCGTCGATCCGCGGCCGGCCGGCCGGGCGCCCCATCGAGGCAGAGGTGTCGAGCAGCAGGACCACCGGCTGTCGCTCCTGCCACCCCTCCGACACCGCCGGGCCCGGCCGTCCGCCGTTCACGACCCGGCCCGCCCGGCGCCGTCGGCCGCGAGCGCCCCCAGCCGCGGGTCCCGGTGCACGCGCACCCTCGTCCCGGGCGGGACCGGGGCCGGGGCGCGTACCGGCATCCGCAGCAGCACTCCGTCCACCAGGACGTACGCATCCGGGTCGGGCCACGTCACGACCCGCCCCTCCGCCCCGTCGGCCCACCGGACCGGATCCCACCCGCTGCTCGTCACGCCGGACGCTCCCCCGTCAGTCATCTGACCCCCCATCAACCATCTTCCAGCCAAGGCCGGTTGCCGCCCGGTCGCCGTCCGGTCGGATCCCGGTCACGGGCAGCCGGTCGAGCAGCGCGCCCACCGCCGCCGCTCCGCGGACCAGCAGATGCACCTCCCACGGCGCCCCGCGCGCCAGTTCCGCCCCGATCGCCGCCCAGAGGGCGGCCGCGCTGGTGGCGTACGGCAGCCCGCCGCGCCCCGACCCCAGCAGGGGGAAGCACACCGAGCGCAGCGGCGGATCGAAGCGGTCGTGCTCGTCGGCCAGCAGTCCGAAGACCCGGCCCGCGGCCCGCGTGATGTCGTCGGGCAGGACGTCGTAGTCGTTGGTACCGGCCCGCGGCACCGCGATGGCGGCGTGGTAGATCCGCCGGACACCCTGCCGGGCCAGGGCCCCCGAACCCGTCGTCGCGACCGTGCCGGGCAGTACCGGACGGCCCGAAGTCTCGTAGTGGGCGGCCCATTTGCGCAGCTCCTCGTGGAGCGGATCGTCGCGTACGTCCCCCGTCACCCCGCGGACGGCGGCCGCCCGGCGCAGGGAGGCCGACACGGAGGCCTTGTACGGCTCGGGCAGCGCCAGGTACGTGTTCACGGGCGAGACCACCACGTCCACGTCGCGCAGCAGGTCCACCGGATGGGCGTGCACGGTCAGCGGCACCTCCCGGCCGCCCGCCCGGACCGACACGACCTGGTGCCCGGCCGCCACCCGCCGCGGCCCGGGCCGGACGGCGGTGCCGCCCGGCTCCGCACCCCGCGACGGTGCGGCCGCGGCCCGGGCGACCTGCTCGGCGACCTGGCCGAGCACCATCAGCTCGTGTTCCTTGCGGAACCGCTCCACGCTCACCCCGTACACCTCGGCCGAGCGCTTGCGCCGGTCCGCTGCGGGCCAGTCCCGGGTGCCGGGTGCCAGCCCGAGCGTGTACTCGGCCGCCGTGCGGAGGTTCCCCGGGTCCAGCCGCGCCACGGCGAGCCGGATCAAGGACTCGACCGAGCCGTCCGGAAGCCCGGCTGCGGCCTCCCGCAGCGCGGGCAGTCCGAGCGTGCGCAGCCGGACCAGACCGGACCTTCGCAGCTCCTTCAACTCGCCCATTATTGAACCGTGTTCAATATGCGGTGACATGGCGGCCACTGTCGCACCGGCTCCGCGCACCGACAAGGAGAGCGGCATCCGGCCGTCACACTCAGGCCACGCCCCCGCCCCTTCAGAACCCCCCGTCCGGCCACGGGGGCATGATCGCCGCCCGCAGCGGGGCCAGCAGCCGGTTCGCCGCCGCGACCCCCGTGGGGGACCCCAGCTCGGGGATCCCGGCCCCGGGCACCAGGGCCGGCGGCTCCCCGCCCCGGAACTGCCCGGCTCCGCCGCCCGCCTCCGCGCCGTCGCGACCGCCGTCTCCACTGCCGTCCCCACCGCCCCCCGCGGGCTCGCCGAACCGGTCTCCGAACAGCACGACCGCGAGCCTGGGCCGGTGCCGACGGGACTGCCACACCAGACCCGTCGCCCCGGGATCCTGGGCCCGCATCTCGCTCGCCCAGCGCCGGGTCTTCGCGTACCGGCCGTCCCCCTCCTCCTCCAGCAGCCAGGAGGCCTGGCACACCGCCGCGAGGTCCTCCTCCGTGACCAGCGAGATCAGCCGCAGGTCGCACCGGGTCCGCAGCATGCTCAGCGACCTGCCGCGCACCGACGCGTACGGGACCAGCCGCATCGCCGTGGCCGGGTCGAAGGACATCGAACGCAGCAGGGTCTCGGCGAGGGCCGTGGCCGGGTCCATCGCCGTGTACAGGAAGGGGTACGGGTCCCGCTCCGTGCTGTCGAACCGGCTGCCGCCGAAGTTCTCGTCCGCGACCGCCGTACGGAAGGCGTCGGCGGGCCGGTCGCTGCCGTGCACCCGCCACATCTCCGTACCGGCGGGCACCACGAGGGAGTTGGGCTGCATCCGGTAGGCGCCGGGCGCGATGTCCCCGATCACCGGTCCCCCTCCACCAGCGCCCGGGCGGCCCCGGCCAGTTGTGCGTCGGGCAGGGTGCCCAGCAGCGCGGCGGGGGCCCCGCCCAGCCACGTGTTGGGACTCAGCCACCAGTGCGCGGCGCCCCACGGATCCACGTCGGCCATCAGCAGCCGGTTCACCTCCCGGACCACCGGGAGCGGCCCCGGGGCGTCCGCGCCGAACTGGAACGCCGGGTAGCGCGGCCCGAGTTCGGGGTCCGTCAAGGCGATCAACTCGTGCATTGGCAGCCGCCCGCCGCACCGCGCGCGGGCCTGGGCGCCGGAGAGCGAGGGCGCCGCCAGCAGTCGGCGGCGCGCCTCCGCCAGCAGGGCCGCCGTGTCCGGCGGCGCGGGCGGAGCGGGCGGCGGTGCGGACCCGGGGGGACCGGCGTCCGACCCGACGCCCGGGGTGTCGGCCTGGGCTGCGGGCCGCCCTCCGGAGAACGGGAACCAGGCTGCCTCCAAGGACAGCAACAGCAGCTCGGCATCCAGCAGTTCGGACGGGTCGTCGAGCGCCGCCGTACCGCGTACGGATTCCAGCGCGAGCCGCACCGGATGGTCGAGCGGCAGCGGCAGCAGGGCCAGCCGCAGCCCCTGGAGGGCCCGCCGCCTGCTCCGCAGGTCCGGCGGGCTGCCGGCCAGCGCCCGCAGCCGTTCGAGCAGCAGGGCGTACTGCTCCGCGTCGAGGCTTTCGCGGATGCTGTCGCGGTGTTCCACGATCAGCCGCTGGAGCCTGCGCTCCGCACTCATGCCGTCTCCTCCCAGAGGTGTCACCGGCCGGGGTTCCCCTGATGGGTGAACGCGGCCCAGGCGGCGGGCCGGTCCAGTCCGGGACGCCGCATCTCCCGGAGCAGCTCGCCGTCGAGGCAGCCGGGATTGCGGCGTTCGGGGTCGAGCATCCACAACTGGGCCTCCCGCAGGGCGTCCGCGGGACTGCGGCCCTCGACGGCGAGGTGGTGGTGGAACACGGCCATCATCAGCGCCGAGGCACTGTCCTGGGTGGTCCACCGCGAACCCACCACGTCCCGGGCCCCGTTGGCCACGAAGGCGGTGGCCAGGGTGAGGGCCTCGTCGTGGTCGCGGGTGCTGAGGTCCGTCTCGCAGCCGCTGAGGACCACGAGCGGACCGTCCTGGGGCGGCGCACCCCCGCCCGGAGCGCCGGATCCGCCGGCGGCTCCGTCGAGCAGCCGGGTCACCGTCAGCCTGCCGGAACCGGCCGCCCCCGACCCTCCGCCGGCGTGCCCCTCGCCGGATCCGCGCTCCCCGCCGAATCCGTCCGGACCACGGCCCCCGTCCGGCCCGCCGTCCGCCTCGGGTTCGGCGAGGTGCAGCGCGGACACCGTCGGACGGGTCCCGGCCTCGCCGTGCGAGGCCACGTGCAGCAGGGACAGCGGCCCGCGCAGCACCGCCAGCAGCTCCTCCGGGGTGCCGGACCCCTCGGGCTCGGCGGCAGGCCCGTAGAACTCGCCGAGCAGCCGGGCCGCCGGGTAGAAGGCCTCGCGCAGGGCGGTGACCTCCAGCTCCGCGTGCGGCAGGCTCATCAGGGGGTCGCAGACCAGCACCGGAGCCGCGCCGGGCGTCCGCCGGGCCAGGCCCGCGGACCGCAGGAACTGGCCGCCGGAGGCCGCGTAGCCGATCGTGAGGAACTGGCAGGCGTAGTCGAAGGGCATGGTCCGCGGCAGCCGCGCCGCGTGCCAGGGCACGACCCCCAGCCGGCCGCACGGCACGAGCACCAGCCGGGTCGGGCCCGGCCGGGGCCGGCGCCCGGGGTGGGCGGCGATCCGGCCGGTGACCGCGGCCAGCACGGGGGAGAGGGCCGCCGGGTGGGCCCAGGCGCACAGCGCCGCCAGGGCCTCCTCCCACGCGGCCTCCGCAGCCGGGTCGGCGGGGTCCTTGCGCCGGGCCTCGGCGGCGTCCAGGTAGGCGTCCAGGGGCTGCTGCCCGGGGCCCGTGAGCAGCGGCAGCCCGACGGCGAGCAGTCCCGTCTCGGGCCCGATCACCAGGGCCTGCCCGGGCTCCTCCCCGTCCCCGGGCAGCAGGTAGACCAGGGCGTCCGCGCCGCAGGCCGCCACGCCGGCCGCGAGCGCGTCGGGGGAGGGGGCGGGGAGCAGGCTGCCGTCCGCTCCGTAGCCGAGCGCCGTGAGCGCCTCGCGGCGCAGCCGGCTGGGGAGTTCCGGGGGCGGGCCGGCGAGGAGCCGGGGCGGATCGGCCACCGCCCCGCCCCCGGCCGCCCGCCAGTCGGCGGCCAGTCGGGCGTGCCCGAGGGCCTCGAGCCGGTCGGGGACCGCAGCCGCGGCCGAGGCGGCCTGCAGGACGAGCGCGCGGCCCAGCTCCAGGGCGTGGACCGCGTCCGCCACCCGGCCGCGCGCGGCGGCCCAGCGGGCGGCCTGCACGGCGTGGTCGGACCCGGCCCGGGCTGCGAGCAGCCCGTGCTCGGCGCCCAGTTGGAGCACCACCTGGGCGGCCAGCTGGCGCAGGGACTCCACGGCCACCTCGACCGCCGCCGACTCGTCCTCGGCGCTGCCCGTGGCGTCGGACCGGCTGCGCAGGCTCGCGGCGAGGTTGTCCAGGGCCGCCGGGGCGAAGGGCACGCCCGGGCTGTCGCGGAGGCTTTCGCGGACGGGTGTGAGGAGCTCCACGACCCGGTCGAGGACGGCGGGGTCCCGGGTGAGGGTCCACCGCAGGCTCAGGACCCGGGCGGCGGCGCACCGGTCCTGGAGGGTGGCGCCGGGGCCCGGGGCGAGGCCGGGGCCGGGTTCCGGCGCCGTCCCGGTGGCCGCCGCCCGGAAGAGCCGCCCGGCCTCGGCCAGCTGCGCCGGCAGTTCGCCGAGCATCCCGAAGGTCTCGGGCGGCGCGGCCTCGGCGGACTCCAGGTACGCGGCGGAACGCATCAGGTCGCGGCCGCCGCCGTCGCGGCGCAGACCGCGGCGGCCGTAGGCGAGCGCCAGGGCCGTGCGGACCAGGTAGCCCAGATGGCCGTCGGGAGTGGACCCGGCCTCCATCCGGTGCAGTTCCCCGATGACCTCGTCCAACGGGGCGCCGCTCTCCTCGTGTTCGGCATCCTCGATGCGCAGCAGCAGTCTGGCCGCCCTGAGGAAATCGGTGAGCGGGCCGAAACCGGCTTCCGTGTCGGCGCCGAGGGCCTCCTCCATCAGCCCCATCAGCTCGGCGCCGTGCGCCGCGTCCAGACGGCTGCCGCCGAGCATGCCGCCCATCTGGAGCAACGGGCCGGCCACCGTGGCGAGGATCCGCGCGATCGGGTGCTCCGCGGGCATGCGGGCGTGGGCGTCGCGCACCACGCCGAGGGCCCTGCCGAGCCGGTCCGGATCGGTGCTGCGGGCGGCTTCGAGCCCGTCGAGCATGCCCGGGAGCATGGCGGCCAGGCCGATGTCCGCGAACTCCGAGTCGCGCCGCACCGTCTCGGGATCCAGACCGGTGGTGTCCCGCTTCGGGCCGCGCAGTGCCCCGACGAAGTCGGCCACGGTACGGACCTGCTGCGCGTGCGGGGAGGAGCCGGGCAGCACGTCGAGCAGGCCGGTCAGTACCTCCGTCCCCTCGGGGCCGTCCAGCATCGTGCGGAGGAGGGGCGCGGCGCCGCCCAGGCTCGCGGCCACCGGTCCTGCCGCCACCTCCTCGGCGAGTTCCTTCATCTCGGCCTCGCAGGCCTGCGCCTCACGGGGGTTGCGGCTGATCCAGGCGAGCACGTCGGAGACGTCGTTGCGGCTGCCGTCCGCGTTCCGTCCCACGAGGTTGACCGGGTGGAGGACCGTCATCAGCATGGCCGCCGCGGCCTGCTGCTCCTCGGGCCGCAGCGGTGCGCCCGTGGCGGCCGCCCGGCTGCGGCGCAGCAGCTGCGCGGCCCGCTCCCGGTCGGCGGCCGGTCCCCCGGCGGAGTAGCGCAGCGACAGCGCGATGCCGAGCCGGACCGCGGCCCGGTTGCCGTGCTCCTCGTCGTCCGCCAGCAGCCGCGCCAGTTCCTCCAGTTCGGCGACCACCGCATCGAACCGCCCGGGATCGGAGGCGATCTCACCCGGTGGCGGGGCCAGTTCGGCCAGCCGTCCCATCGCGTCCTTCAGCCACGCGGCCAGTGCGCCGCGACTCCCGCTTCCCGCCGTGTCCATGTGCCCCTCCGCCCGCTGCCGCCGACGGCGCCGCCCGGTTTCCCGGCGCCTGCCCGGCCGCCTGCCGGCGATGCTGTCCGCCGCAGGCCGCGCCGATGCCGAATGACCCGTACCCGGCCCGAGTTCGCCCTGGAACCGCCCGGCGGGAGCCGCCGGGCACGAAGGAATACGCGTGGCGCGGGCGGCCGGTTCCCGCGGGGGCGGGGCAACAGGCCCGGCGAGGGCGAGGCGGGGCGGGGCCCGGCGCAGCCTCGTTGGCCGCCGGTCGTGCCTGCCCGTCCTGCCCGCCGGGTTGCACGCCGGTCTTGAACAAGCCGCCTGCCAGGCCGCACTGTTGTGTGAGTGAAGGATGAAACCGTGACCCCGCCGCACCGGATCGACCCGGCCGGCGGCTGCCCGCACGCCCTCAACGCCCGGCTGCGCGCCGCCGGCCCCGTGGCCGAGGTGGTCCTGCCCGGCGAGGTGCCCGGCGCCGTCGTCCTCGGGCACGAGGCCCTCAGGGAGTTCCTCGCCCACCCCGACGTGGCCAAGGACGCCCGGCACTTCACGGCGCTCCGAGAAGGCCGGATACCCGCCGACTGGCCCCTGCGGGCCTTCGCCAACGCCCAGGGCATGCACACCGCCGACGACGCCGACCACCGCCGTCTGCGCTCGCTCGTCAGCTCCGCCTTCACGGCCCGCCGGGTGGAGCGGCTGCGGCCCCGCATCGAGGAGCTCACCGCCGGACTGCTCGACGACCTCGAGCGGGCGGCGGCCGGCTCCCCCGAGGGCACGGCCGACCTGCGCCGCCACTTCGCGCTGCCGCTGCCGATGAGCGTGATCTGCGAGCTCCTGGGCGTGGACCCCGAGCACCGCGGGCGCCTGCACGAGCTCTCCAACAAGGTCATCATCGCCACCGACACCACCCCGGCCGAGGCCATGGCCGCCGTGATGGAGCTCGTCGCCCTGATGGGCGCCATCGCCGCCGCCCGCCGGGCCGCCCCAGGGGAGGACCTGACCAGTGCGCTGATCGCCGCCCGCGAGGCCGAGGGGGACCGGCTCAGCGAGGCCGAACTCAGCGGCACCATGCGGCTGATGCTGGTCGCCGGGCACGAGACCACGCTGAACCTGATCACCAACGCGGTCCGCGCGCTGTGCACCCACCGGGACCAGCTGGAGCTGGTCCGCTCGGGCAAGGCGGGCTGGTCGGACGTCGTGGACGAGACCCTGCGCTGGGACGGGCCGGTCAGCTGGTTCCCCTTCCGCTACCCGACCCGCGACCTGGAGATCGGCGGGACCGTGATCCCCCGGGGCACCCCCGTGCTCGCCGGGTACACCGCGGCCGGCCGCGACCCCGCGGCGTACGGCGCGGACGCCGACCGCTTCGACCTGAGCCGCCCCGCCACCGCCGCCGCCCGCAACCTCTCCTTCGGGCACGGCGCCCACTACTGCCTGGGGGCGCCGCTGGCCCGGTTGGAGGCCACCATCGCCCTGGAGCGGCTGTTCACCCGCTTCCCGGACCTGGACCTCGCCCTCCCGGAGGACGCCCTCCCGCACCAGCCCAGCTACATCGGCAACAGCGTGGAGACCCTCCCGGTCCGCCTGCGGCCCTGACGGAAGACGGGGCGTCCCACCGGACCGGAGTCCGGCAGGACGCCCCGCCGCGTCACCGCGTCACCGCGTCACCGCGGCCCGCCGCTCCCGCGGGATCAGCGGGAGGGGCCGACCTGCACGGTCGTGACCTTGCCGCCGGCGGCCTCCTTGACCACCGAGATCCGGGTGCCGGTGTCCGGCACCTTCACCCCGACCTGCGGCAGGTCCGCGTTCCAGTAGACCCCCCGGTGGTCGTCGAAGGCGGGGACCCCCGGCTGCTCCGGAACCAGCACCGGAACCCCGTTGCGGTGCAGCACCAGCTCGCTGCTCGGGCGCAGCGAGAACGTCGCGTCGAAGGTCTGCGCCCGCGCGTTCAGCAGGGTGCCGTCCGTGTACCGCAGGGCCTGCGGACGCGCGTCCACCGGCAGCAGCATGCCCGAACCGGGGTGCTGCTTCGTGGTGTTGTCGCTGTACGCGGTGTCCCACAGCCAGACGAGGACGCCCTCCTGGTACGGGTAGAACTCCACGCTGTCCTTGCGGACCGGGTCCGAACCCCAGCCGAAGTTGTACGGGCCGGTCTTCAGGTACGCCCCGTAGCCCACGTAGCGGCGGTTCTCGACGAGGTAGGCGCGCGGGTGCTCGGCCAGGCCGGTACGGCCCTGGGTGCGCGACCACTTGACGGCGGTCCAGCCGTTGGCGCCCTGCTCGGCCCCGTCCTTGACCAGCTCGCGTCCGCCCGCCGTGATGCGCAGCGCGTCGAAGGTGACGCCCTTGCCGTGGGTGTTGCTGTCCGAGGTGACGCGCAGGCGCAGTTCCACCTGCGCACCGGCGAACCGGTCCAGCGGCACCGAGAGGTCGGTCCACCCGGCCGAGGTGCCGGAGACGCCGCGCGCCGGGATCTCCGTACCGCCGACCGTGCCCGGCAGCGCCGACCAGGTGCGGCCGCCGTCCGTGGAGGCCTCGACCGTGAGGAAGTCGAAGTCCTGCTCGATGTCGTACCAGACCTTCGCGTCCAGCTTCGGGGCGTCGGCCGCGCTCGTGCCCGCCAGGTCCACGGTGCGGCCGATGGTGTTGTCCATGAAGTCCCCGGTGCCGCTCCACCACTGGCTGCCGCCCTCGACGGGGTCGGTCAGGTCGGTGGTGGTCACCGACGGGGGCAGGTGCACCAGCAGGGCCTGCGGGTTCTCGGTGTTGTAGCCCGAAACCCCCAGCACGGCGCGGGTCTTGCGGCCCGCGTCCGCCTCGGTGTAGTCCAGCCAGCCCAGCTGCAGCTTGCTCCACGCGTCCAGGTCGCCCGGGTAGTCGCCGGTGGTGTTCCGGCCCCGTCCGAGATAGGAGGCGGAGGACATCAGCGACCAGAAGTTCACGCTGTTGTCGCCGTCCGAGCTGTACATGTCCGGCAGGCCCAGGTCGTGGCCGAACTCGTGGGCGAACAGGCCGACTCCGCTGTTCTCACCGCCGGTCAGGTAGTCGCCGGCCCAGATGCCAGACTCGCCGACCTGGGTGCCGCCCGCCTTGTTGCCCTCCGGTCCCGCGGTGCCCGACTGGTTCCAGTACGCGAACCAGCGGTGCGCCCACACGGCGTCCTTGCCCTGCGCCCCGCCGCCCCAGGTCTGGTCCTTGCCGGCGTGGACGACCATCAGGTGGTCCAGGTAGCCGTCCGGCTCGTTGAAGTTGCCGTCGTGGTCGGCGTCGTAGCGGTCCCACACGTCGTACTCGGCGAGCTCCGCCTTGATCTCCGCGGCGCTGCGGCCCTTGGCCCGCTCGCCGTGGTACCAGGCGTTGCTCGCGTCGCGCACCAGGTCCCAGTTGGTGCGGCACTGGCCGGACTCGGAGCAGTTGTCCGTGCCGTACCGGGCCTCGTTCCACGGCAGCCGGACCCAGTCCGTGACCGTGCCCTCCATGTCGTAGCGGCCGGAGGACTGGAGGCGGTAGTAGTTGCGCAGGCTCACCGCGCCGGGGTCGGCGGAGAAGAACTGCCGCTGGTAGTAGGCGCGGTCGAAGTCCTTGCGCCACACCGTGTGGTTGTCGGCCTTCGGGGGCTTGCCGATGGTGTTGTGCCGCGGGCCGGGCGTGCCGCCGAACTTGGGCTTGCCCTCGTGCATGGTCGTGTTGTCCACCTGGTCGCCGAACTCGGCCAGGATGACGAACACCTTGTCCTTGCGCTCCTGGGCGAGTTCGACGTACCGCTTGCCCACCTTGACCCGCTGGGGGAGGGTGCCGTCGGCGCCGGCCTTGATGCGGCCGGCGGCCACCTGTTCCAGTGCCTGGCGGCGCAGTGCCTGGCGCTGGAGCTCCTGGGGTGCGGGCGGCGGAGCCTCGGCGGAGGCGGGCTTGGCCGGCGCCGGGGTCTGCGGCCCGGCCGCGGCCCCGGGTGCCGCGAGCGCGGGAGCGGTCAGCAGGGCGATGGATATCGCCGCTCCCGCCGCGATGAGTCTGCGCAACGTACGTGTCCTTTCCGAACGGTGGACGGAGCGCAGGTAATATTTCACATGTCACAGGTGATGGATAGGCCTGCCGCACCCCCGGATCAGGACACGTTCACCACCACCGTGTGCCAGCCCGTGGCCCCGTCGGGCAGAGTGCCGCTGCGCCGCCCGGTCTGGGTCCGCCCCTCGCCGTCCGTCGCCCGGACCGCCAGCTCGTGCCGCCCCTTCTCCGCCTGCCACTCCCACACCCACTGCCGCCAGGTGTCCACCGTGTCCGCCGCGGCCAGCCGGGCCTCCTGCCAGGCGCCCCCGTCCACCCGCACCTCGACCTTCGAGATCCCGCGGTGCTGCGCCCAGGCCACCCCCGCCACCGCGATCCGGCCCGCCGCCGGGGAGGAGTACGAGCGCGGGGTGTCGATCCGCGACTGCGTCTTGACCGGGGCCCGCGCGGCCCAGGACCGCCGCACCCAGTACGCGTCGTACGCCGCGAAGGTGGTCAGCCGCAGCTCCCGCAGCCACTTGCACGCCGACACGTACCCGTACAGGCCCGGTACGACCATCCGGACCGGGAAGCCGTGCTCGAAGGGCAGCGGCTCGCCGTTCATCCCGATCGCGAGCAGCGCGTCGCGCCCGTCGAGCACCGTCTCGACCGGGGTGCCGATCGTCATCCCGTCCGCCGACCGGGCCACCAGCTGGTCCGCCGGACCGCCCTGCGAAGGCGCCCGCACCCCCGCCTCCCGCAGCAGGTCCGCCAGCCGCACGCCGAGCCAGCGGGCGTTGCCCACGTACGGCCCGCCCACCTCGTTCGACACGCAGGCCAGGGTGATGTCCCGCTCCACCAGCTCGCGCCGCAGCAGGTCCGCGTACCGCAGGGTCAGCGGCCGGGTCACGCCCTCGCCGTGGATGCGCAGCGACCAGTCGGCGGCCTCGGTCCGCGGCACCACCAGCGCCGTGTCCACGCGGTAGAAGTCCCGGGCCGGGGTCAGGAACGGGCCCACGCCCGGGACCCGCAGGTCCGCACCCGGCGGCACGGGACGGGCCGGGGAGGCGGGGGGCGGCAGCCGAAGCGCGGCCCGGGAGGCCTCCGCCTCCGCCGCGCCCGAGGAGTTCACCTGCCGCCCCACCAGCCCGGCGAAGCCGGACAGCACCACCGTCCCGGCCGCCAGCTGCACGAAGCGGCGCCGGTCCGGGGCCGACCCGGCACCCGTGTACCCGGCCCGCACCCGTACGGCCAGCAGGTACAGCACCGCGGCGGCGACCAGGCCCGCCACCGCCGAGGGCAGCGCATCCGCCGGCCGCCCCTCCGGGCGGCCCACCGCCGCGAGGGCGCCGAGCAGGCCGAAGCCCGCGGCTGCCAGGGCGCCGGCCGGCGGCCGGTGCACGGCCAGCACCCCGGCCGCCGCCGCGAAGCCGGCCAGCACCGCGAGGATGCCGAGCTGGAGGACCAGCTTGTCCGAGGTGCCGAAGGCGCGGATCGCCCACTCCTTCACCACCGCGGGCACCGCATCGATCACCGCGCCGCCGACGGCCGTCACCGGCCCCGACTGGGGGCGTACGACCGCTGCCGCGAACTCCGCCAGGCCCAGCCCGGCGAAGCCCGCGACCAGCCCGCAGACGACTCCCCGGCGGCGCCGGGCCGCACGCCGGGCGGGGGTGTCACCGGGGTCCGGAAGGGTCACGTGGTCTCCCTCGTGCTGCTGGGGGCCGGCGGCCCGCGGTGGTGTTCGCCGGGGGCCCGCGCCCGCCGTCGGGCCCGGCGTCATGTGCCGGTGCACCATGCCTCGATGCTCCGTATGCCGACGTACCGCCGTGCCAGTGTGCCGGGTCGCGTGGCCGTACCGGCGTACCGACGTACCGGCGTACCGATGTGCCGGTACGCCGGTACGCCGGTACGCCGGTACGCCGGTACGTCAATGGTCGGTCAGACCGGCAGCGCCCAGGCCTGGTTGACCAGATTGCTGCCGCACGGCCGGGCCCGCAGGCGTTCCGTGGAAGCCTCCGGGGCGTCCAGGCAGAGCCCGGAGCCCTGTTCGGCCACGGTCCGGTCGGCCCGCCAGCGCCAGCGCTGCCCGGGGGTGTCCGCCGGATCGCACGCCGCCAGCGACACGGTCGCCGCGGAACCCGAGCCGGCCGCGGTCAGGCAGCGCCCGGCCTGCCGCAGGGTCCCGTCGGCGGGGGTGGTCCACCGCTGGCCCGCCTCCCCGGTGCACGCCTCCAGCAGCACGCCGCCGGCCCGTGCCGCGTTGTCCCCGTCCGCGCACCGCATGCCGTTGCCGGTGAGCTGCCCGGTGGGGACCGGTGCGGCGCACCCGCGCGGGGTGAGCCGCCAGATCGCCGTGCCGTGGGCCGGGACGGTGGCCGTGAGCGGGCCGGAGGTCTCGGAGGCGGCGCCGGTCCACAGGTTCCGGGCGCTCACCCGGCAGCCGGGCAGGCCGATGTCCGCCAGCGGGACGACGGCCCGCCGGGCCGCGGAGGTCCGGTTGAGCACCGCCACCGCGCGGTCCCCGCCGGCCAGCGGCCGGGCGAGCACGTCCGTGCTGCCGTCGGTGGAGACCACGGCGGCCTGCCGGCCCAGCTCGTCCTGGTCCACCGCGATCAGGTGGGTGTTGCCGAGCGCGGCCAGCCCGGCGGAGCCGAGGGCGCCGACCTCGGAGGAGAGGATGAAGGGGGCGGCCATCATGGCCCACAGGGCGACCTGCGTACGGCTCTCCTCCGCGGTCAGGCCCGGGGCGCCCGCGATGAGGAAGTCGGGGTCGTTCCAGTTCCCCGGTCCGGCGTAGCGCCCGAGCCACCGGTTGTACCCGTAGTTCCCGAGTACGGAGGACCATCGCGAGGCGGTCGGCGCGGCCGGGTCGCGGACCTGTACGTCCTTGCCCTCGCGCCACAGCTGGGCGGTGTCGCCCACCCATCCGATCACCGAGTACCAGGCCGGGCTGCCCCACTCGCCCTTCTGGAAGTAGGCGGGGGCGGACGCGGACAGGACGATCGGACGCCCGCTGTCGCGCAGGGCGCGGGCCGCGGCCGTGTACGCCTTCCGGTAGGCCTCCTCCTTGGTCTGGCCCGGGGCCAGCCACATGTTGCAGCCGTCCATCTTCAGGTAGTCCACGCCCCAGGAGGCGAACAGCCGGGCGTCCTGCGCGAAGTGGTCGGCCCCGCCGCCCTGCGGGGTCCCGCTGCCCGGGAACTTCTCGCAGGTCAGGGCCCCGGCGTCCTGGTAGAGGCCGAACTTGAGCCCCTTGCCGTGCAGGTACCGGCCGAGCCAGGCCATGCCCCGGGGGAACCGGTCGGGGTCGGCGACCAGGTTCCCCGCCGGGTCCCGGGAGCGCTTCAGCCAGCAGTCGTCGACGGTCACGGTGTCGTAGCCCTTGGCGGCCAGTCCCGTGCGCACGAGCGCATCGGCATTGGCCACGACCGTCTCCTCGTCGATGTCGCACATGTAGTGCGCCCAGTTGTTCCAGCCCATCGGCGGGGTCAGGGCGAGCGGGGTGTCCGAGGTGGCGTACGGGTCCGCGGCCGCGGGCGGAGCGGCGGCCGTACGCGGTGCCCCCGGCCCCGGCGCGGGCCCGGCCGGGGTGCGGAGGAAGGGGGAGGGGGCCGGTGCGGTGCGGGGTTCGGCCACGGCGAGGGGGACGGGGGAGGACAGGGCGAGAAGTGCGGCAGCCGTGAGACAGCTGCTGAGCACACGCAGGCGTGGCGGCACGGAGGCTCCTCGACTTGGGGGGCGTGCTGACGATCTGTCGTGGCGTCAGTGCTTCGAGGCGTCAGCGCTCGGGGATCGGCGCAGGGGTGACGCGGCGTCAGTGTTCAACGTATGCCCATCGAAAAACCCCAATGCACCTCCATATGGCTGCAATCGGGTGGATGGCAGGGGAATCCTCGGCAAACGGGGTGATCTTGGAGTGACCCGGCACACCATGCGAACCGCACCGCGGATACGACGTATGATACGGTGTATCGCATGCCGAGGAGCTCACCCGCACTGGACCGCGCCACCCCCGGGGCCATCGCCGAGGCCGCGCTGCGCCTCATCGACGAGGAGGGCCCCGGGGCGCTCAGCTTCCGCGCCCTCGCCGAGCGCCTGGAGGTCTCCCACGCCACCGTCCAGCGGCGCTGCACCGACCTCGCCGGACTGCTCGACCTCTGCACGGACCACCTGGCCGCCCGGCTCCCCGAGCCGGCGCCCGGGACCGGCTGGGCCGCCGGGACGGAGGAGCGCTTCACCGCCCTCTACCGGCTGCTCACCGACCACCCCGGCCTGCTCGCCCTGCGCGGCAGCCGCCCCTGGATGGGCCGCAACCTGCTGGCCCGGCTCGTCGAGCCCGCCCTCGCCGCCAACATCGCGGCCGGCATGGCCCCCGGCCGGGCGATGGCCGTCTACCGGCAGATGTACCTGCTCACCCTCGGCTGCGCCGCCTTCGTCGACCACCGCGACCCGCAGGGTGCCACGGCCGCCTCGCGGCGCGCCCTCGCCGCACTCGACCCGGCCGAGTTCCCCGTACTCACCGGCCACATGCCGGAACTGCTGCCCCCGCTCACCGACCACGCGGTCCACCGGGACGCACTCCGCGCCCTCATCCGGGCCGCCGGGCCGGACGCGGCGCCCGGACCCGCCACCGCCTGACCCGCCCTCGGCCGGCCCCGCCCGCCACCGCCCCGACCAGGAGGAACGCCGTGAACCAGCACCCCGTACCGGAGGAGACGCAGATGGACGCGCGCCAGACCCGGGACCCGGCCGGGACGCAGGGGCGGCCGTCCGCGCCGCTCGGGGCCCCGGAGGTCCGGGCCGCCGCCGCCCGCATCAAGGGGTGGGTCCGCCCCGTGGCCCTCGCACCCGCCGGGCCCGGAGTCTGGTTCGCCCTGGAGCACCTCCAGCACACCGGCAGCTTCAAGGCCCGCGGCGCGCGCAACTTCCTCGCCGCGCACCGGGCGGCCGGCACCCTGCCCGCCGCCGGCGTGGTCATCGCCTCCGGCGGCAACGCCGGACTCGCCTGCGCCTGGGCCGCCCGCGAGGAGGGCGTGCCCGCCATCGTGTTCCTGCCCGAGACCGCCCCGCCGGTGAAGGTGGCCCGGCTGCGCTCGTACGGGGCCGAGGTCCGGCTGCACGGCCGCGTGTACGGGGAGGCCCTCGCCGCCTCCGAGGCGTACGCCGCGTCCTCGGGCGCCCTGCTGAGCCACGCCTACGACCACCCGCTGATCGCGGCCGGAGCCGGCACCCTCGTCGGGGAGATCCGCGAGCAGCTGCCGGAGCTGGACTCCCTGGTGGTCTCCGTGGGCGGCGGCGGCCTGTTCGCGGGGGTGGCCGCGGCCGCCCTCGAGCACGGCATCCGCGTCACGGCCGTGGAGCCCGAGGGCTGCCGCGCCCTGCACGCCGCGCTGGCGGCGGGGCGGCCCGTGGACGTGCCGGTGGACTCGGTGGCCGCCGACTCCCTCGGTGCCACCCGGGTCTCGGCGGCCGCGCTCGCCAGGGCCGCGCAGCCGGGGGTCGAGTCGGTCCTCGTCGCGGACGCGGACATCGTCCGGGCCCGCCGCCGCCTCTGGGACGAGCACCGCATCGCGGTCGAGCACGCGGCCGCCACCGCGTACGCGGCGGTGGCCTACGCGCCCGCGCCCCCCGGCTCGTGCACGGCGGTCGTGCTGTGCGGGGCGAACACCGACCCCTCCGACCTGGTCTGAACCCTGCGGCCGGGCGGAGCGGGACGAAAGGAGCGACGAACGTCGCGGAGAACGGCGACTTTCGAGAACACGCCACGGCCGGGCCGCCTGCCAGAGTCGGAAGCGTCCGGAGGAACGCGAAGAAGGGAACGGGTGTGGCGGAGCGGCGGAACGGGTGCCTGATCGGGTGCCTGGTGGCGGGGGTCCTGGGAATCGCCGCCCTGGTGGCCCTGGGTTTCGGGATCTTCGCGGTGGTGGACGCCGCCGACGAGACCATGATCGACCGGCAGGTCTTCGAGGCGGTGAAGACCGGGGACCCGGAGGGCGAGGTCCGCGCCCGCCTCCCCGAGGGCAAGGGCTTCATGCAGGACGTGCTGAAGGAGGGCGGGCCGGCCCGGCCGGCGGGTGCCGCCTGCTCCTGGTTCCTGGACGAGGCCGACCCGGCGGCCGAGACGGTGTTCCGCCTCTGCTTCAAGGACGGGAAGCTCGCGGACAAGGCCGAGTACCGCTCGAAGTAGCGCACGGCCGCGCGCCGGGTGCGGCCCGGGGCCGCACCCGGCGTGAGGCGCGCCACAGAGGCCTGGCCTGATTTTGCACCTAGTTGCACAATGGGGGAGTGCTCGCTAGAACAGAGCGACCACACCGCGCGAGGAGGCGCCCCCCGATGAGCCAGTACCCGCACCTGCTGAGCCCGCTCGACCTGGGCTTCACCACCCTGCCGAACCGGGTGATCATGGGCTCGATGCACACCGGCCTGGAGGAGGCCCCGCGCGGCTTCGAGCGGCTCGCCGCGTTCTACGCCGAGCGCGCCCGCGGCGGCGCGGGCCTGATCGTCACCGGCGGCATCGCCCCGAACGACCGCGGCCGCCCCATGGAGGGCGGCTCCCGCCTCACCACCGAGGAGGAGGCCGAGGAGCACCGCCTGATCACCGAGGCGGTGCACGCCGAGGGCGGCCGGATCGCCATGCAGATCCTCCACTTCGGCCGGTACGCCTACCACAAGGACCTGGTCGCCCCCTCCGCCCTGCAGGCCCCGATCAGCCCGTTCGTGCCGCACGAGCTGACCGACGCCGAGGTCGAGGAGACCGTCGAGGACTTCGTGCGCGCCGCCCGCCTGGCCAAGTCCGCGGGCTACGACGGGGTCGAGATCATGGGCTCCGAGGGCTACCTGATCAACGAGTTCATCGCCGCCGCCACCAACCGGCGCGAGGACCGCTGGGGCGGCTCGTACGAGAACCGCGTCCGCTTCCCGCTGGAGATCGTCCGCCGCACGCGCGCGGCCGTCGGCCCGGACTTCATCATCATCTACCGGCTGTCGATGCTCGACCTGGTGCCCGGCGGCTCCTCCTTCGACGAGGTCGTCTCGCTCGCCAAGGAGGTCGAGGCGGCCGGCGCCACGATCATCAACACCGGCATCGGCTGGCACGAGGCCCGCATCCCGACGATCGCCACCTCCGTGCCGCGCGGCGCCTACACCTGGGTCACCCAGCGGCTCATGGGCGCGGTCTCCGTGCCGCTCGTCACCAGCAACCGCATCAACACCCCCGAGATCGCCGAGCAGTTGCTCGCCGAGGGCCGGGCCGACCTGGTCTCGCTGGCGCGCCCCTTCCTCGCCGACGCGGAGTTCGTCGCCAAGGCCGCCGAGGGCCGCGCCGAGACCATCAACACCTGCATCGGCTGCAACCAGGCCTGCCTGGACCACACGTTCAGCGGCAAGATCACCTCCTGCCTGGTCAACCCGCGCGCCTGCCACGAGACCGAACTCGTCCTGGCCCCCACCCGGCTTAAGAAGCGGGTCGCCGTGGTCGGCGCCGGACCGGCCGGCCTGGCCTGCGCCGTCTCCGCGGCCGAACGCGGCCACGAGGTCACCCTGTTCGAGGCCTCCGACCGGATCGGCGGGCAGCTCGACATCGCCCGGCGCATCCCGGGCAAGGAGGAGTTCAACGAGACGATCCGCTACTTCGGCACCCAGCTCGCCGAGCACGGCGTCGAGGTCCGCCTGAACACCCCGGCCGACGTGGCCGCCGTACAGGGCTACGACGAGGTGGTCGTGGCCACCGGAGTCACCCCGCGCATCCCCGAGATCGAGGGCGTGGACCACCCCAAGGTGGTCAGCTACCTCGACGTGCTGCGCGACGGCGCCCCCGTGGGCGAGCGGGTGGCCGTGGTCGGCGCCGGCGGCATCGGCTTCGACGTCGCCGAGTACCTCACCGACAGCGGCGAGGGCGCCTCCCAGGACCCGGACGTCTACTTCCGCCACTGGGGCGTGGACACGGCGTACGAGAACCGGGGCGGACTCGGGGCCCCCGAGCGCCCCGCGAGCCCGCGCACCGTCCACCTGCTCCAGCGCAAGACCACCAAGGTCGGGGCCGGGCTGGGCACCACGACCGGCTGGATCCACCGCGCCGAACTGAAGCACCGCGGGGTCACCACCGTCGCCGGTGCCGCGTACGACCGCATCGACGACGAGGGCCTGCACATCACCGTCGGCGGCGAGCAGCACCTGGTTCCCGCGGACACCGTGGTGCTCTGCACCGGACAGGAGCCGCGCCGCGGCCTGTACGAGGAGCTGACCGCGGCCGGGATCAGCGCCCACCTCATCGGCGGCGCCGACGTGGCCGCCGAGCTGGACGCCAAGCGGGCGGTGCGCCAGGGCACGGAGCTGGCCGCGCAGCTCTAGCGGCAGGGCGATTGTGGCGGCCCCGGGCGGCCGCCACAATCGCCGTGTGACGCACACATCCGCGCTGACGACAGCCGCCGCCGAGAAGATCCTCGCCGACAACTTCGCCCCCTGGGTGCTCGACCTCGGTCTCACCGTGACCGAGACGGGCGACCGCCACGCCGTCCTGCGCCTGCCCTGGTCCGACCGGCTGGCCCGGGACGGCGGCGGGCTCTCCGGGCAGGCCATGATGGCCGCCGCCGACACCGCGACGGTGATCGCGGTCTCCGCGGCCCGCGGGGGCTACGGCCCGATGACCACCGTCCAGCAGTCCACCAGCTTCCAGCGTCCCGTGGTCGGCGCCGACCTGCTGATCGACGTACGCATCACCAAGCTCGGCAAGCGCATGGCGTTCGCCGACATCACGCTGACCGCCGACGGCGCCGAGGAGCCTGCGGCCCGCGCCTCGACGGTGTACGCGCTCCTCGGCTGAGCCGACGCCCGCTTCCCGGGCCGCGGCCGGTCACTCGGCCCAGGGGAGCGGGCGGGTGCCCTCGGTGCCGGGGACCGAGACCAGCCCGTCGGCCCGCATGGCGACGAGTGCCTCGGCCGCCGCCTCGGAGCGGATCCTGCGGACCGGGCCGGGCGGCAGGACGATCGTCTCGCCGGCGGCCACCGTCCGCGCGGCGCCCTCGACGGTGACGGTCAGGGCGCCGGACAGCACGGTCCAGACCTGCTCGCGGCTGACCGCGTGCGCAGGCCCGGCGGCGCCGGCCGCCATCTCGACCTTCCAGGTGCTCAGTTCGGCGCTGCCGTGGCTGGGTGCGGCCAGCTTGGTCATGGTGGCGTTGGGCGTGGTGATGACGTGCTCGGGGGACGGGGAGATCACGTGCATGGGCAGGCGGGTCCTCTCGCCAGTTGAGTAAAGTTCCTTGACTCATGTGAGTAAAGCTCATTGACTCGTATGTGTCATCCTCTTTCCATGGACGCATCCCTCCATCCCGAGCCCCCCGCCCCGAGCGCACCGGACGGGACCGCGACGGGCCCGGCGGGCCCGCCCGGACCCGAGCTGGGCTTCCTCCTCGGCATGGGCTTCCAGCTGCTCATCGGCGAGTTCACCCGACGCCTGGAGGCGGCCGGGCAGGCCGGTCTGCGCCCCCTGCACGGCATGGCATTCCAATTGCTCAAGGGCGACGGGCTGACGGCCGCCGAACTCGGCGAACGCCTCGGCGTCACGAAGCAGGCCGCCGGACAGCTCGTGGACGAGCTGGAGAAGCGCGGTTACGTCCGCCGCGCACCGCACCCCGCCGGCGGCCGCCGCAAGCTCGTGGTCCTCACCTCCGCGGCCCGCGCCCACCTGGAGGTGGCGGGCCGGGTCCTGCACGGCCTGGAGGCCGAACTCGCGGGCGCCGCCGATCTCGACGCCCTGCGCCGCGAGCTGTGGAGCGTCGTCACCACCCTCGCCGGGGACGGCGGACTGCCCGCCCTGCGGCCGGTCTGGTAGGGAAAACCCGACCCCGGAGTCTCGGCCTGGGTGCCCTGACGGCGGCCCGGCCCGCGGCTGGAATGGGGGTATGACCACTGATCGGATCCGCCGGGCCGGGGCTCGCGCGCTCGCCGCAAAAAGACTTCTCTGGAGCGGGAGTTGGCTGGCCGCCGCACTGAGTGCCGGCGGGCTGCTGATGTCCACCCGACTGGGCACGCACACCCTCTGGGCCGTCAGCGCCCTCGTCGCGTACGCGGGCGCCGCCGCCCTCTGCCTGCTCCTGCCGTGGCCGCGCGCCCGGACGCTCTCGGTGGCGACGGCCCTGACCGGGGCGGTCCTCGTCCCCGCGCTGTACCTCCTGCTCACCGGCGGCGCGCAGAGCGAGGTCGGCGTGATCGAGCGCGCCGGCCGGCTCCTGCTCGCCCAGGGCACCCCGTACCTCGGTGATCCGCAGACGGTCCGCGAGGTCACCCCGTACCTGCCCGGCATGGCCCTCTTCGGGCTGCCCCGGCAGCTGCTCGGGGACTCCGGGCCGCTGGGGCGGCTCCTCGGCGACCCCCGGCTCTGGTGCGCCGCCGCCCTCCTCGGCTGCCTGTGGGCCGGCCGGCGGCTGCTGCGAACGCCCGCCGGCACGCCGTCCGGGCCCGCATGGTCCGCCCGTTCCATCGGTTCCGCCGGTTCCGCCGGTTCCGCCGGTTCCGGCGGACCGGACCGGGCCGCCGGGTCCGCGTACGCGCTCGGCACCGCCGCCCTGCTCGCCTCGCCGCCCGTCGCCCTGCCGGTCGCGGTCAGCGGGGTGGACCTCCCGCTCGCCGGACTGCTCTGCCTGGCCCTCGCGTGCGCGGCGCGCGGCCGCCCGGTCCCCGCCGGGCTGGCGCTCGCGGCGGCCTGCTCCCTCAAGTGGACGGCGGTACCGGCCGTGGCGGTCGCCGTCTGCCTGCTGGCCCACCTCGCCGGCCGGCGCCCCGCCCTGAAGTGCGCGGGCACGGCGCTCGCGGGCACCGCCGCCCTGGTCCTGCCCGCCGTACTGCTCTCGCCCCGGGCCGTGTACGAGCAGGTCCTCGCCTTCCCCACCGGCCGCGGCGAGCTCCGGACCCCGGCCGACAGCCCGATGCCGGGCCGCCTCCTCGCCGACCTCGGCCCCTGGGGCTGGTACGCGGCGGCGGGGCTGCTGCTCGCCGCCGGACTGGCCGTGGCCCTGTCCCTGGCCGCCCGGCCGCCGTACGACCTCGTATCGGCCGCCGACCGCCTCGCCCTCGGACTGTGCGCGGCCTTCCTCCTGGCCCCGGCCGGGCGGTTCGGCTACCTCGCCCTGCCGCTGATCCTGGTGGTGTGGGCCCGCCTGGCCACCGCCGGACAGCGCGGTGCCCGCTCGCGCAGCCGGATCGTACGGTCCTCCGGCCCGGCCCGCCGACCCGGGCCCGGTTCCTCCCGGCGCGCCACCGCGCGCGCCTGACCGGGACCCTTCACTCCGCCGGGTGCGCGCCGCGCAGATGCGCCAGGACGGCCAGCACCCGGCGGTTGCCCTCGGCCGGATCGAGGTCCAGCTTCATGAAGATGTTGCTCGCGTGCTTGACCACCGCGGCCTCGGTCACCGTCAAACGCTGCGCGAGGGCCTGGTTGTTGAGGCCCTCGGCCATCAGCGCGAGCACCTCCCGCTCCCGCGGGGTGAGCCGGTTCAGCGGCCGCTCGGCACTCTGCTGCCGCAGCAGGACCCGCACCACCTCCGGGTCGATGACCGTCCGCCCGGCCGCCACCCGGCGCAGGGCGTCCATGAACTCGGCCACCTCGCCGACCCGGTCCTTGAGCAGATAGCCCAGCCCGCCCTCGGCCGGGCCGGCCCCGCCGAACAGCTGGGTGGCGTACGCGGTGGCCACGTACTGCGAGAGCACCAGCACCGGCAGTCCCGGGTGCCGGGACCGCAGTTCGAGGGCGGCGCGCAGCCCCTCGTCGCCGAAGCCCGGGGGCATCCGCACGTCGGTGATCACCACGTCCGGCCGCTCGGCGTCCACGGCGCGGGCGAGCCCCTCGGCGTCGCCGACCGCGGCGACCACCTCGTGTCCCACCCGCGACAGCAGTTCGACCAGCCCGGCGCGCAGCAGTACGGCGTCCTCGGCCAGCACTACGCGGAGCACGGCACCTCCACGCGCAGCTCGGTGGGCCCGCCCACGGGACTGGTCAAGAGCAGCCTTCCTTTGACGACGGCCAGACGGTCGGCCAATCCTTGCAGACCCGTTCCGGCCGCCGGATCCGCCCCGCCCCGCCCGTCGTCGGTGACCGTCAGGACCAGCCTGCCGCCCTCCAGCCGGCCGCGGACGGCCACCGACCCGGCGCCGCCGTGGCGGGTGGCATTGGCGAGGGCCTCGGTGACCGTGAAGTACGCGACGGTCTCCACCGCGGGGTCGAGCCGGTGCGGCAGCAGGATGTCGGAGGTGACGGACACCGCGCTGCGCAGGGCGAGTTCGTCGACGGCCGCCGCGAGTCCGTGGTCGGTGAGCACCTGCGGGTGGATCCCGCGGATCAGCGCCCGCAGCTCCTCCAGTGCCTGGCGGGCCTCGGTGCGCGCCCGGACGATGAGGGCTCCCGCCGGCGACTCGGCGCCCCCCAGCTCCAGTTCGGCCAGTCCCAGCGTCATCATCAGGGCCACCAGCTGCTGTTGGGCACCGTCGTGCAGGTCCCGCTCGATCCGGCGCCGCTCGGCCTCGAAGGCGTCCGCCAACCGGGCCCGGGAGCGGGTGAGTTCGATGACCTTGCCGGATTCCGACGGCTCTGCGGGCGGCGACAGCAGCAATGCGGCGGCACGCACCTGGGCCCCGGCCAGCAGGGCCCCGGTGTAGGCCGAGAGGACCAGGCCGAGGAGGCCGGCGGCCGTGCCGGGCAGGGCCCCGGCAGGCTCGGAGACGGGCTGCCCGGGCACGAGCATGATCGTGTCGGGCGCGATGCCCCACACGATCACGGGCGCGGCGGTGAGCATCAGGGACAGGCCGAGCAGGGCGGTGAACGCGTACGCGGCGGCCGTGAACACCGTGCCCAAGAGCAGGGCGTAGGCGAACTCCCGCCAGGTCGCCCGCTCCCGCAGCCGGGTGGACAGCCAGGCCGGCACCCCGGGGCGCACCGGCGGGCCGTGCGGGCCTGCGGGCGGCCGGGGCTCGACCAGGCGCAGCCGGCGGCGCTCCGCGGCGGCCACCGGGATCCCGGACAGCACGGCCGCCGTCAGCAGCAGGAGGCCGATCCCGAGCAGGGACAGACCGACCCCCGCCACGATCAGCACGGACAGCACGGCCAGGACCAGGAAGCCGAAGAGGGCCCCGCTGAGCAGGAACGCCCAGGCCCGCAGTGGCCAGAGGGACCAGAGGAAGCGCGCGGGGCGCTGCCGTACCGCCTCCCAGACGGCGACGGACATGGGGCCTCCCGGCCGGTCGGTGGTGATCGTGACGGCTTCCGAGGGTAGGCGCGGGGCGGGGGAGCGGCGGCGGGCGGGGTGCGCGGAGTGGGCGGGGCGGAGCCGGGTTCAGGCGGGGTCGTCTTGGCTTTCGTGGATAATGAGCCCCGTATATGGGCAATCATGCGTAATCGGGGCGGGAAACCTTTGAATCAGAGCAAGGCGGCGCTGGCTGTGGCAGCGCTCGGCACGGTGGCCGTACTGGCGCTGACGGGGTGCGCGGAAGGAGCGGCGGACCGGACCCCGGAGGCCGGGCGGTCCGCGACGCACGGCACGACGGCGCCCGCGGCCACGCCGGAGGCGGGGGACACGGCGGCCGCGGCGGACGCGGCGGACCGGAAGGCGGCCGATCCCCTCGGCCGCGAGGCCGTCGACGCCGAGGTGGACGCGGCGGCGAAGGAGGCCGGACTCGCGGGGCTGTCCCCGGGCCCCGACCCCGACGCCACCTCGCCCGTCGACCGCAAGCTCGGCCCGTGCACCACGCTCTGGATGGGCTGGCCCGACGTGGCGGTGGGCACCGGGACCGGCGCCGCCCCGTTCGCCGCCGTGCTGGGCGCACTGGAGAAGCGCGGCTGGACCGTGGGCGAGCGGCACCAGAGCGGCGCCTTCACCGAAGCCCGCCTGACCAAGGGCGCCTGGACGGTCAAGGGCAAGCTGGAGGAGAGCGACCGCATCGACCGGATCGCCCTGGTCGGCTACCACGAGAGCTGCGCCGCCGACGTGGCCGCCCTCCCCGGCACCCGGGGGCGCTCGTGACCGCCCCCGGCCCGCACGGGCCCTCCGCCCCGCAGCCCGGCGCGGACCCGGAGGCGGCCCTCGCCCCGGCGCGGGAGCTGGAGCAGTGGGCGGCCGACACCGCCCGCCTCGCCCGTACCTTCGAGCGCGGCTTCGAAGCCGTCCACGGTTTCGCCCCCGGCGAGCACCGCGTACGCCGGAACACCGCGCGCGAGGCCGCAGGGATCGCCGACCGGCTGCGCGCGGCCGGAGCGCACCCCTCGGTGGTGGCGTACTGGCAGTCGCTCGGCCCCGTCGAACTCGCCGACCTCCACGTGGGCCTCTGGATCGGCGACGCCATGGACACGGTCCCGGGGGACCGCACCACGCGGCTCACCGGGGCGGTCGAGGACGTGGTGACCGGGTTCGCGACCGACGGCGGCGGTGCCTCCTACGCCGTGAGCACCACCACCGGCCGGGTCTACCACCTGTTCGCGGGCTGCACCGAGCCGGACGGCTCGTACGAGGTCTCCGAGGCGGGGTACTCGGTCGCGGCGCCCCACCTGTGGGCGTTCCTGCAGGAGTTGCGCGCCACGCTGACCGAGGCGGCCGCCTTCGTGGCCGCCCGCGCCTGACCGGCGCGCCGGTCCTCAGGCCGCGAACACCTCGGACTCGTCGGAGAACGCCTTGAACTCCAGGGCGTTCCCCGACGGGTCGAGCAGGAACATCGTCCACTGCTCGCCCACCTCGCCCTCGAACCGCAGGTACGGCTCGATGACGAACTCCGTGCCGGCGGCGCGGAGCCGGTCGGCGAGGGCATGGAAGTCCGCGGTCGTCAGCAGCAGGCCGAAGTGGGGTACGGGCACGCGGTGTCCGTCCACGGAGTTGTGTGCGGGCGCCGGCCCGGGCGGCGCGAGGTGCGTGACGAACTGGTGCCCCTGGAGGTTCCAGTCCACCCAGGTCCCGGTGCTGCGGCCCTCCTCCAGGCCGAGCACCTTTCCGTAGAACTGCCGGGCCGCCGCCAAGTCGTCGACGGGCACGGCCAGATGGAACCGCGGGAGGGGGGATGCGGGGGAAGTCATCGGCAAGTCCCTTGTCTTAATGTTGACATCACGACAATGGTCGAATGTTAACATCGGGGAGTCGAGAGGGGCTGGGGCATGGCTGAACCGGGCAAGGTGGCCCCCGCGCGGCGCCGCGGACTGGCCGACGAGGTGGCGGACCGCATCCGCGAGGCGATCTTCAGCGGGGCGTACCCGCCCGGCGCGCAGTTGCGAGAGGTGGAGCTCGCCGGGGTGATGGACGTCAGCCGGGGCCCGGTGCGCGAGGCCCTGCGGTTCCTGGAGCGCGAAGGGCTCGTCCACTGCGCCTGGCACCGCGGCACCACCGTCACCGCGCTCTCTCCCGAGGACGTGGCCGAACTGGGGTCGCTGCGTGGGGCGTTGGAGGAGCTCGCGGTGCGCCGGGTGATCGCGCACGCCTCCGAGGAGGACCTCGCCTCCCTGGAGAAGGCCGCCGGTCTGATGGCGGACACCACCGACGAGCACGAGATGGTCCGCCTCGACATCGCCTTCCACGACGCGGTGTTCGCCGCTGCGCGGCACCAGCGGCTCGTGGATGCCTGGGAGGCCATCCGCTGCCAGGTCCACCTCTTCCTGGTGACCCGCATCGGTCTGAGCACCGAGGGGTACCTCGACTGCATCCCCTCCGAACACCGGGAACTGGTCGCGGCGTTGCGAGCCCGTGCCACCGACGTGGCCCTCGAACGCTTCGCGGCCCACCGCCGCCTCGCGATGGCCGTGGTCACGGCCGCGCCGGGGCGGGGCTGAGCGCCGCCCCCCTTGGCGGGGCCGGCCCTCACCGCTCCCCGGGCTCCGCCCGGACCCGGGCCTTACCGCCCCCCGGGCTCCGCCGGGCCCCGGGCCTTACCGCTCCCCGGGCTCCGCCCGGACCCGCGCTTGCCCACGGAGCGGGGTCAAATCCAGCCCCTCCGGCGCTTGAGGAGCGGGGTTTGGGGCGGAGCCCCAAGGCACCCCGGCCGGCGCCGGGCACCGGGCTCCGCCCGGACCGGCTCCTCAAACGCCGGAGGGGCTGGGTTGTGCCGGGTCACCGGGCTCCGCCCGGACCCGCTCCTCAAACGCCGGAGGGGCTGGAATGTGCCGCGCGTTCGAGGCGCGGGGTTCGGGGCGGAGCCCCGAGATGACGGCGGGCGGGGTTCAGGCGGTGGGGAGCGGGGTGCGGGTCACCGTCCGGCCGAGGGACGCCGTGAGCCCCGCGAAGACCGCCGCATCGGCCACCGCCGCCGCCCCCGTGTCGTTGTTGAAGAACGCGTACACGTCCTCCCGGTCCGTCCACCCCTCGGCAATGCGCCCCGCCCAGGACTCCAGGGCCCGACGGCCGTAATGCGGCGGCGGCATGGCCAGGCCGCCGTGGAACCGCACGTACCCCCACGGGGCGGTGCGCCACAGCGGGGTCACCGGCCGCGAGCCCCGGTCCGCCCAGCACAACGCGCTGCCGTGCCGCTCCAGCAGGGCCCGCAGCGGGCGCTCGGCCTCCCACCACGAGGGGTGCCGCAGCTCCACCGCCACCCGGACCGCAGGGGGGAAGCAGTCCAGGCAGGCGGCCAGCGCACCGGTGTCCGCGCGGAACGTCGGCGGCAGCTGGAGCAGGATCGGCCCCAGCCGCGGCCCGAGGCCCTCGGCGTGCCCGAGGAGGCGGCGGACCGGCTCCTCGGGGTCGCGCAGGCGCTTGAGGTGCGTCAGGTACCGGCTCGCCTTCACGGCCATGGTGAACCCGGCGGGGGTCCGTTCCCGCCAGGCGGCGAAGACCTCCCTGGCGGGGAGCCGGTAGAAGGCGTTGTTGTTCTCCACGGTGGCGAACCGGCGCGCGTACTCCTCCAGCCAGAGCCGCTGCGGCAGCCCCTCCGGGTAGAGCACGCCGCGCCAGTCCCGGTACTGCCACCCCGAGGTCCCGACGAGGACGGGCATGCCGCAGCCTTTCCCCGGGCCCCGCCGTACGGGGCCGCCCACCGGCACCTGCCCGCCCGGGCGGGGCGTACTCCCCGGCCCTCCCGCAGCCGCCGTCCCGACGGCCGGCATGCGGAGCGCGATCTTCCGGAGCAGGCTGGTGCTGGAGCCGCCCTCGGGCGGACCCCTTCCGCGCCCGCCCAGGAAAGGAACCGGCGATGTTCGCGAGGCTGAGCACGTACCAGGGGTCACCGGTTCCCGAGGAGGCCGAGCTGGCCGTCCACCAGGCGGACCTGGTCGAGCAGGCCCGCGGCCTGCCCGGGTTCCGCGGGCTGTACTACCTCGTGGACCGGGCCTCCGGGCAGGCCCGGACGCTGACCCTCTGGGAGGACGAGCAGAGCCTGCGCGCGAGCGAGGCGCAGGCCGCCCGCATCCGCGAGGAGACCGCCCGCCGCGAAGGCCAGCGCATCGTCACGGTCGAACACTTCGAGGTCGGCATCAGCCACGTCGAGTGAGGCCTCCGACATGGCGGACGGGCGCAGGGACGGGCACAGAGCCGGGCGTGGCGAGGGGTCCGGCGGAGGTTCCAGCGACGGGTCCGGCGGCGGGTTCGGCGACGGGCCCGGGGAAGGGCGCGGGGACGGCCCCAGGGGCACCGGGCGCACGGGCGGGCCCGGGCCCGGGCCCGGCAGCGAGGACGCAGCGGGCCGCCCCACCGGGCCCGCCGCCGAGACGGCCGTGCTCGACGCCACCGCCCAGGCCGACCTCGTCCGGCGCGGCGAGGTCACCCCCGCCGAGCTCGTGACCTGGGCGATCGAGCGGATCGAACGGCTCGACCCGCTCCTCGGCGCGGTCGTCACCCCGATGGCCGAACAGGCGCTCGCGGCCGCCGCCGGCCCGCTCCCACCGGGCCCCTTCGCCGGGGTTCCGTTCCTCGTCAAGGACCTGATCGCCGAGGTCGCCGGGGTCCGCCTCACCGCCGGGTCCCGGTTCACCGGCGAGTTCGTCCCGGACCGGGACAGCGAGCTCGTCGCCCGGCTCCGGCGGGCCGGGCTGCTGATCGTCGGCAAGACGAACACCCCCGAGTTCGGCATGCTCCCCACCTGCGAGCCGGAGCGCCACGGCCCCACCCGCAACCCCTGGGACCCCGCCCTGTCCACGAGTGGATCGAGCGGCGGCTCCGCTGCGGCCGTCGCCTCGGGCATGGTGCCCATGGCCCACGCCAACGACCTGGCCGGCTCCATCCGGTTCCCGGCCTCCGCCTGCGGACTCTTCGGCCTCAAGCCCACCCGCGCCCGCAACCCCCTCGGCCCCCGGCACGGCGACGTGATCGGCGGCTGGCTCACCGAGCACGCGGTCACCCGCAGCGTCCGCGACAGCGCCGCCCTGCTCGACGCCACCTGCGGCCCCGCCCCCGGCGACCCCTACCCGGCACCCCCGTACGAGCGCCCGTACGCCGCTGAAGTGGGCGCCGGACCGGGGCGGCTGCGCATCGCCCACACCCCGCGGATCCCCGGCGGCGCCCCCGGCCATCCGGACTGCACCGCCGCCCTCGACGACGCGGTCGCGCTCTGCGCCGCCCTCGGGCACGAGATGGCCGAGGCGGACCTCCCGGGCCTCACACCGCTCACCGGCGCGGCCATCGGCACGGTCTTCCGGGCCGCGACGGCCTGGTTCGTACGCGGCTGGGCCCTGCGGCTCGGCCGCGAGCCGCAGCCGTACGAGCTCGAACCCCTCACCCGCGCGCACCGGCGGCAGGGCGAGCGGATCTCCGCGGCCGCGTACCTGGACGCGATCGCGGAGCTCCAGCGCTTCTCGCGCACCGTCGCCGCCTTCCTCACCCGCTTCGACCTCTGGCTCACCCCGACCCTGTCCACGCCCCCGCCGCCCCTCGGCCTGATCTCCTCGACCGAGGAGGACCCCGAACGCGCCCTCAGGACCGGCGCCCCGACCGTCGAGTACCCGGCCGTCGTCGCCAACATCACCGGGAACCCCGCGATGTCCGTCCCCCTGTGGTGGAACGCCGCCGGACTCCCCGTCGGCGTGCACTTCCTGGGCCGCCACGGCGAGGAGGCCACGCTGTTCAGGCTGGCCGCCCAGCTGGAGGCCGCCCGCCCGTGGTCGGGCCGCCGGCCCGCCGTGCACGCCACCCGTCCGGCAGCTCCGGGAGGTACGGCGCCCGGCGGGACCCTCCGCTAGTCTCGCCCGCATGCCGGACCTGGTGATCCTGCGGCACGCCAAGAGCGCCTGGCCGCCGGGCGTGCCCGACCCCGACCGCCCCCTCGGACCGCGCGGGCTGCGGGACGCCCCCGCCGCCGGGCGGCTGCTGGCCGCGGCCGAGCGGCCGCCGGACCTCGTCCTGTGCTCCCCGGCCCGGCGCACCCGCCAGACCTGGGAGCTGGCCGCCGCGGAGCTCCCCGCCCCGCCGCCCGTACGCATCGAGCCGCGCCTGTACGGGGCCGAGGCCGAGGACGTGCTCGACCTCCTGCGGGAGGAGCCGCCGGGGGCCCGGCGGCTCCTCGTGGTCGGGCACAACCCCTGCCTCCAGGACCTGGTCCTGCTCCTGGCGGGCGGAGGCCACGGGGAGGAACTGCACCGGGTCGCCGAGAAGTTCCCGACCTCGGCCCTCGCCGTCCTGGACTGCCCTGGCCCCTGGACCGGCCTCGCCCCGGGCACCGCGGAGCTCCGCTCCTTCGAGATCCCGCGCGGCTGACCCGGCCCGCGCCGGAAGACGGGGCCTCCCGCCGCCCTCCGGGGGAGCCCGCCCCTCCGCGTCCCCGTACCGGGGTCCCCCTATGCGCCGCGGCGCCCGCCGCCCCTCTCGATCACCCGGGTACTAGGGGGTCGCTAAGGGTTAACCGGGGCCCGGATGCGTCCATAGCGTGCAGCCCTGACCGGGGGAACCACCCACCCATCGAGGAAATGGCAGGGCTGCATGGAAAGCGTCAGCGTGCTGATCAGCGGAGCGGGGCCGACCGGTCTCACCCTCGCGCTCGAACTGGCTCGCCGCGATGTCCCCGTACGGATCATCGAGAAGGATCCGGGTTTCACCACCGCCTCGCGCGGCAAGGCGGGCATCCAGCCCCGCACCCTGGAGGTCTTCCACGACCTCGGGGTCATCGACAAGGTCCTGGCGTCCGGCACCCAGCGGCTCCCGTTCCGGCGCTACCGCCGGGACCGGCTGATCAACGAGACCATCCCGTACCTGGACAACGCCCCCACCCAGGGCGAACCGTTCCGCCGGCTCCACTTCATGCCCCAGTCCCGCGTCGAGGCCATCCTCCGGGAGCGGCTGGCGGAGTACGGGGTCTCGGTGGAGCGGGGCACCGAGCTCATCGAGTTCAGCCAGAGCGCCGACCGGGTGACGGCCACCCTGGCCACCGCGCACGGCACCGAGCAGGTCGCCGCCGCCTACCTGGCCGGCTGCGACGGCGGCCGCAGCCTGATCCGCAAGTCCCTCGGCATCTCCTTCGACGGGTTCACCGAGGGGGAGAAGCAGCTCATCGTGGGCGACGTCGAGGTGGACGGGCTGGCCCCGGACGCCTGGTACCAGTGGCTGGACCTCGACCTCGGGGTGGTCATGCTGTGCCCGCTGCGCGGCACCCGGTCCTGGCAGATCCAGGCCACCCCGCCCGTCGGCGAGAACGGCCTGCCGATGGAGCCCTCGGTCGAGGCCCTCCAGAAGGCCGTCGACCGGGCCACCGGCATGCCGATCCGCGTGCACAGCGCCACCTGGCTCTCGACCTCGCGCATCAACGTGCGGATGGCCGACCGGCTGCGCGTCGGCCGCGTGTTCATCGGGGGCGACGCCGCCCACGTGCACCCCGTCCTCGGCGCCCTGGGCGCCAACACGGGCGTGCAGGACGGCTACAACCTCGGCTGGAAGCTGGCCCTCGTGCTCGGGGGTGCCCCGCCCGCGCTGCTCGACACGTACGAGGAGGAGCGCCTGCCCGTTGCGCGCTGGACGCTGGACACGGCGGTGGCGAGCACCAAGGCCGTGTTCGAGGAGATGACCGGCGGCACCGGCGGCGCCGAGGCCGGCCTCACGCAGGAGACCCTCCAGCTCGGCCTGGAGTACCGCGCCGGCTCGCTCAGCCGCGACCTGGGCACCGGCGCCTCCGGGGTCCGGGCCGGGGACCGGGCCCCGGATTCGGTCTGCCTCGACATGAACGGCCAGCTGGTCCGGCTGTTCGACGCGTTCCGCGGCCCGCACTTCACGCTGATCGGTTTCGGCGCCGGCTGCGCGGAGGACGTGAGCGAGGTCGCGGCGGCGGCCCCGGAGGGCCTCCGGACGTACCTGCTGGGCGAGCTGCCGGCGGCGTACGGACTGGACGGGGACACGCTGGTCCTCGTCCGCCCCGACGGGTACGTCGGGCTCACCGCGCCGGCGGGGGGCGGCGCGGCGGTGCTCGACTACCTCGGCTCGCTGCTCGGCGATGCCGTGTCCGCGACCACGGCCTGATCCGGCCGGCTCCCGAAGGAAAGGAGAGAGCTCATGGTGTACCGGCCCGATTACTTCCGGCCGCCGGACATCGAGACGCAGTGGGACCTCATCGAGGAGTACCCGCTGGGCCTGATGGCGCTGTCGGTGGAGGGGCGGCCCGCGGCGGTCCACATCCCGTTCGTGCTCGACCGGCACGCCTGGCCGTACGGGAAGCTGCGCGGGCACCTCTCGCGCGGCAACCCGATCTGCGAGGCGCTCGCCGGCAACGTCGAGGTGGTCGTGGCCTTCCTCGGCCCCAGCGCCTACATCTCGCCCGACCACTACGCCTCGCAGCCGCACTTCCCCACCTGGGCCTACGCCTCCGTGCAGGTCATGGGGCGGCCGCGGCTGCTGGACGAGGTGCGGACGATGCGGCAGCTGGACGACCTGATCGAGGACCAGGAGTCCCGGCTCGCCCCGAAGCAGCCCTGGTCGCTGCCGCGCCGGGCGAGCGCGCTGTTCGACGAGTACCTGCGGCTGATCCAGGGCTTCGAGATCCCGATCGGCCGCATCGACGGGGTCTACAAGCTCGGGCAGAACAAGTCCGCGGCGGACATGGAGTCCCAGGCGCGGGCCTTCCGCGAGCGGGGCACCGACAGCATGGACCGGCTGGCCGACTACATCGAGCGGCACAACCGCCTGGAGCGGCAGCAGCCCGGCAGCGGGCCGGCCGGACCGGCCGACTGATCCACAGGTCCACACGAGCACGGAGAAGGCGCCGCCTCGGCCGAGGCGGCGCCTTCTCCGTGCTCTCGCGTCTTCCTGCTCGGGCGTCTTCGCGCTCTCGCCGGTTCGTGCTCCGTGCGTGCGCCGGGCCGTCAGCCGGCGGCGTCCGCCAGCCCGCGGCGCAGCAGGGCGAAGGCGTGGTCGGCGTCCGCCACGGCCTCCGGGTAGACCTCGTCCGCGCTCCGACCGCCGACGATGCGCTGCCAGTTCACCGAGGCCAGGATCCGCTCGGTGGCGATCACCTGGCCGGCCAGCAGGGCCGCGGTGATCTCGGGGCGCTCCCCGCCGACCGCGTCGAGCAGGGTCTCGGCGAGGGCCTCCTCGGCCTGGGCCAGGTACTGGCTGACGCGCGCCACGAGGCTCGGGGTGGAGTAGACGAGCGTGTGGAAGGCGAGCACGCCCTCGTCGTCGTTGAGCCCGGTGATCGGGTCGCGGTCCGCCAGCCCGTCGAGGAAGTGGCGGTGCAGGGCGTCCACCGCGGACATCCCCGCGGGCCGCTCGGCCACCACGGTGCTGCTCACCGTCTGGTGGTCGGCGAACCGGTGGACGACCAGGTCCTCCTTCGTCGGGAAGTACTTGAACAGCGTGGGCTTGGAGACCTCGGCCACGGCGGCGATGTCCACCACGGACACCTGATCGAACCCGTGTTCGAGGAACAGGGTGATCGCCGCGTCGGAGATGGTCTCCCGCGTCTTCTGCTTCTTGCGTTCGCGCAAACCCATGGGTGCTGACACCGTTCCACCGTAGCACATCCCTTACCAGGGCAATCAGATGACCGAGTCTGTGAATTGACTTGGTTAAGAAATCTGGTCTAGTGTCCGCCGTCGGACGGCGAACCGCTCCCGCGACGACGGCACGAAGAGACGGAAGGACCACAGGCGCATGGCACAGCCAACAACGGCCCCCACGGAGAGGTCGGTCCGCTACCGGTGGTGGGGCCTGGGGGTGATCGCGCTCGCCCAGCTGATGGTCATGCTCGACATGACCATCGTGAACATCGCACTGCCCTGGGCCCAGAAGGACACCGGGATGTCCGACGTCAGCCGGCAGTGGGTGGTGACCGCCTACACCCTGGCGTTCGGGGCGCTCCTGCTCCTCGGCGGCCGCATCGGGGACGTCATGGGGCGCCGGCGCGCCTTCATCGCCGGCGCGGTCGGCTTCGCCGCGGCCTCGGTGGTCGGCGGCGCCGCCCCCAACGCCGAAGCCCTCGTCGGAGCCCGGGTCGCACAGGGCGTGTTCGCCGCCCTGCTCGTCCCCTCCACCCTGGCCATGCTCGCCACCACCTTCACCGAACCCCGCGAACGCGCCAAGGCCTTCGGGGTCTTCAGCTCCGTGGCCAGCGCGGGCGGCGCGATCGGCCTCCTCGGCGGCGGGGTCATCACCGAATACCTCGACTGGCGCTGGTGCTTCTACGTCAACGTGCCGATCGGCGTGGCCGTCGTCGCCGGAGCCTGGCTGCTGCTCCCGTCCATGCCCGCCAACCGCCAGCGGGTGGACGTACCCGGCGCGGTGCTCTCCGCCTGCGGCATGCTCGCCCTCGTCTACGCCTTCGACCAGGCGGCCACCCACAGCTGGTCCTCGCCCCGGGTCCTCGGCTGCCTCGCGGCCGCCCTGGTCCTGCTCGCCGGCTTCGGCATCGTCCAGTCCCGGGGACGGGTCCCGCTGCTCCCGCTGCGCCTGGTCGCCGACCGCAACCGGATCGGTGCCAGCCTCACCATCGCCCTGGCCATGGTGAGCCTCTTCGGCCTGTTCCTCATCCTGACCTACCAGCTCCAGGTGGTCATGGAGTTCTCCCCGCTGCGCACCGGCCTGGCGATCCTCCCCGCCACCGTGGCCACGGTCCTCACCTCCACGCAGATCGCGGCCCGGCTCGTGCCCCGCGTGCCGCTGCGCCTGCTGGTGGTCCCGGGCCTGCTCATCGCGATGCTCGGACTCCTCAACCTCGGCCGGCTCACCCCGGAGAGCTCGTACGCCTCGACCCTCATGCCCACCCAGATCCTGCTCGGCATCGGCGTCGGCCTGGTGATCTCCCCCTGCATCAGCGCCGCCACCTACCAGGTGCCGCCGCGCGAGGTGGGAGTCGTCTCGGCCTTCGTCAGCACCTCCCAGCAGCTCGGCGGCTCCATCGGAACCGCGCTGCTCAACGCGATCGCCACCAGCGTCACCGCAGACCGCCTCGCGGGCGGCGGCCACAGCGGCAAGGCCGTGACCGAGGCCACCGTCCACGGCTACGCCGTCGCGAGCCTGTGGGCCGCCGGGATCACCGCGGCCGCCGCCGTGTTCGCCGGCCTGCTGATCACCATCGACCTGCGCAAGCCGCAGCAGCCCGCCGCCGACGCGGCACCGGCCAAGGAGAGCGACCTGGCGCCCAGTCGCTGACGCTGCTCCCGACCGGCGGCCACCGGGTAAAACCCCCGGCCCGGCGGCCGCCCGGGCCGCCCGCGGACGGTGTTCCACACCCCCGCGGGCGGCCCCTACCCAGCCCCTACAGCCCCTCATTTCACCTCAGGCCACCGGCCGCCCGGGAGAGTCGTCCGTAGGCTGCACCGCGACCCGTGAACGGCCCCGGAGCCGTCATTTTCGAGGATGTGCCCATGGTTCAGAATTCCGCCCCGCTCGAACTCGACCACGCATTCATGCAGGACCCCCACTCGGTCTACGCCCGGCTGAACGAAAAGGGCAGGGCGCACCGGGTGATGATGCCCCCCGAAGTCCCCGTCTGCGGCGGACTTCCGGTCTGGCTGATCACCGGATACGAGGAAGTGCGCGCGGCGCTCGCCGATCCCCGCCTGAGCACCGACCTCAACCGTACGGACCGCCTGTTCGCGCAGAACGAGCCGGACCGCAACAAGCGCGGTGCCTTCTCCTCCGCACTGGCCACCCACATGCTGCACTCCGACCCGCCGGACCACACCCGGCTGCGGAAACTCGTGAACAAGGCCTTCACCAGCCGTGCCATCGAGAAACTCCGGCCGGAAATCGAGCAGATCACCGCCGAACTGCTCGCCGGACTTCCCGCCGAGGACACGGTGGACCTGCTCGACGCCTTCGCCTTCCCGCTGCCGATCCGCGTGATCTGCCTGCTTCTGGGCGTACCGCTCGAAGAGCAGGAGAACTTCAAGTCCTGGTCCAAGGCGCTCGTTTCCGGGGATTCCCCGGAGGCCACCGCGGCCGCCTCGACCGCAATGATCGAATACCTCCGCGAACTCATCGAGCGCAAGCGCCGGATGCCCACCGAGGACGTGCTCGCCGCCCTGGTCGCGGCCCGTGACGTGGACGACCGGCTCAGCGAGACGGAACTCGTCTCGATGGCCTTCCTGTTGTTCATCGGCGGCCACGAGACCACCGTCAACACCCTCGGCAACGGGCTGCTCCACCTGATGGCCAACCTCGACCAGTGGGAGGCCCTCCGCGCGGACCGCTCCCTGCTGCCCGGAGCCGTCGAGGAGTTCCTCCGCCTGGAGAGCCCGCTCAAGCACGCCACCTTCCGCTGCGCCACCGAGCCCCTGACCATCGGCGAAGTGGAGATCCCCGCCGGGGACTTCGTCCTCCTGGCGCTGGCCTCCGCCAACCGCGACCCGGAGCGCTTCGGCGCACCGCACGCCCTCGACATCCGCCGCCCCACCGGCGGCCACGTGGCCTTCGGACACGGCATCCACTACTGCCTCGGGGCGCCGCTGGCGAGGATGGAGGCGCAGCTGGCGTTCGACGCCCTGCTCGACACCTTCCCCGACATGCGGCTCGCGGCGGACCCCGAGGACATGCGGTGGCGGACCAGCACCCTTATCCGCGGACTCCACTCACTGCCGGTGCGGCTGAACCGCCGATAGCGGCCAGGCCTTGGGGCAGGTCGTCGCGGCGGGACAGGTTGAGCTTGCGCAGGACCCGCGTCATGTGCTGCTCGACCGTGCTGACCGTGATGAACAGCCGGCGGGCGATCTCCCGGTTGGTGTGCCCGTCCGCGGCGAGGGCCGCCACCCGCAGCTCCGCCGCGGACAGCACCTCGTGGGCCTGCCCCTCGCCCTGGTGCCCGGCGGCGCAGCCCTGCCCCTCGGCCGCCCGCTCCGCGTCCGGCAGCAGGTTCCGGGCCAGCGGCTCGGCCCGGCACTTCTTCGCCAGCCGGTAGGCCCGCCGGATGATGACCCGCGCCCGGTTGGACTGCCCGAGCACCTGGTACGCCCGGCCGAGGTCGCCCAGGGCCCGGGCGAGCAGGAACTCCGAGCCCGACTCCTGGAGTTCGTCCGTGGCCTGCTTCAGCAGCCGCAGCCGCTGGCGGGGCGCCGTGGTCGCGGCCAGCAGGCGCAGCGCCTCCCCGTGGATCCGCGGGTGCTGCTCGTGGGCGGACAGCTCCTCGCGCAGGTACGGCACGGCCTGGGCCGGCTGGCCCAGCCGCAGGTGGGTCTCGGCCACCCCGGTGCGCCACGGGATCAGCGTGGTGTGCCCCACCCCCCAGGCCTCCAGGGCCTTCCCGCAGGCCAGGAAGTCGCCGAGGGCCGCCTGCAGGCGCCCCGTGGCCAGGTGGAACTGGCCGCGCGCATACAGGTAGTGCTGCCCGAAGAGCGTCTGGAACACCGCCTCCGGCAGCGGCTGGTTGAGCCGGGCCTGCGCCTCCTCGTACCGGCCCATCGCGGTGAGCGCGTACACCGAACTCGCCAGCGGCAGGCCGATGCTCAGCCCCCAGCCCCGCGAGGACATCAGGGTGAGGGCGCGGTCGCAGCGCTTCTCCGCCTCGTGCAGCCGGCCCTGCCGGACCAGGTTGGCGGCCTGGAAGGAGGACAGCAGCGCGTCCCAGGTCGGGATGTTCCGGTCCCGGGCCGCCTCCAGGAGCGTGGTGGACCAGGCGTCGACCTGGTCGGTGCGGTCCGCGTAGAACAGCGTCATCAGCGCGAGCGGAATGGTCTCCAGCGTCGGGTTCAGACTGGAGATCTGCAGGATGTGCCCGGCACCCACCACGGCCGGCTCCGGCTCCCCGCCGCGCAGTACGGCGGACAGCGCGGCCGCGGCGTGGAAGCGGGGCTGCGCGGCGATCGCCGCGGGCCCGAGCTCCCCGCCGGGATCGGGGGCCGAGTCCCCGAACATCCGCCGGTGGAACGGCGGGCACAGCACGGACAGCCACAGCCGCAGCGTACGGATCTCGGCCGCGGCCTCCTCGCGCGGTCCGGCCGCCAGCTGCTCGTCGACCAGCCGCAGCACGTCCGCCGCCTCGTCCACGTAGCCGTGCCAGACCAGGTTCTTGACCAGGGACATCGCCCCCGACTCCACGGTGAGGTGGCCGTCCTTGAGCGCCTCCTTGAGGTCCGGGAGCCGGCGCATCGCCTTGGACGGATCGACCTGCCAGGCCGACACGGTGCGCTGGAACAGGATCGACGCCCGCATGCGGCCGTCCGGGCTGGTGGCGTGGGCCAGGTCGAACAGGCTCATCGCCGTCGGGAAGTCGTCGTCCGCGAGGGCATCCGCCGCGGCTTCCTGGAGCAGTGGGGGAGCCCAGGACTCATGGATGCCACCGGCCGCCACGATGTGCTCGGCGACCGTGCGCGGGTCCGCGCCGTTGTCGTGGAGCAGGACGGCCGCCCGCCGGTGCAGACCGGTGCGCTCCTCGTCGGAGACCTCTGCGCACAGCACCGCGTGCACCTTCGGGTGCCGGAAGCCCATGCCGGTCAGCAGCCCGGCCTGGGTCAGTTCCCGGACCAGCGCGCCGGCCCCGTTCGCGCCGCCGCCCTCCAGGACCACCGGCAGGGCGCCCGGCCCGAGCACCGCCAGGTTGCGGGCCAGGTCCGCCGCCGGCGCGCTGATCCGGTGCACGCAGTCGACCACCGCGGAGTCGAAGGCCTCGCCCGCCACCGGCAGCGGCACGGCCACCCCGGAGGCCGGGGCCGCGGAGTCCATGGCGGTGCGCGTGTCCTCTATCAGCGCCTGCACCAGCAGCGGGCTGCCCCCGCTCGCCGCGTGGAACTCCCGCACGACCGGGGCCGCGGGGGTCCCGCCCAGTTGCTCGGCCAGCAGCAGGGCCACGTCCCCGGTGGTCAGGGGACCCACCCGCAGCTGGTGGAATCCCGGCTGGCGGGCGAATTCGGCGCGGGCGGCGGAATAGGCGGGACAGCCCCGCGGACGATCCGTGAACACGCCCAGGACGCGCGAGGCGAACATGCGGCGGTTGAGATAGGCGAGGCAGCTCAGCGATTCGGCATCCGCCTCGTGGAGGTCGTCGACGGCCAGTACGACGGGCTGCGCGCCGGCCCGTGCCAAAACCGCCGCGCTGAATTCCTCGGTGATCTGGTCGGGTGTCGTGGGGGTGGCCGACGGGTGTGCCCCGGGATTTCGAGTTCCGGCTTCCAGGCGCTCCTTTGTCTGCCGCGCCGCTTCGTCGAGAAGGCTCACCTGGTTGAGCAACTGGTGCACGACGCCCCACGCGTTGTCCCGTTCCTCACGGGAACACGCCGCTCTCAGGACAAGAGCTCCGGAAGACGCCGCTCGTTGCGCGAAATGGTGCAGGAGAGTGGTCTTGCCAACGGCTGCGGGCCCGCTGAGCAGGGCGATCGACCCCTGTCCGCGGTCACTCGCAGCCAATAGATCCTTCAGTTCGGCGAGTTGTGTGTCCCGTCCGACGATGGACATCTTCGGGTTTGCTCCCTCAGTGGCTGCAGCTTCGGTGTCTCTTCAAGCCATCCTGTGCAACTCCGAAGGGCTGGGAAGCATTCCGTGACCAGCACCACAGGGACTTGGCGTGAGTGTGACGTTTTCGAGGGAGTATTCGGCCAACATGACAGTGCGGGAATAAGTCGGTTGCGGTCGGGGAGAAAAAGAAATCGCCGCCCGGGGCGAGGAACACCCCGGGCGGCGCGAGCGCCCCGAACCGCCGTGCCGTCAGCCGGCGAGCGGCTCCGGCAGCGGACGGTTGTGCAGCACGTCGAGCCGGGACACCGCCCGGGTCACGACCACGTACAGCCGGTTCAGCCCGCGCGGTTCGGACTCCACGATCGCGGCCGGCTCCACCACGACCACGTGGTCGTACTCCAGGCCCTTCACGACCGTCGCGGGCAGCACCGTCACCCGCGCGGCCGTGCCCACGTCCTCGGCGGTCGCCGTCTCGATGCCCGCCTTGCGCAGTGCCGCCGACAGCCCGGCGACCTCCCCGTCGGCGGCGATCACGGCGATGGAGCCCTCCCGTTCGAGGGCCGCCCGGACCACCGTCGCGGCCTCGGCCGCGGTGTCCGCGACCTCGCGCACCGTCAGCTCCCCGTCGTGCCGGAGCGACCGGGCCGGCGGCACGTCCGCGTCGAGCGCGGTCACCAGCCGGTTGGCCAGCTCCATCACCGCGGCCGGCACGCGGAACCCGGTGGTCAGCGGCACCACCGTGGCCTGCGTCTTGCCCAGGTGCCCCAGCTGCTGCGCCCAGGTGCGGGCCGCCCACGGCGCGGTGGCCTGCGCCAGGTCGCCCAGCACCGTGATCGAACCGAAGGCGCTGCGCCGGGCGATGGCCCGGCACTGCATCGGCGACAGGTCCTGGGCCTCGTCCACGACCACGTGCCCGTAGCCCTCGGGTCGTTCGATCAACCCCGCCACCTCGTCGAGCAGCAGCATGTCCTCGGCCGACCACTGGGCGCTCTTCTCCGACCGCGGCGGCCTGGCCCACAGCAGAGCGGCCTGCTCCTCCGCGTCGAACACGTCCTCGGCCGCCTCGGCCAGCACCTCGGCGTCGCTCAGCAGCGAGGCGACGACCTCCTCCGGACGGGCCACCGGCCACGCCGCCTCCAGGAACGCGGCGATCGGCTTCGAGCGGCCGATCTTCCGGGCCCACGTCACGCTCTTGGGACCGGCCCGCCGCTCGGCCTGCTGCTGGATCAGCGTCACCACCCGGGTGCGCACGTGCTCCCGCCCGACCGAGTAGGGCACGCCCTGCGCCCGCACGTCGTCGATGACCTGCCCCAGCTCGTACGAGTCCACCCGCCAGCGGTAGGAGCCGTCGGTGACCGCGATCGACTCCTCGGGGTACCGGACCCGGGCATAGAGGGCCCGCTCCAGCACCCCGGCCATCCGGTCGCCGTGCTTCAGCGCGGCCACGTGCTCCGGGTCCGTGCGCTGGACCGGGTGCCGGGCCACCACGTCCTCGACGGTGAGCTGCGCGATGTCGATCTCGCCGAGCGAGGGCAGCACCTCCGAGATGTACCGCAGGAAGGTGCGGTTCGGACCGATGATCAGCAGACCGCTGCGCTGGAGCCGCTCGGGGAAGGTGTAGAGGAGGTAGGCGGCGCGGTGCAGGCCGACCGCGGTCTTGCCGCTGCCCGGGGCGCCCTGGACGCACACCGACTCGCCCAGTTCGCTGCGGACCAGGTTGTCCTGCTCCGGCTGGATGGTGGCGACGATGTCGCGCATGGGGCCGAGGCGGGGGCGCTCGATCTCGGCGGCCACGATGGCGCTCGCCGCGTCGAGGGCGTCGGCCCGGTCGGCGTGGTCGAGGCGTTCGTCCTCCAGCCCCGTGAGGTCCTCCGGGGCGCCGTGGCTCCACGGGGCCCAGCCGAACCGGCGCCGGACCGCCACCCCGCGCGGGTCGAGTGCGCTGGCCTGGTAGTACGTACGGGAGACGGGCGCGCGCCAGTCGATCACCAGCGGCGGGGCGGCCGGGTGCTCGGAGACCCGGCGGCGGCCGACGTAGTAGCGCTGCCGGCGGTGGTCGCCCGCGGCGTCCGAGTCCTCGAAGTCGAGGCGGCCGAAGAACAGCGGGCTGTCCGGCTCCTCCGCCATCTGCTTGGCGCGGGTGCGCAGGTACCGGCCGAGGGCCTCCGCGCTCGCCCCGTCGCCCGAAACGTCCTCGCCCGCGATGACCTGGTGGCTCGCGTCCTCCACCTGCCGGGTCATCGCCTCACGGCACACCGCGACGTAGGCACGCTCCGTGGCGAGCTCGTCGCCGAGGCTGACGGCCTCCCGGGTGCCGTCCCTGTCCTGGACGTGTGACGTCATCGATCGAGACCTTTCCGCAGTGACGGTCGTGCGCCGCCGTCCGGCAGGGCCGGACGGCGGGTTCTCCGTCACAGCATAACTGAACCGAGTTAAGAGACTGGCCGGGTTGCGTTATTTGCGGACGGCTCCCGGCGGGCCGCCGACAGGGCGCCCAGCACCGCCGCCCGCACGATGTGGCCCGGCGAGTAGAGCTCCTTGCCGATCCACAGCGGCGGGTGCCGGTCCGCGTCCAGCCCGTGCGCCAGCAGGAAGGACACCCCCCGGTCCACCGCGTCCGCGACCGCCGCGGGCCGCTCCGCCACGTCCTGCCCGCCGGCCGCCGGGTCCGTGAGGTCGAGCAGGGTCCGCACCGCGTACGCGGTCTCCTCCGCGGTGCCCTCCCAGCGGCCCCACGACCCGTCCCGCCGCTGACCCCGCAGCAGCCACTCGACGGCCCTGCCCAGCGTCGGCCCCGACTCCGCCCCCGCGTACCGGTGCAGCGCCAGGGAGCAGCGCATCGTCGCGAAGAACGGCGAGGCGTGCCACTTGTCGGACCAGCTGCCGTCCGGAAGCTGGTGGTCCCGCAGCCAGGCCGCGATCCGGCCGACCGCGTCCCGGTACCGGCTGGTGTCCCCAGCGGCCCCGCCGGCGCTCGCGCCCGCGTCCCGTACGGCGTCCAGATGGCAGCCGAGCGCCTCCAGGACGTGCGCGTTCGTGGTCGTGGACGGCTGGTGCTCCGGGATGGTGGACATGAAGTGGCTGCCCGCGTCGTACTGCCACAGGTACTCCGGCTCCTGCGGGGCCCCGAGCCGGGCCAGGGCGGTCAGCACGATCGCCGTGGTCTCCGCCTCGTACGCGAACCCCGGCGCCGTGGGGGCGCCCGAGTGCCCGACCCGCCCGGGGAGTTCCTTCAGCAGCGGGGCGAGCCGCTCCGGGGAGACCCCGGCGCCGGCCAGGTTCCCCGCGATCCACGCCCGCTCGTAGTACACGACCGAGGTCATCGCCGGCACCGTGCCCGCCCCCCGCTCCTGGATCTCCCGCAGGAAGCGCACGGACGGGTCCAGGGGATCCGCCGGCCGCCGCGGCCCGAGCCAGGCCGCCGTCGCCGCGGCGGAACAGCCGACCGCCCCGCCCACCGGCTCCATCTCCGCCGCACCGACGGCCGCCGGGCCCACGATCTCCAGGTAGTGCCCGGCCAGCGGATTGCGCCACGCACCGCCGCGCAGCCCGCGCAGCGCCTCCTCCGTCAGCCCGTGCGGCAGGCCCAGCGGGAGCGGCCGGCCCGGCTCCGGCAGCACCGCCAGACGCGCGTTGACGCCCTCCACCAGCGCCGGGATCAGCATGAAGAACACCACGGTCGGCGGCACCGGATCGTGCGCCGTCCCGGCGATCTGCCCGGCCGCGGACGCCAGGCCCCGCCGCGCCGCCTCGGCCAGCACCGCCCGCGGCACCGGACCCGGCTCCGCGCCCCGGCCCAGCACCGCGAGCAGGGCCTCCGTCGCGCTCAGCGTCGGAACCAGGGCATAGCCGCCCGGACCGCCCCAACTCCCGTCCGGCCGCTGCCCGTCCACCAGGAAGCGGATCCTGGCCGCATCCCCGTCCAGCCAGGGCGCCAGCACCACCAGCCGGGCCGTCTCGTACACCGACGGGCCCAGCGCACCGGTCGGATCCTGCAGCACCCGCTCGACCAGGGAGTCGACGAGCCCGTCCAGGTCCAGGCTGCGCAACGCGTTCACGCCGGGAACTCCTCGGAGACGGTGATGCTGTCCACCAGCAGCGTCGAGGGCAGCGAGGCCGGGTCGGGGTCGCCCGGCAGCACCGGGCCGCCCGGGCTGCCGATGATGATCGCCAGGCACAGGTACACCGGCTGGTCGAACAGCCACCCCTCGGGCGTGGTGTCCTCCGGGGTCAGCCGCAGGTACTCGCGCCCGTCGAGGTACCAGGTGATCTCGCCGGGGTCGCGCCGCCACCGCACCGAGTACGTGTGGAACCCGTCGCTCAGCGGGCTGCCGTCCCCGGTCGTGGTGCGGGCCCCCATGCCCAGCGAGGGGATCTGGTGGCATTCGGGGGAGTGCACGGCGCCCCAGACCGAGTCCGGCTCGGAGCCCAGCGCCTCGAAGACGTCGATCTCCCCGGCCCGGTACCAGGCCTTCACCGGGTCCTCGTCCCCGCGGTGCCGCAGCTGGGTGCCCCACGCCCACAGCGCGCAGTCCAGACCCGGGCCCGCCGCGGTCCGCACCCGGGCGTCGATGCGCAGCGCCCCGCCGGCCGGCGGCAGGAAGTCCTCCCGCACGGTCTCGATCCACGCGGCCCGGTACTCGCCCTCCTCGTGCGTGGCGGTGATCCGCAGCCGGCCGGAGCCGTCGAGGCTCACGTGCCCGGGGTCCTCCCGGTGGAACTCGATGCCGGCGCCGAACGGCTGGCCGGCGACGGTCCGCCAGCGCTCCGGGTCGGGCGGGGCCCCGGCCGGGCCCTCGAAGGTGTCCTGCCACAGGATGCGCCCGGCAGGCGGCGCGCCCGCCGGGGACGGAAGGGTGTCGCGGTGCTGGTTCACGGTCTCCATGTCTTTCTCAGGCTCCCGGCGCCGGCGGTGCGGCGCGGTCCGGATCGAGGTGCTCGGCCATGGCGAGCGGTGTGGGATGGGCGAACAGGTCGGTGAGGGGCACCCGGACCCCCAGCGCCTCCTCGATGCGCTGTACGAGCTGGGCGCCCAGCAGCGAATGGCCGCCGCTGTCGAAGAAGTTGGCGTCCGGGCCGATGTCCGTGCGGCCGAGCGTGCCCCGCCACAGGCCCAGCAGGCGCTGCGCGGTGCCCGTGGCGTCGGCCGGCCCGGCCCCCTCCGCGGCGCCGGCCGCCTCCCGGGCCGCGGCCGCGCGTTCGGCCCGGCGCTCCTCGGCGAGCCGGCCCAGCGCGAGGTGGTCCGTCTTCTCGTTGGCGGTGGTCGGCAGCGAGGCGAGCACGACGGTCTCCCGGGGTACGGCGGCGGAGGGCAGCAGGGCCTTGGCACGGGCCGTCAGGGCGGCGGCGTCGAACCCGTCCGCGGCCACGACGAAGGCCACCAGCGCGGCATCGGGGCCCCCGGCCCCGGAGACGACCACGGCCGCGCTCCGTACGCCCGGCTGCTCCAGCAGCACCGCCTCGACCTCGCCCAGTTCGATCCGGTGGCCGCGCAACTTGATCTGCCGGTCGGTGCGGCCCATCAGCTCCACGCTGCCGTCCGGCCGGATCCGGGCCGCGTCCCCGGTGCGGTAGTGCCGCCCGTACTCGGGGTGCTCCCCGAAGCGCTCCGCGGTCAGCTCCGGGCGCCCGTGGTAGCCGAGGGCCACCCCCGCCCCGGCGATGCACAGCTCGCCCTGCACCCCGAGGGGCAGCTCGCGGCCGTCCGGATCGACCACGAACACGCGGGTGTTGGCGATCGGCCGGCCCACGTCCACCCGGGTCACGTCCCGCTCCACGGGGCCCGAAGTGGACCAGATGGTCGTCTCGGAGGGCCCGTACACGTTGAGCACCCGGCCGCCGGTGGCGGCGAGGGAGCGCGCGAGCGCCGGGGGCAGCGGCTCCCCGCCGCAGACCAGCCGGCGGCCCGCGAGCTGCCCCTCGCCGGCCGCGTCGGCCACGAACCGCCAGGTCGTGGGGGTGGCCTGGACGATGCCCACGTCCTGCGCCGCCACCTGGGCCAGCAGGGCCCGGCCGTCCGTACGCGCCTCGTCGGAGGCCACGACGATCCGCCCGCCGACGGCCAGCGGGAGGAACAGCTCCAGGGCGGAGATGTCGAAGGCGAAGGTGGTCAGCCACAGCACCGCGTCGTCCGGGCCGGCCTTCAGCTCCTCGGCGAAGTGCTGCACCACGTTCGCGAGGGCCCCGTGGCCCACCAGGGTGCCCTTGGGCTTGCCCGTCGAGCCGGAGGTGTAGATCAGGTAGGCGGGGGAGCCGGAGTCGGGGTCGGGGCCCGCGGCGCTCTCCGCCGGGCCTGCCGCGGAGCCCTCCGGGTCTTCCGCGAGCGGCTCCAGGGCGAGCACGCGCGCCGTGACGCCCTCGGGCAGTGCCACGCCCGGGGCCGCGAGCACCGCCCCGGCGCCCGAGTCCTCCAGCACGTACGCCAGGCGCTGGGCGGGGTGCTCGGGATCCACCGGCAGGTACACCGCGCCCGCCAGCCACACGCCGAGCGCCGCCGCAGCGAGCTCCGGCCCCCGGGGCGCGGCCAGGGCCACGATGTCGCCCGCCGCGATGCCGGCGCCCGCCAGCACGTCCCGGGTGCGCTCGGCAGCCCGCCAGAGCCCCGCGTACGTGGTGCGGCGGCCGCCGTCCTCGACGGCCACCGCGGACGGGGTGCTCGCCGCCCGCTCCCGGACCGCGGCGAGCACGGTGGCCGGGGCCACCGGGCGGGCGGTGTCGTTGGCCGCGGCCAGGACCGCCCGGTCCGTGCCGCCCGCCACCGGCAGTTCGCCCACCGGCCGGTCCGGCCCCTCGGCCGCCGCCAGCAGCAGCGTCTCGAAGCGCTCGACCAGGGCGGCCACGTCCGAGCGGTCCAGGACCTCCGTGTAGTACGCGGCCCGCACGCTCACCCGGTCCGCCGAGGACAGGAAGAAGAACTCCAGGTCGAACTTGCTGAAGCCGTTCTCCACCGGCAGCCGCCGGGCCGTGGTCCCCGCGAGCGGGAACGAGGTGCGGCCGTCGTCCGGCACGTAGTTGAACAGGTGCCGGAAGACCGTGTTGCGCCAGGAGGCCCCGCCGTCCCGCCGCAGCTCCGGCAGCAGGATGTCCACCGGCACGTCGGCGTGCGCCACCGCCCCGAAGAACGCGTCGCGGGCCGTCCGCACCAGCTCCCGGAAACCGGCCCCCAGGTCCACGGGTATCCGCAGCGGCAGGGTGTTCACGTGGTAGCCCACGGCCCGGGGCGCCCCCCGCCCGCGGACGTTCACGGGAGTGCCCACGACCAGGTCGGGACCGGCGCCGTGCCGGGCCAGCAGCAGGCAGTACGCGGCCAGCAGCACCACGGCCTCCGGGGCGCGGAGCTCCTTCTGCAGCGCGCGGACCACCGCCAGCGCCCCGGCGGACAGATCGGCCGTGACCTGCCCGCCGGTCAGCGTGGGCTCGGGGAGGTCCTCGCTGCCGCACCACAGCCCCAGGGCCGCGGGGTCGGCGCCGGCCAGGTGCCCGCGCCAGTACTCCAGGCCCGCCGGACTCGGCGCGGGCTCCACGTAACGGGGCTGCTCCACGAGGAGTTCGGCGGGCGGTGCGGCGCCCGCGGCCAGCGCCGTGTACCCGGCGGTGAACTCCTCCAGCAGCACCGCCCCGGAGACGGTGTCGAAGACGAGGTGGTGGACGGCCAGGCAGAACGCGTCCCCCTCCGCACACCGCACGAGCGCCGCGCGCAGCAGCGGCCGGCCGTCGATCTCGAACGGCCGGGCGATGAACGCCCCCACGACCGCTGCGAGTTCACCGGGATCCGCGTGCAGCTCCGCCACCTCGACCGCGAGGGCCTCGGGGGACAGCACCTCCTTGGTGAGCGCACCGTCGCCGTACCGGAAGACGGTGCGCAGGGCCTCGTGCCGGCGCAGCAGCAGGTCCAGGGTGGCCCGGACCGCGGGGGCCGCCAGCTGCCCGTCCGCCTGGAGGGAGACGGACAGGTTGTTGACCCCCTTGACGGGGACGAGCTCGTCGAGGAGCCAGAGGGCCTGCTCCTTGGTGTCGGCCGGGAAGGACCGGAGTTCCGTTGCTTCTCGCATTCCAACCGTTCCGTAGTTGCGGGGGAGTTCCGCCTGCGGTGCCCGCGCTCAGGCGCGCGGACCGGTGCCGAGGAGCCCGGCGACCGTGTCGATGACACCGGGATCGCGCAGCAGGTCCACGTGCGGGACGTCGACGCGGAGCTCCCGGCCGACGGTGAGGTCCCCGTCGGGGCCGGCGGCCCGGGACCCGTTCAGCCCGCTCGTCGGCGAGGAGGAGGTCAGCACCACGGCCTCGCGCCACACCGGGAGCGGATCGATGCCGGCCGCCGCGACCAGGTAGTCCACGAACGAGGCGAACACCGCGGTGATCTCCTCCGTGCGCCGGTCGTCCAGCTCCAGGCGTTCGAAGGCGGGCCTGGCGGCGCGCCGGTACACGTCGAGCAGCTCCGCCCCGAACGCGGCCATCGACGTGTGCCGCTGGAGGGCGTCCCGGGCGGACTCCGCCGCGCGGGCGGTCTCCTCAGGCCCGAGGAGCGCGGCCATCGCGTCCACGACCTTGTGGAACTGCGAGTAGAGGGTCAGGGGCGAGGACTGCTCGGGGTCGAAGAGCACCACTGCCGGGGCCCGGTCCTGCCCGGCGGCCACGCGCCGGGCGACCTCGCCCGCGTACACGGCGCCGACGCAGAAGCCGAGGACCGCACGGACCGGCCGGCCGTCGGCCCGGACCTCCGCCAGCCACCGTTCGACCTGACCGCCGTCCCCCGGCCCGTCCTGCCGTCCGTCCACGCCGTCACCGGTCGCGGGGACGGCCTCCCGGGGAACGGTCTCCCAGATCGCGAAGGGCGTGTCGCCCAGTCCCTTCGCCAGATCGGTGAAACGTCCCTCTGCGCGGCCCGTGGCGTCGAAATCCACGGCGAGCACGAGCTCGCGTGCCGTTCCCTCGCTCAGGACCCGCCACGCCTGCGGAGCTGCCATGACTCGGATTCCCCCATGCTGTTCACGTCGTTCGCGTACTTCGGAATGCGGTGAATTCGCGGTCACGCTAACCGCGCCTCCCCGCAGCGATAACCCCTAGCCGACCCCTGCCACCCCTGGCCGGACGGCCCGCCCGCGGGGTGCCGACGGCGCTCACCGCAGCCCCGCCAGCCGCCCGGAAACCAGCCGCGCCACCGCCTCGGTCTCGTCCGACAGGTAGAAGTGGCCGCCGCCGAACACCTGCAGGTCGAAGGGGCCGGTGGTGTGCTCCTGCCAGGCCCGGGCCTCGTCCGGAGTCGTCTTCGGGTCGGCGTCCCCGGTGAGCGCGACCACGGGGCAGCCGACCATCGCGCCGTCCGCCGGCCGGTAGGTCTCGATGGCCCGGTAGTCGGCCCGCAGGGAGGGCAGGAACATCCGGACGATCTCCTCGTCCTCCAGGGCCCGCTGCGAGGTGCCGTCCAGGGCGCGGATCTCGCCCAGCAGCGCCGCGTCGCCCCTCAGGTGGACGTCCTCGGTGCGGTGCCGGGACGGCGCCCGCCGCCCCGACACGAACAGGGCCGCCGGCGAGACCCCCGCCTTCAGCTCCAGCCGCCGGGCCACCTCGAAGGCCACGGACGCGCCCATGCTGTGCCCGAACAGGGCGAGCGGCCGATCGGTGCCGAGGGACTCGGTGACCGCCTCGAAGGCGGCGTGGGCCAGCTCGCGCAGGTCCTCGAAGGGCCGCTCGCGGTGCCGGTCCTGACGGCCCGGGTACTGGACGGCCACCACGTCGAGCCGTCCGGCCAGCTCCCGGGCCAGCGCGTGGTAGGCCGTGGCCGAACCGCCGGCGTGCGGGAAGCACACCAGCGTGACGGCGCCGGGCGGGGCCGGCTGGTACCGGCGTATCCAGGGGCTCTGGGTCAGTGTGTTCATGAGGCGCTCCTCCGCATCTCCTCGTCCAGGTGCGCGGCCAGCACGGCCGGCGTGGGGTGGTCGTAGACCAGCGTCGGCGCGAGCTCGACGCCGGTGGCCTCCGCGAGCCGGCCGCTCAGCTCCACGGCGGTCAGCGAGGCGAAGCCGACGTCGAGGAAGTCGTCCTCGGCCCGCAGGGCGTGCGGGTCCTCGTGGCCCAGTACGGCGGCCGCGGCCGACAGCACCACGTCGAGCAGCAGCGCCGCCCGCTCCGCACCGGACAGCGGGGCCAGGGCCTGCGCGAGCTCCGCCGCGGAACCGGGCAGCCGCCCGGCACCGTCCGCCGCGCCCCCGGCGCCCGACGGGGCCTCCGGCAGGTCCGCGGCGCGGACGCGGCCGCGGTCCCAGCCCGACAGCAGGGCCAGCACCGCACCCAGCGCCTCCTGCTCGCCCGCGGAATCCACGTCGAGCAGCGCGGCGAGGGCGTCCGTGTCCTTCTCGCCGACGGCCTGCCAGAACCGCCGTTCCAGCGCGTTCCCGGCGGCCGGGGCGGAGGGCAGCCAGTACGCCTTGCGCTGGAACGCGTACGTCGGCAGCCCCACCCGGCGGGCGCCGGAGCCGGCGAACACGGCCCGCCAGTCCGGGGAGAACCCGCGGACGTGCAGTTCGGCCAGTGCCGTGGCGAGCGCCGCACCGTCGGCACGGTCCCGCCGCTGGAGGGGCACCACCAGGGCCCGGCCGCGGCCGAGGCACTCCCGGGCCATCGCCGCCAGCACCCCGTCCGGGCCGACCTCCACGTACGCGGTCACCCCCGCCCCGTCCAGATGGGCCAGCTGGTCGGCGAACCGCACCGCCTCCCGGGCGTGCCGCACCCAGTAGCCGGGGTCGGCCAGCAGCCCGTCCGGAGCGGTCCGCCCCGTCACGTCGGAGACGACCGGGATGCGCGGCGGGTGGTACGACACCTCGCGGGCCACCGCCTCGAACTCGCCCAGCGCGGGATCCATCAGCGGGGAGTGGAAGGCGTGCCCCACCCGCAGCCGCCTGGTCTTGCGGCCCAGCCCGGCGAAGTGCGCGGCGACCTCGTCGACCGCCGCGGCGCGACCCGACACGACCACCGCCGCCGGCCCGTTCACCGCGGCCACCCCGATCTCGTCCGCCCGCCCCGCCAGGAGCGGCAGCACCTCTTCCTCCGCCGCCTGGAGCGAGGCCATCGCCCCGCCCTCGGGCAGCGCCTGCATGAGCCGGCCGCGGGCGGCGACCAGCCGGGCCGCGTCGGGCAGGTCGAAGACCCCGGCGACGTGCGCGGCGGCGAGTTCGCCGATCGAGTGCCCGGCCAGCAGGTCCGGGCGCAGCCCCCACGCCTCCAGCAGCCGGAACAGCGCCACCTCCACCGCGAACAGCGCCGGCTGGGCGTACTCGGTACGTCCGAGCAGCGCCGCCTCCTCGGTGTCCGCACCGGCGAACACCACCTCGGCCAGGGGCCGTTCGAGGTGCCGGCCGAACTCCGCGCAGACGGCGTCGAAGGCCGCGGCGAACACCTCGGAGGAGGCGTACAGCTCCCGGCACATGCCGGGCCGCTGGGTGCCCTGCCCGGAGAACAGGAAGGCGAGCCCGCCGCCCGCCCCGGCGGCGCCCTGCACGAGCGCCGGGACCTGCTCCCCGCGGGCCAGCGCCTCCAGCCCCGCGAGCCGGGCCGCCGGGTCGCCGGCCACGAGGGCCGCCCGGTGCTCGAACGCGGACCGGGTCGTGGCCAGCGAGAACCCCACGTCCGCGGGGTCGAGCCCGGGCTGCTCCCGTACGAGCTCGCGCAGCCGGGCCGCCTGGCCGCGCAGTGCCTCCGGCGTCTTCCCGGACAGCACCCACGGCAGCGCGAGGGCCGGCCCGCGGTCCGCCGGCACGTCCTCCTGCGGCGGCACGTCCGCCCGCGGCGGCGCCTCGGCACCGGCCTGCTCCAGGATGACGTGGGCGTTGGTCCCGCTGATGCCGAACGAGGACACGGCGGCCCGCCGCGGGCGGCCCGTCTCCGGCCACTCGGTCCGGTCGAGCAGCAGGGACACGGCGCCGGAGTCCCAGTCCACGTGGCTGGAGGGGGCGTCCACGTGGAGGGTGCGGGGGAGGGTGCCGTGGCGCATGGCCATGACCATCTTGATGACCCCGCCGACGCCCGCGGCGGCCTGGGTGTGCCCGATGTTCGACTTCAACGAGCCGAGGAACAGCGGGTGCCCGCCGGTGCGCGCACTGCCGTAGGTGGCCAGCAGGGCCTGCGCCTCGATCGGATCGCCCAGCCTGGTGCCCGTGCCGTGGCCCTCGACCACGTCCACGTCCGCACCGGTCAGCCCGGCCCGGTCGAGGGCCTGGCGGATCACCCGCTGCTGGGCCGGGCCGTTGGGGGCCGTCAGGCCGTTGCTCGCCCCGTCCTGGTTGACCGCGCTGCCCCGCAGCACGGCGAGCACGGGGTGGCCGTTGCGCCGCGCGTCCGACAACCGCTCCAGCACCACCATGCCGGCGCCCTCGCCCCAGCCGGTGCCGTCCGCGGCCTCGGCGAACGCCTTGCACCGCCCGTCCGAGGCCAGGCCCCGCTGCCGGCTGAACCCGATGAAGGTGTCCGGGGTGCTCATCACGGTCACCCCGCCGGCGAGCGCGAGGGAGCACTCGCCGTCGCGCAGGGACTGGGCCGCCAGGTGCAGGGAGACGAGCGAGGAGGAGCAGGCGGTGTCCACCGTGATCGCCGGGCCCTCCAGCCCCAGCGTGTACGCGACCCGGCCGGACGCGATGCTGCCGGCGCTGCCGCCGCCGAGGAAGGCCTCCAACCCCTCGGGCACCTCCCCGACCTGGGTGCCGTAGTCGTGGTACATGACTCCGGCGAAGACGCCCGTGCGGCTGCCGCGCAGGGTGCGGGGGTCGATGCCGGCGCGTTCGAAGGCCTCCCAGGAGGTCTCCAGCAGCAGTCGCTGCTGCGGGTCCATGGCCAGGGCCTCGCGCGGGGAGATCCCGAAGAACGCCGCGTCGAACTCGCCCGCGTCGTAAAGGAATCCGCCCTCCACCGAGTACGTGGTGCCGGGGTGGTCCGGGTCCGGGTGGTACAGGGCCTCCGCGTCCCAGCCGCGGTCCGCCGGGAAACCGGAGACCGCGTCCTCGCCCGCGTCCACCAGCCGCCACAGGTCCTCGGGGGAGCGGACCCCGCCCGGGTAGCGGCAGGCCATGGCCACGACGGCGATCGGGTCCTCATCGGTGCCCGCGCCGGACCGGACGGCGCGCCCGGCCGCCTGCCCGGCTGCCCGGGAGGCCTCGGCATCGGCCCCGGCATCCGCTTCCGCGCCCAGCGCCTCGGTGACGACGAACCGCGCCAGCTCCGCCGGGCTCGGGTGGTCGAAGACCAGCGTCGAGGGTAGGCGCAGGCCGGTGGCCGCGTTCAGCCGGTTGCGCAGCTCGATGCCCGTCAGCGAGTCGAAGCCCAGGTCCTTGAAGGTGCGGTCGGCGTCCACGCCGGCGGCCCCCGCGTACCCGAGGATCCCCGCCGTGTGCTCGCGCACCAGGCCGAGTACGGACTCCGTACGCGCCGCCGGCTCCAGCGCGGCCAACTGCTCGGCGAGGGAGCCGCCTTGGGGTGCGGCCTGCTCACGTGCCGCGGTCCGGCGGCCCGGGCTGCGGACCAGGCCGCGCAGCAGCGCCGGCACCGGCTCCCCGCCGAGGGAGCGGCCCATGGCCGCCACGTCGAGCTTCATCGGCAGCAGGTGCGCCTCGCCGCTCGCGCAGGCGGCGTCGAACAGCGCCAGGCCCTCGTCCGTGGCCAGACCCGTCACCCCGTGTCGGTTCATGCGGTGGAGGTCGGTGGGGGTGAGGTTGCCGGTCATGGTGCTGCGTTCGTGCCAGAGGCCCCAGGCGAGGCTGGTGGCGGG
>NZ_JBVIDV010000012.1:0-31637 GCF_055572195.1 Streptomyces sp. NPDC030809
GCTTCATCGGCCGCACGGACATGCAGAGCATCCCGGTCCGGATCCGCGTAAACGGCAACGCTCGCGATCCCCGCATCCCGGCAGGCCCGCGCAACACGGACAGCAATTTCGCCTCGGTTGGCGATGAGCACCTTGCGCACGATGGCTCCCTCCTTGAAACAAGCTGAGTTTAGGGACAGCCGACACGGCCTTTCGACCCGTCCCCAGAGGTGACCTTGCCCACACAGAGCGTGATGCGCGCGCTGCCCCCCTGCCGAAAACCCTTGTGACGCCGTGGACCAGGGGATTCCCCGACTGCACAGTAACCCCGCGCTGTGGCCAAGGTCTCTGTCCGCGCGCGCGCCGGCCCGGGCCGATTCTTTGTGGAGTCCCTACGAATGGGCGAATGATTCTTTGCCGTTCCGCAGGCCGCGCAACCAAGGCGTGCACATCTCTTGTCCCCGCGTTTACTCGTTAGTAGCCTCCGGGGGTCGAACACACTTCGTACGTGCTTCGGGCGGGGATGGGGGCGTTGTGGCGCGCAGACTCGTGGCCGGACTGGCCGCGCTGTTGCTCTTCGCCGAAGCCGTCGGCTTCGTCCTCGTCAACCACGTGCTCGCCACCGTGGCCGACCGGCAGTCCATGTCCATAGCCGAGGTGGACGCCGACGTGATGGTCGCCGGCACGTACGTGATGGGCGCCGCGATGGGCGGCTACCTGCTGTGCTGCGGCCTCGCCCTGCTGGCGGCCGCGCTGCGGGACCGCGCCCCGGGCCGCTTCGCGCGGATCCTGCTGATCACGTGCGCCGTCACCCACGCCGTGCTGGGCGCGGTGGCCGTGGGGCTGGTCGGCTGGCACGGCTTCGGCTTCATGGTCCTGGTGCTCCTGCTCGACGTACTCGCCCTGACGCTCTACGGGCGGCGCACCGGGCCCGACGGGGTGCCGGGGAGCGGCGCTCCCGCCGGGCCGGAGGAGGGGCCGGTGGCGGACCGGCTGCCGCCGCCCGCCACCGCCTGACCGGCAGGCACCGCCCGGCCGCCACCGCCCGGCCGGCCGCCGGGCGCCGTGGGATCAGGCCCACAACTCCGTGATGGAGATGTCCAGTTCGCCGAGGAGCGAGCGCAGCAGCGGCAGCGAGATGCCGATGACGTTGCCGTGGTCCCCGTCGATGCCCTCGATGAACGGGGCCGAGAGGCCGTCCAGGGTGAACGCGCCCGCCACGTGCAGCGGTTCGCCGCTCGCCACGTAGGCGGCGACCTCCGCGTCCGAGGGGGTGCCGAAGCGGACCGTGGTGGACGCGGTCGCCGACACCTGCCGCCCGGACACGGTGTCGATCACGCAGTGCCCGGTGCGCAGCACCCCGGCCCGGCCGCGCATCGACTGCCAGCGGGCGGTGGCCTCCGCGGGGTCCGCGGGCTTGCCGAGGGCCTCGCCGTCCAGTTCCAGTACGGAGTCGCAGCCGATCACCAGGGAGCCCGAGGCGGCCTCCTGTCCCGCCACCACGGCGGCCTTGGCCTCGGCGAGGACGAGGGCCAGCTCGGCCGGGGTGTCGGCGCTCAGGGCGTCCTCGTCCACCCCGCTGACGATCACGTGCGGGGCGAGGCCGGCCTGCCGCAGCAGGTTGAGCCGGGCGGGGGAGGCGGAGGCGAGGACCACGGGACGCGGCGAAGGCTGGTCAGTCATGCGGCCCATCGTAGGAGTCCGGCCGGGGGCCGCGGCGGGCGCCCCCCGCGCCGGGCCCGTACCGCGAGGCCCGTACCGGCGCCGGGTCCCGGTCGCCTCGGAGGCCCCAGGTGCCTCAGGTGCCTCAGATGCCGAGGACGTACACGACCACGATCATCGCGATCACGAGGACCACGGTCATCCGGCGGATCATCGCCTGGGCTTCGCGCATGTCCCGCGGCGGCTCGTTCTTGGGATCGGACCAGAGCATGTACCGCATCCTCGTCCGCGCACGCCGGCGGCGCCTGAGTACGGGTACTCAGGCGCCGCAGGTGCTTCACCCGGATCACCGGGGGCGGGCCCCCGAGGTGCCCCTCAGGAGGGCCAGTACGTGCGCCCCCAGGACCGCGGTCCCGGCTGCGGGAGCCGGCGCCGGGCCACCCGGGCGGGGTCCGACCAGCCCTCGGGGACGGCGGGTCCCGCGCCCGGCGCCGCCGCGGCGAGGGCGGCGGCGCGGGCTTGGACCACCGCCAGTGCGGCGGCCAGCTCCTCGGGGGTCGGGTTCCCCTTGACGACCTTGATCATGGTTGTGCCCCTTCCTGTGCTGGGCCCGCGCCCGGGGTCAGAGCGGGATGTTGCCGTGCTTCTTCGGGGGCAGCGACTCCCGCTTGGTGCGCAGCTGGCGCAGCCCCTTGACGATGTGCGCACGGGTGTCGGACGGCAGGACCACCGCGTCGACGTATCCGCGCTCCGCCGCGACGTACGGGTTGAGCAGGGTGTCCTCGTAGTCGGCGATCAGCTCGGCGCGGGTGGCCTCCTGATCCTCCGCCGCGGCGATGGTGCGGCGGTGCAGGATGTTCACCGCGCCCTGGGCGCCCATGACCGCGATCTGGGCGGTGGGCCAGGCCAGGTTGAGGTCCGCGCCGAGGTGCTTGGAGCCCATGACGTCGTACGCGCCGCCGAAGGCCTTGCGGGTGATGACGGTGATGAGCGGGACGGTGGCCTCGGCGTAGGCGTAGATCAGCTTGGCGCCGCGCCGGATGATTCCGTTGTACTCCTGGTCCGTGCCCGGCAGGAAGCCCGGGACGTCCACGAAGGTCAGCACCGGCACGTTGAACGCGTCGCACGTGCGCACGAAGCGCGCGGCCTTCTCGGAGGCGTCGATGTCCAGGCAGCCGGCGAACTGCATCGGCTGGTTGGCGACCACGCCCACCGGGTGGCCCTCGACCCGCCCGAAGCCCGTCAGGATGTTCGGCGCGAACAGGGACTGGGTCTCCAGGAACTCCCCGTCGTCCAGCACGTGCTCGATGACGGTGTGCATGTCGTACGGCTGGTTGGCGCTGTCCGGGATGAGGACGTCCAGCTCCAGGTCGGAGTCCGAGGTCTCCAGGTCCGCCTCCTCCGGGAAGGCCGGCGGCTCCGAGAGGTTGTTCGAAGGCAGGTACGAGAGCAGCGACTTGACGTACTCGATCGCGTCCTTCTCGTCCCCGGCGAGGTGGTGGGCCACACCCGAGGTGGAGTTGTGGGTGCGGGCGCCGCCGAGCTCCTCGAAGCCCACGTCCTCGCCGGTGACCGTCTTAATGACGTCCGGACCGGTGATGAACATGTGCGAGGTCTGGTCGACCATCACGGTGAAGTCGGTGATGGCGGGGGAGTACACCGCACCGCCCGCGCACGGGCCGACGACCAGCGAGATCTGCGGGATCACGCCCGAGGCGTGGGTGTTGCGGCGGAAGATCTCCCCGTACATGCCGAGGGCCATGACGCCCTCCTGGATGCGGGCGCCGCCGGAGTCGTTGATGCCGATGACCGGGCAGCCGGTCTTCAGCGCGAAGTCCATCACCTTCATGATCTTCTGGCCGAAGACCTCGCCCAGCGACCCGCCGAGCACGGTGAAGTCCTGGGAGAACACGGCGACCGGACGGCCGTCCACGGTTCCGTAGCCGGTCACGACCCCGTCGCCGTACGGGCGGTTCTGCTCCATGCCGAAGTCGGTGGAGCGGTGCCGGGCGAACTCGTCCAGCTCGACGAACGAGCCCTCGTCCAGGAGCAGGGCGATCCGCTCACGGGCCGTCAACTTCCCCTTGGCGTGCTGCTTCTCCACGGCCCGCTCGGACCCCGCGTGGACCGCCTCGTCGATGCGGCGCCTGAGGTCGGCGATCTTTCCCGCGGTGGTGTGGATGTCGATCTGCGTCGCCTGCGACGACTCTGAGGGTTGTGACATCGGGGTCGCGGCTCCCTGCCTGGTCAACCTTATGACTGCGGATGGCTACTGGCACGTAGCGTATCGGCGCGCATGGCGCTCGGCAGTGCGGCGTTCCCCACACCTAATCTGGCTTGCATGACGCCTTCGGATGCTTCAACGCCCGCATCGTCCGGCCGCTGGTCCAGCCTCGACCGGCCGCCCCTCAGCCCCGCCTCCCTGCAGCGCTCCCTGGTGACCCCCGGCAGCCTGTGGACCTCCGTGGAACTGGTCGAAAGCACCGGCTCCACCAACAGCGACCTGGCCGCCCGCGCCGCGGAACTCCCCGAGGGGGCCGTGCTCGTCGCCGAGGAGCAGACCCGGGGCCGCGGCCGGCTCGACCGCACCTGGTCGGCGCCCGCCCGCTCCGGCCTGTTCTTCTCCGTGCTCCTCAAGCCGGACCCGGCGCAGGTCCCGGCCGAGCGGTGGGGCTGGCTCACCCTGCTCGCCGGAGTGGCCGCCTCGGACGCCGTCTCCCGTGCCGCCGGGGTGGACACCGCCCTGAAGTGGCCCAACGACCTGCTCGTCACCATCGACGGCCACGAGCGCAAGACCGGCGGCATCCTCGCCGAGCGGGCCGGCGGCGAGGCCGGGGGGGTGGTCATCGGCATCGGGCTCAACGTCACGCTCGGCGAGGAGGAGCTCCCGGTGCCCGCCGCCGGCTCCCTGCTCCTCGCCAAGGCGGCCGTCACCGACCGCGACTCCCTGCTGAAGGCCGTCCTGCGCGCCCTGGAGCACTGGTACCGGCGCTGGACCGAGGCCGGCGGCGACCCGGCGGCCAGCGGCCTGCAGGAGACGTACGCGGCCGGCTGCGCGACGCTGGGAAGGCACGTACGGGCCGAGCTGCCGGGCGGCCGGGAGCTGACCGGCACCGCCGAGGCGGTGGACGCGGACGGCCGGCTGGTGATCCGTACGGCGGAGGGGGAGCGGGAGGCGGTCGGCGCGGGCGACGTGGTCCACCTGCGGGCGGGGCAGTAGCCGGGCCCGGGCCCGGGGGCGGGGGTCCGGGGCGGGGTGGTCGGCGGGTGGCCGTGGCCGGTGGAAGGCGTGGGCGGCGGGAAGGTACGGCCGGTGGGGAGTGAGCTACGGCACACCTGCCGTATGGTTTAGGCGATCGCCGGTCCTCTCGGTGATCACCTGGTTCGGCAGGGCAGTGCGCGCGGAATGGACAGGAGGCGGCCCTTGACCGTCGACGACGCTGGTTCCGGCGCACCCGGAGCCACCGGCCCCGCCGCCCCAGGCACGCCGATCGGGCGTGACCAGCACACCCCGCTCCACGAGGTCGACCACACGGCCGAACCGACAGCCGACCCCCTGGCCATCCGCCTGGAGCAGCTGATCCTCGGCGCCGAGCGCCGGTACACCCCCTTCCAGGCCGCCCGCAGCGCCGGGGTCTCGATGGAGCTCGCCTCCCGCTTCTGGCGGGCCATGGGCTTCGCGGACATCGGGCAGGCCCGGGCCCTGACCGAGGCCGACGTACTGGCCCTGCGGCGGCTCGCCGGCCTCGTCGAGGCGGGGCTGCTCAGCGAGCCGATGGCGGTGCAGGTGGCCCGTTCCACCGGGCAGACCACCGCCCGGCTCGCGGAATGGCAGATCGACTCCTTCCTGGAGGGGCTGACCGAGCCCCCGGAGCCGGGAATGACCCGCACCGAGGTCACGTACCCGCTGGTCGAGCTGCTGCTGCCGGAACTGGAGGAGTTCCTCGTCTACGTCTGGCGCCGGCAGCTGGCCGCCGCCACCGGCCGGGTCGTGCAGGCCGCCGACGACGAGGAGATGGTGGACCGGCGGCTCGCGGTCGGCTTCGCGGACCTCGTCGGCTTCACCCGGCTCACCCGGCGGCTGGAGGAGGAGGAGCTCGGCGAGCTCGTCGAGACCTTCGAGACCACGGCGGCGGACCTGGTCGCCGCGCACGGGGGCCGGCTCATCAAGACCCTCGGCGACGAGGTGCTGTACGCGGCCGACGACGCGGGCACCGCGGCCGAGATCGCCCTGCGGCTCATCGAGACCATGGAGAGCGACGAGTCGATGCCCGAACTGCGGGTCGGGATCGCCTTCGGCACGGTCACCACGCGCATGGGGGACGTCTTCGGGACCACGGTGAACCTGGCCAGCCGGCTGACCTCCATAGCGCCGAAGAACGCCGTGCTGGTGGACGGGGCACTGGCCGAGGAGCTGGGCCGCACCGGGGACGCCCCGGTCTCGGAGAAGTCGGCCGCGGCGGAGGAGGGGGCGGGCTACCGCTTCGCGCTCCAGCCGATGTGGCAGCGGCCGGTGCGCGGACTCGGGGTCGTGGAGCCCTGGCTGCTCACGCGGAGGGCCCCTAAGATCCCCGGTTGACGATAACGAGCGTTAACCGGGAGGGTCGAGGGATGGCTGAGCAGCGCTACGGAGAGTTCGTCGCGGTACGGCGGGAGGGCGACGGGCACGTCGCGGAGCTCGCGATGGACCGCCCCAAGGCGATGAACGCCGTGTCCACCGAGATGGCCCGCTCGCTGGCCGCCGCCTGCGACGCGCTGGCGGCGGACCCGACCGTGCGGGTGGTGGTGCTGACCTCCACGCACGAGCGGGCGTTCTGCGTGGGGGCGGACCTCAAGGAGCGGAACTCCTTCACGGACGCCGACCTGCGGCGGCAGCGGCCCACCACGCGCGGGGCCTACACGGGCGTGCTGGAGCTGCCCATGCCGACCATCGCGGCCGTGCACGGCTTCGCCCTCGGCGGCGGCTTCGAGCTGGCGCTGTCCTGCGACGTGATCGTGGCCGACGAGACGGCGCTGGTCGGGCTGCCCGAGGTGTCCGTGGGCGTCATCCCGGGCGGCGGCGGTACGCAGCTCCTGCCGCGCCGGATCGGGGCGGCCCGGGCCGCCGAACTGATCTTCACGGCCCGGCGGGTGGAGGCGGCCGAGGCGGCTGCGCTCGGCCTGGTCGACGAGCTGGTGCCGGCCGGCACGGACCGCGAGCGGGCGCTCGCCCTCGCGGCCGCCATGGCGGCGAACTCGCCGGTGGGGCTGCGGGCGGCCAAGCGGGCGCTGCGGCTCGGGCACGGGCTGGACCTGCGGGCCGGGCTGGAGGTCGAGGACGCGGCGTGGCGGACGGTGGCCTTTTCGGGGGACCGGGCGGAGGGTGTGGCGGCGTTCAACGAAAAGCGCAAGCCGAACTGGCCGGGCGAGTAACCCCCTCCACCCCGTCCCGGGGCTCACGCCCCGACCCCGCGGGCCCACCCCGCGCCCCGACCCCGCGGGCCCACCCCGCGCCCCGACCCCGCGGGTCCGCCCCACGCCCCGACCCCGCGGGTCCGCCCCGCACCCAGCCCCCGCTGCGCGGAGCCCTTCCCCGACCCGCCCCTTCCCGAACCGGGGCTCCGCCCCGGACCCCGCGCCTCAAACGCCGGCGGGGCTGACAGGGGCCGGGGCTCCGCCCCCGGGCCCCGCGTCTTGAGCGGCGGCGGGGCTGAAAGGATTCGGGGCTCCGCCCCGGGCCCCGCGCCTCAAACGCCGGCGAGGCTGAAGGGTTCGGGGTTCTGCGCCGGGCCTTGCGTCTTGAGCGCCGGCGGGGCTGAAAGGGTTCGGGGTCTGCCCCGGGCCCCGCGCCTCAAGCGCCGGCGGGGCTGAAGGGTTCGGGGTTCTGCGCCGGGCCCTGCGTCTTGAGCGGCGGCGGGGCTGAAAGGATCCCGGGCTCCGCCCCCGGCCCCGCGCCTCAAGCGGCGGCGGGGCTGGAAGATTCGGGGCTTAGCCCTGGCCCCGGGTGGGGGGCCGCGGGGTGGAAGGAGCCTCGCCGGCGATTGAGGCGCGGGGTGCGGGGCGGAGCCTCGGGTGTGGTGGCGGGCAGGATTACGCTCGGTCAGCGAACTGGGACCGGATGTCGTAGTAATGATCCCCAAATCGGACAAAAGTCCTTAGCCTGGGGTGATGGGAGTTGACGGGCGGCTGCGAGCCGTGGTGGGGCTCGCGCAGGCGATGGCGGCGGCACACACCCCCCGCGACAGCGTACGAGCCGCGGCGCGCGGCGCCAGACTCGCGATGGCCGGCTCGTTCGCGGCCATCTCCGGCTGGGAGCGCGAGCGCGGCCGGCTCCGGGTCCTCGTGAACGAGGGGGCCCGCCGGGACGGCGAGGAGGAGTTCCCCGCCGACGAGTCGTATCCCGTACACGACTTCCCGGAGATCGCCGAGTTCCTCCACGAGCGCTGGGCGGGCGGCGGCGGCCCCCACGCCTGGGTGGAGTCCGCCTCCGGCCCCGGCCACCGCGCGGCCGGGCTGCGCCGCCGCGCCCGCGGCAGCTGCGTGGTGGCCCCCGTGGTGCTGCACGGCCGGGCGTGGGGCGAGCTGTACGTGGCGAGGGAGGCGGACGCCCCGCCCTTCGGCGAGGACGACGCGGAGTTCGCCACCGTGCTCGCCGCCGTGGTCGCCGCGGGCCTCGCGCAGAACGAGCGGCTGGAGGAGGCCCGCCGGCTGGCCTTCACCGACCCCCTCACCGGCCTGGCGAACCGGCGCGCGGTGGACGTGTCTCTGGACGAGGCCCTGGAGCGGCACCGTACCGAGGGGACCGTCGTCAGCCTGGTGGTCTGCGACCTCAACGGGCTCAAGCGGGTCAATGACACCCTCGGGCACGCCACCGGGGACCGGCTCCTGGAGCGCTTCGGCTCGGTGCTGAGCCTGTGCGGGGCGAAGCTGCCGGGGGCGCTGGCCGCCCGGCTCGGCGGGGACGAGTTCTGCCTGGTCTCGGTCGGGCCGGGCGCCGATGCGGTGGTGGCGGTGGCGGAGGAGCTGTGTGACCGGGCCGCGGGGCTGGAGCTGGGGGAGGGGGTGGCCTGCGGGATCGCCTCCACGGGGGATCCGATCGGGCCGGTGCGCTCCTCGCGTCGGCTCTTCCGGCTTGCGGACGCGGCGCAGTACCAGGCGAAGGCGGCGCGCTCGGCGAAGCCGGTGGTTGCGGGGCGGGATCGGGCGGTGGTCCCGCTGGCCGACTCGCCGCAGCCCGGCACGCCGGAACGCCGCCGCTTCCGGGGGCGCGACTGACCCCCGGCCCCTACGGGCCCGCCCCCCTGCCCTCCGACAGCCCGCGGCTGCCCACGCGGCGGGGCCCACCCGGCCCTCCGGCTGACGTTGCCCACGGGGCGGGGCCCACCCGGCGCCTCCGGCTGGCGCTGCCCGTCGGGCGCGGGGTCCACCCGGCGCCTCCGGCTGGCGCTGCCTGTCGGGCGGGGTCATTCCAGCTTGTCCGGCTGGGCGCTGCGGGGGTCATTTCAGCCTCGCCGGCGTTTGAGGCGCGGGGTTCGGGGCGGAGCCCCGAGACGGCGGCCCGCGGATGCCCATGGTCCGGGCCCACTCCAGCCCCTCCGGCGCTTGAGGAGCGGGGTCTGGGGCAGGGCCCAAGGCAACCCGGCTGGCGCCGGGCACCGGGCTCCGCCCGGACCCGCTCCTCAAACGCCGGAGGGGCTGGAATGTGCCGGGCCGGGGTCTGCCCAGGCGTGCGCCCCGGGTGTGGCGGGGCTGGAACGTGCCGGGCCCTGCCCAGGCGTGCGCCCCGGGTGTGGTGGGGCCGGGCTTTGGCCGGGCGTGTGCCCTCGGGGCGGAGCGTGTCGTGCCCGGCCGGGGTCGTGGGGCCGGGGTGGCACGTGGAGTGGACTGGCTAGTGACATGTTGGGATTCAGTCCGTAGGGTGCTGAATATGGATATGCACACTGTCGTGGTGGGGACGTCCGGCACCACCGCCGAGGACGTGATCGCCGTCGCCCGCGGCAACGCCCGTGTCGAGCTGTCCGCGGAGGCCCTGGCCGCCCTCGGACGCGCCCGCGAGATCGTGGACGCGCTGGCCGCGAAGCCCGAGCCCGTCTACGGGGTCTCCACCGGGTTCGGCGCCCTCGCCACCCGGCACATCAGCCCCGAGCTGCGCGCCCAGCTCCAGCGCAACATCGTCCGCAGCCACGCCGCCGGCATGGGTCCGCGCGTCGAGCGCGAGGTCGTGCGGGCGCTGATGTTCCTGCGGTTGAAGACGGTCGCCTCCGGTCACACCGGCGTGCGGCCCGAGGTCGCCCAGACCATGGCCGACGTGCTCAACGCCGGGATCACCCCGGTCGTCCACGAGTACGGCTCCCTCGGCTGCTCCGGCGACCTCGCCCCGCTGTCCCACTGCGCGCTCGCCCTCATGGGCGAGGGCGACGCGGAGGGCCCCGACGGCGTGGTCCGCCCCGCCGGCGAACTGCTCGCCGAGCACGGCATCACCCCCGTGGAGCTGAAGGAGAAGGAGGGCCTGGCCCTCCTCAACGGCACCGACGGCATGCTCGGCATGCTGGTCATGGCCATCGCCGACCTGCAGAGGCTCTACACCTCCGCCGACATCACCGCGGCGCTCTCCCTGGAGGCCCTGCTCGGCACCGAGAAGGTGCTGGCCCCCGAGCTGCACGCGATCCGCCCGCACCCCGGCCAGGGCGCCAGCGCCGCCAACATGGCCGCCGTCCTGGAGGGCTCCGGGCTCACCGGGCACTTCCAGGAGGAGTCCGCCCCGCGCGTCCAGGACGCGTACTCGGTGCGCTGCGCCCCGCAGGTGGCCGGCGCCGGCCGGGACACCCTCGCGCACGCCGCGCTGGTCGCCTCCCGCGAGCTGGCCGCCGCCGTGGACAACCCCGTCGTCCTCCCCGACGGCCGGGTGGAGTCCAACGGCAACTTCCACGGCGCTCCCGTGGCGTACGTGCTGGACTTCCTCGCCATCGCCGCCGCCGATCTCGGTTCCATCGCCGAGCGCCGCACCGACCGGCTGCTCGACAAGAACCGCTCGCACGGCCTGCCGCCGTTCCTCGCGGACGACGCCGGCGTGGACTCCGGCCTGATGATCGCCCAGTACACGCAGGCCGCGCTGGTCAGCGAGATGAAGCGGCTGGCCGTCCCGGCCTCCGCCGACTCCATCCCCTCCTCCGCGATGCAGGAGGACCACGTCTCGATGGGCTGGTCCGCCGCCCGCAAGCTGCGCACGGCGATCGACAACCTCAGCCGCATCGTGGCCATCGAGCTGTACGCCGCCACCCGCGGCATCGAGCTGCGCAAGGGCCTGACCCCGGCCCCGGCCAGCCGGGCGGCGATCGCGGCGGCCCGCGCCGCCGGTGTCGAGGGCCCCGGCCCCGACCGCTTCCTGGCCCCCGACCTCGCCGCCGCCGACGCGTTCGTCCGCTCGGGCGGGCTGGTCGCGGCCGTCGAGCCGGTCACCGGTCCGCTGGCCTGACGGGCCGGGCGGCACCCGCGCCGAAGCGGAACCGGAGCGGAAGACGGAGCCGCAGCAGATGACGGAAGGGGCCGCCCCCGGGAATCCCGGGGGCGGCCCCTTCCGCGCGCCGGCCGGCCGCGGTCCTACAGGCCCCGCGAGCGCCGGACCGAGAAGGTCAGGAAACCGGCCCCGATCCCGAGGCAGATGGTGCCCCCGGCGAGGTACGGAGTGGTGTCGGTGCCACCGGTGTCGGCCAGTGCGAGCGGGGCCGCGGCCTCGCCCTGGAGGCGTACCGCGCCGGCGGCCGGGACCTGCCCGGCGGCACCGGAACGATCGGTGGTGGCATTGGCCGAGGGGACGAACCACAGGGCGGTGAGGAGAGTTCCCGCTCCGATGGCGGTGAGCAGCGGGCGACGTGCGGACACGGTTCGATCCCCCTTGTGCAGCAGCGAATTGGCCGTGTGCGCCGATGCTAATGAAAGGGGCGGGTCGTGGGAAAGCCAGGGGCCCGGGACCCTTAGTCTCCGTCACATGAGCACTTCAGAGTCATCACGGTACGTACGGCTTCGGGTGGATTTGGTGCTGGAAGTGGTGGAGCCCGACTCCCTGACCGGCGCGGCGATCGAGCACATCAGGGCGGACGAGTTCATGCCCGACGAGGAGCGCGGGCACGCCGAGGCGGCCGTACGGGAAGACGAAGCGGAAGCCCTCGCCTACCTCATCGACCCGTTCAGCCTGGTCTCCGAGGTGCCCGGGGTGGAGCTCGCACAGGCCTCCTGGAGCACCGAGCCCGTCGAATACGACCCCGAGTCGATGGAGTGGGACCTCGACGAGGAAGATGGTCCCTTCGCAGACAGCGAAGGCGACGCAGAGGACAGCGGACACGGCCGCACCGAGCAGGTCCCGGACACCGACCGGTAACCCGCGGAAGGCGGCACGGAGCCCCGGCCGGCCGTGGGATTGCCCACATCCGGATCCGCGGTGGAACCGGACCCGCACGTGCGAGCGTTGTCACAACGAGGCAGGGAGGTCCCCCGGGACCGCCCTGCCCGGGGATTTCCGGGGAATCGGCAACGATGGAGAAGCGTGTGAGGACGGACAGCAAGCGGCGGCGCAGGGCCCTGGCGGCCGCTTCCGCCCTGCTCGGCGGCGTACTGGTGCTGACCGCGTGCAGCGGTGACGACACCAAGGGCAGCGGCGACGGCACCAAGAAGACGCAGGCGGACGTCGATGCGGCCGCGGCCAAGGACGCCTCCAAGGCCCAGATATCCATCACGCCGAAGGACGGCGCGACGAACGTCGGGATCAACAGCTCCACCAAGGTCACCGTCGCCGAGGGCACCCTGACCCAGGTGGAGATGAAGACCGCCGACGGCGCCGCCGTCGCCGGCAAGATCTCCTCCGACGGCAAGAGCTGGGCGCCCGACGACAAGCTGAAGCGGGCCACCAAGTACACGCTGAGCGCCGTCGCGAAGGACTCCGAGGGCCGCGAGGCCCACGAGAACACCTCCTTCACCACCGTCTCGCCGGACAACAGCTTCATCGGCTCGTTCACGCCGGAGGACGGCTCCAAGGTCGGCGTCGGCATGCCGGTCTCGATCCGCTTCGACAAGCCGATCAAGGACCGCAAGGCCGTCCAGTCCGCGATCACCGTGAACACCACCAGCGGCCAGGAGGTCGTCGGCCACTGGTTCGACTCCCAGCGCCTGGACTTCCGGCCCGAGGAGTACTGGAAGGCCGACTCCACGGTCACGATGAAGATGTCCCTGGACGGCGTCGAGGGCGCCCCCGGCGTCTACGGCGTGCAGGAGCGCACCGTCACCTTCACCGTCGGCCGCAGCCAGGTCTCCACGGTCGACGCGAAGACCAAGAAGATGACGGTCACGCGGGACGGCCAGGTCATCAAGACCATCCCGATCTCCGCCGGCTCCCCGGAGAACCCGACGTACAACGGTCAGATGGTGATCTCCGAGAAGTTCAAGGAGACCCGGATGAACGGTGCCACCGTCGGCTTCAAGGGCAAGGACGGCAAGGGCGAGTACGACATCAAGGACGTGCCCCACGCGATGCGGCTGTCCACCTCGGGCACCTTCATCCACGGCAACTACTGGGGCGCCGACTCGATCTTCGGCAGCGTCAACACCAGCCACGGCTGCGTCGGCCTGAACGACACCCAGGGCGCCAACGACCCGAACACCGAGGCCGCCTGGTTCTACGACAACTCCCTCATCGGTGACGTCGTGACCGTCGTGAACTCCCCCGACAAGCAGATCAAGCCGGACAACGGCCTCAACGGCTGGAACCTGAGCTGGGCCGACTGGAAGGCCGGCTCGGCCGTCTAGCAGCCGCCCGCGGACGTACGCACCCATGCCCTCCGGGCCCCGAACAGGGGGACCGGAGGGCATGCGCGTGCGGGGCGCGCGCGTGCGCGTGTGCGTGCCTGCGCGGGCCCGGCGGGCGCGGGACGCGTCGTACGGGCCGCCGCCCGGCCGGAAAAGCGATGGACGGCGGAGCGCACCGCGTGCCTAGGGTCACCGGTATGACGATGCCGAAGACCACCACCCTCGCCGCGCCCCCGACCGACGCCGACGTGGACGCCTGGCTGGCGGTGCTGGCCGGGGCCCACGCGCACGACCTGCCCGGGATCCCGGGCCCCGGCCGCACCGAGACCGCGGGCCGCCTCCAGACCCCGCCGGCCCGCGGGCGCGCCGTCTGCCTCGCGCTCACGCCCGCCGAAGAGGGCACCGGGGCCGCGGAGGGGCCCGGTCAGGCCTTCGACGGGGTGGCCGCGCTGCTGCTCTACAGCGACCCCGGCAACGCCCACACGGCCTTCCTGGACGTGCTCGCCGTCCGCCCGCAGGCCCGCCGCCGGGGACTCGGCCGCGCGCTGTGGGAGGAGGTGCGCAAGGAGCTCGCGGCGGACGGCCGGACCTCCGTCAGCGCCCTGGTGGACCTCGGCGGCCCCGGCGAGGCCTTCGCCCGCTCCCTCGGCTTCGAGAACGTCCTGCCCATGGCCTGGTACGTCCAGGACCTCGCCGGGACCGGGACCGGGACCGGGACCGCGGCCGGGACGGGGACCGGCGCCGCGGCCGCCGCGCCCGAGCTCCCCGAGGGCTACCGCCTGGTCTCCTGGCCCGGGATCGTGCCCGACGAGTACGCCGACGCCGCCGCGGCCGCCCACGCGGCCATGGAGGACGCGCCCACCGGCGAACTCGACGAGCAGACCCCCGCGTGGGACGCCGAGAAGCTGCGCGCCGCCGAACGGCTCGTCCTGGCCCGCGGCGGACGCATCCACACCGTGGCCGCCGTGACCCCGGCGGGGGAGGTGGCCGCGTACACCGAGGTGGTGCTCCCCGATCCGGCCGGGGAGCGGGCCGTCCAGTACGACACGGTGGTCGTGCCCGCCCACCGCGGCCGCGGACTGGGTCGCGCGGTCAAGCTGCACATGGTCGCCGAGCTGCGGGAGCAGCACCCCGGGCTCCGGCAGATCGCGACCACGGTCGCCGACGCGAACGGGCCGATGCGCGCCGTCAACGAGCAGCTCGGCTACCGGCACGAGCGGGCCTGCGGGTACTTCCAGCTGGAGCTGTGAGAGGGGGAGCCGGCGGGACCGGCCCGGGCGGCCCGAGCCGTCCGGACCGGCCCGAGCCGTCCGGACCGCCCGGCCCGGCCGCCGAGGCCGTGCCCCTACGGCCGCCAGACGTAGCGGACGTCGGGCTCCTTCTCCTCGTTCGTCGCGCCGTCCGTGCGCTCCACGGCCTCGAAGCCGTGCCGCTCGTAGAACCGGTGCGCGGGCGCGTTCACCTGGAAGGTCCACAGTTCCAGCCCCGCCGGCGACAGCTCCTTGGCCAGCGCCACGAACCGGTCGCCCAGCCCCTGCCCGCGCCGCTCCGGCGCCAGGTACAGCTGCTCGATCACCCCGTCCTCCAGCACCATCATCCCGGCCGCCGCGCCCGCCTCGTCGCGCGCGATCCAGGTCCGGCCCGCGGGCACGATCACGTACGAGAACCAGCCGCGGACCTCCTCGTCGGTGTGGGCGCGCCGGACGGTCGGCAGGGCCGCGCCGTACGAGCGCAGCCACACCTCCGCCACGTCGGCGGCGTCCTCGCGCTGGGCGGTGCTGAGGGTGAAACTCACAGGCGTGCGGCCTCCGTGTCGACGCCCCACGAGGACAGCAGCCGCAGGGCGTCGGCCGAGGGGGAGCCCGGCTCGGCATGGAAAACGATCAGCGACTGCTCGGCGTCGTCGGGCAGGTTGAGTGTCTCGAAGGCCAAGGAGACCGCACCGACCAGGGGGTGGCGCAACCGCTTTACGCCGTGCGTCTTGTCGGCCACCGTGTGTGCCGCCCACAGGGTCCTGAACTCGGCGTTCTTCACGGACAGTTCGCCCACGAGCGCCGACAGCTGCGGATCGTCGGGGTGGCAACCCGCGTACAGCCGCAGGTGGCTGACGACGTAGCAGGCCTGGCACTCCCACTCCGCGTACAGGTCGGCGGCCGCCGGGTCGAGGAAGACCATCCGGACCAGGTTCCGCTCCTCGGGCGCCATCGCGGCGAAGTCGCCGAACACCGCCCGCGCCATGCGGTTCCAGCCGATGACGTCGAGCCGCCGACCGAGGACGTACGCGGGCACCCCCTCCATCGCGTCCAGCAGGGTCAGCAGCTCCGGGCGGACCTGCTGGGGCCGGCTGCTCACGCGCTTGCGGCGGGCCTTCGGCTTGGCGAGGTGGGTCAGATGGGCCTGCTCCGCGTCGTCCAGCCGCAGCGCACGCGCGATGGAACCCAGCACCTCGGCGGAGACGTTCTGCCCGTTCCCCTGTTCGAGGCGGGTGTAGTACGCGACGGACACCCCGGCGAGCTGCGCGAGCTCCTCGCGGCGCAGGCCCGGCACCCGGCGGTGCCTTCCGAGATCGGGCAGCCCGACGTCGCCGGGCTGCAGCCGGGCCCGGCGGGAACGGAGGAACTCGCCGAGTTCGGCACGCTGATCCATACCCCAAGTATCGCGGCGGGCAGGGGCGGGCGCGGGGGCGATCCTGACCCTGCCAGTGGTAGGACCGGCGATCGTAGGCACAGCAGAGGTCTGGGTGCGCCGAAGGCGCCGGTGCATCGTTTCCTCCGACGGCCCGCCGCCGCACCCCGGCGGGGGCTCGTCACCGACGCAGCACGCGACGCGTCCCGCGACGCATCCCGCGACGCGTCCCCGATGCGTCATCCGAACCGACACCCGGCGGAGCGCCGTCCCGGCGCAGCGCCGCACCGACCGAGCGACACCCCCACGAGGAGCACTCCGGCATGTCCGTCACCTCCGTAGCCGCCTACGCCGCCCCCGCCCCGAAGGCCCCTCTGGAGCGCACCACCGTGCCCCGCCGCGCCCTCGGCGCCCACGACGTCCTGATCGAGATCAAGTACTCCGGCATCTGCCACTCCGACATCCACCAGGCCCGCGACGGCTGGGGCGAGGGCATCTTCCCGATGGTCCCCGGCCACGAGATCGCCGGCATCGTCACCGCGACCGGGCCGGAGGTCACGAGATTCGCCGTCGGGGACCGGGCGGGGGTCGGCTGCATCGTGGACAGCTGCCGCACCTGCGAGCACTGCCTCGCCGGCCAGGAGCAGCACTGCACCAGCGGCATCATCGGCACGTACAACGCCGTCGGCCGGGACGGCGAGCCGACCTACGGCGGCTACTCCACCCACATCGTCGTCGACGAGAACTACGGCGTCCGCATCCCCGACTCCCTCCCGCTGGACGTGGCCGCCCCGCTGCTGTGTGCCGGCATCACCTTGTACTCCCCGCTGAAGCACTGGCAGGCCGGCCCCGGCACGAAGGTCGCCATCGTCGGCCTCGGTGGCCTGGGCCACATGGGCGTGAAGATCGCGGCGGCCCTCGGCGCCGAGGTCACCGTCCTGTCCCAGTCCCTGCGCAAGAAGGAGGACGGGCTGCGCCTGGGCGCCGCCGACTACCGCGCCACCAGCGACGAGGCCACGTTCAAGGACCTCGCCGGCAGCTTCGACCTGGTGATCTCCACCGTCTCGGCGCCGCTCGACCTCGGGGCGTACCTGGGCCTGGTGAAGGTGGACGGCGCGCTCGTGAACGTCGGCGCGCCCGAGGAGCCGGTGTCCCTCAACCTGTTCTCCCTCATCGGCGGCCGCAAGACCCTGGCCGGCTCGATGATCGGTGGGATCGCGGAGACCCAGGAGATGCTGGACTTCTGCGCGGAGCACGGGCTGGGCTCGGAGGTCGAGGTCATCCGCGCCGACCAGGTCAACGAGGCGTACGAGCGGATCCTCGCCAGCGACGTGCGCTACCGCTTCGTGATCGACGCCTCGACCATCTGAGGCGCCCGGAGCCGTCTTGGCGCCCGGACCGGGGGCCCGGAGCCGAGCCGTTCCGGCCGCGCTCGGCCGCCGTCGGCCGCTCTCGGCCGCCCGGGCCGCCCGCAACGGCCCGGGCCCCGTCCTCAGGCCGCGTCGGGGGCGCCGTCGAGGTGGAACGCCACGTCGGCGGCGCCCTTCAGGGCGATGTCCCGCATCTCGCAGAAGTGCTCGGCCTGGTCGCCCGCCCGGTACCGCCAGGGCAGCGCGTCGATGTGGCCGTCGACCAGCCGGAAGTTCTCGGCGGACTCCGTCACCCGGCCCTGGAGCAGGCAGAAGTACGCGAGCAGGTGGCGCAGTTCCGCGAGCCGCGGGTGCGCGGGGTCGGCGGCCGCGGCATCGCGCAGGGCCTCGTCGACCCGCCGCTGCATGGCCTCCGACTCCACCTCCTCGGCGGCTCCGCCCTCGCCGTCGTCCTCCTCGTCCTCGTGCTCGAAGAAGGCGATCAGCGGCAGCGCCGTCAGCAGGCTGCCCGCGGGGGCCGCGGCGGCAGCCCGCTCGGCGAAGGCCATCGCCAGGGTCCGCGAGCCGCGCCACTTCGCGCACCAGTACTGCAGGGCCGAGAAGTGCGCCTCGTAGTGGTGCGGGGCGCGGGCCGTGATCTCGGCCCAGATGCGGTCCATCTCGGCGCGCGGCGCCCCCAGGCCCAGGGCCACCCAGATCGCCGCGATGTACGGGGTCGGGTCCTCGGGGTTCAGCTTCGCGGCCCGCTCGATGTCCGCGCCGGCCTGCTCCAGCACCCGGTGGAAGCCCGCGAACTGCTCGCGCGAGGTGTACTGCGCCCGCTTGGCCCCGCGGACGTTCCACGCGAGCACCACGGTGCTGCGCGCCCGCACCACCGCCGCGTCCGGGCAGTCCCGCCGGGTCTGCTCCCAGGCCGTCAGCCAGGTGTCGTCCTCCGCGGCCCGCTCGCCCAGCAGGTACGCGAACGCCGAACGCCGCTCCCAGTCCCGCCCGGTCTCCGCCAGCAGCGCCGCCGCCGGCTCCCACCGCCCCGCCCGTACGGCGTCCAGCGCGGCCCGCTCGGCGGCGGGCAGCGGCGCGGCCAGCCCGGTGTCCTGGTCCGCGGCCGCCACCAGCCCGGCCACGGCCGCGTCGTGCCGGTCCCCGCCCCGCGAGACCCGCACGTATTCCTTGACGAACACCCCGCCCAGCCAGACGAGGAAGGCGAGGGTGGGTATCGCCAGGACGATGAGCACGATCATGAGCATGCAGAGATCGTAGAACGGCCGGAAACCGCCCCCGCCCTCCCCGGTCCGCACCCGTCCCGACCGCCCGCCCGGCGGCACGTCAGCGCACGACGAGCCCCGGGACGAAAGCGGCGATGCCGGACAGGAAGCTGCCGACCCCGGCGAGGGTGACGACCGCGGACTTGCCGTCGGAGAACAGTCCCGCGCAGAACGCGCGCAGCTGGCGGCGGATCAGCAGCATCTTCAGCTTCTGCCAGCGGTGCTGGCGGATGTGGCACCCCAGCAGGAGCCCGGAGGCGTTGTTCCGGCAGCCGTCGTCCCGCCCGCGGACGGGAGCCCCGCAGGACACCGGGGCCTGGAACAGGCACCACACGGCCGTGGCGGCCGAGAGGACGGCCACGACCGCCGGCCCCGCCGTCCGGTTGACCCATGCCGCGATCAGCAGCAGCGCCGCCAGTACGCCCCACCACTGGCCCAGACCGCCGAGCGCCCTGGCCTTCACCCCCGTAGATGCCATGAGGGGGATTCTGGCCCGCGGCGCCCCGCAGCATGCCTGCATGATCGCCGGCTGGCCGGATCATTTCGGCGGCCGGGCGGGACCGGGCCGCGGGCCGGGGTCCGGTCCCGGGTCCGGGTCCGTGCCGGGGGCGGGCGCAGGGGCGGGTGCGGCAGGCGGAGCGGACGCCGGTGCCGGGGGCGGGGCGGGGTGGGCGCGGAGGGCGCCCAGCCAGACGCCGGCCAGGATCAGGGGGGTGCCCAGGAAGAGGCCCGTGGTGAGGGTTTCGTCGTCCAGCCAGGCCGACACGACGATCGCGACCACCGGCACCACCACGAAGACGTACGCGGCACGGGAGGCGCCCCAGCCGCGGACCACCAGCAGGTACAGCACGAAGGTCAGGACCGAGCCGGCCACCACCAGATAGGCCAGCGCCCACCAGGTCGCGGCCCGGTCCGGCGCCCGCCAGGTGTCGCCGGCCAGCAGGGAGCCCGCGAAGAGGAGCACGGCGGCCGCCGCCATGCCCACCGCGTTCATCGTCACCGGGTGCACCTGCGGCAGCCGGTGCACCAGCACGGCCGCCTCCGCGAACGACAGCACCGAGCCCAGCACCGCGAGCAGCGACAGCACCGGCACCGAGCCCTCCAGCGGGGCCCGCGTCGCCAGCGCCACCCCGCCCAGCGCGAGCAGCGTGCCCGCCAGCGCCCGCAGCCGCAGCCGCTCCTGGTGCTGGGCCACCGACAGCAGCAGCGCCACCAGCGGTACGACGGCCAGCAGGGTCTGCCCCAGCCCGGCGTGGATCCGCACCAGGGCGTAGTACGCCAGCGCGAACGACACCCCGAAGTTCAGCACCCCGAAGAGCACCGCCCCCGCCAGCGCCCGCCCCCGCGGCAGCGCCAGCCGCAGCACCGCCATGATCCCGAGCAGCACGACCGCCGAGGTCCCGAAACGGACGGCCGCGCCCCACAGCGGGTCCAGCTCGCGGTTGCTGAACCGGACCCCGACGGCGTTGCCGCCCGCCAGCAGCGCACAGCCGGCGAAGGCGGCCGGGGTCCCGTACGCGCGTCCTCCGGCCACCCTCCCAGCGTAGGAACCCGCGCCCCGGCCCGCGCGCCGCGGACCGGGGCCCGCGCCCTGCCGGCCCGGACCGTGCGCCGCCGGCCGGGCCGCGCGCCGCCGGCCGGGCCTAGGGCGCCTCGGCCAGCACGGCCCCGGCGGCCCGGTCCCAGGTCACCTCGCGGGCGAGGACCGCCCGCAGCTCGGCGACCTGCCGACAGGCCACCTCCCGGTCGGTGAAGACGCGCTCGACCGCACGCTCCCACTCGTCGGCGTCCACGGCCGCATCCCCGGTCACCGGCACCACGAACGGAGCCGCCTTCGCCGGGCCGAGGTGCTCCCGCAGCAGCTCCGCCAACCCGCTCTCCTCGCTGAGCAGCACCGGCACGCCCAGGGTGACCGCCTCCACCCCGACCAGCCCGAACCCCTCCTTCCGCGAAGGCATCACGACCAGGCTCGCACTGCGCATCTCGTCGTCGATGCGGTCCGCGTCCGCCGTGTACTCGCGCACCTGCACGTCCAGCTGCGGATTGCCCGCGTGCTCGCGCAGGGCCGCCCGCAGCTGGTCCGCGGTGCCCTCGGGGGCGCCCCGTACGACCAGCCCGGGCGGTGTCAGCCTGCGGCGGGCGTGCCGCGCGTGCACCCTCCCGCAGGCGGCGGCCGCCAGGTCCAGGCCCTTGAGCTCGACGTCCTCGGCCCGCCCGAACAGCAGCACCGACCAGGGCGAGCCCGGCGGCGGCGCGTACGGCCCGCCCGTGGCGGGGGTGTCGAACCCGGGGTCGATCCGCAGCGGCTCGGACACCCCGCGGTTCGCGAACTCCTTCAGGTACCGGCTGTGGAGCCGGGGCCCCACCGTGACGGCCCGGTGCGCGGTCAGGCCGAGCTGCCGCTCGACGGTGGTCCGCTCGTCGGCCCGCCGCCCGGCCCCCGGCTCGGCCTTGTGCCACTCGATCTCCTCCGGCGCCATGTGGATGACGTGCAGCCGGCGGGCACCCGGGAAGAAGCTGGCCACCAGGTGCTGGGCGACCGGACCGGTCATCCGGCTGTGCCCGAGGACCAGCCCGGGCAGCACCCCGTCCGGCAGCGGGGGCCGCTGCATGAGGTGCGCCCCGTCGGGCGCCCCCGGGATCCGCTCCGGGAAGACCAGCTCCACCCCGTGCGCCTTCGCGCGGGCCACCTCCGCGGGCGAGGCCTTCGGCACGTAGCAGTACACCGCGGCCCCGCGCGCGGCCATCGCCGTGCACAGGTTCCGGTTCAGGGTGCTCAGCCCGCCGTGCGAGGAGTCCCACTCGGTGGCCACGGCGAGGACGACGGGATGCGCGGCGGGTACGGCGGCGGGCGCGGACCCGGGGGCCGTCCCGACCGCTGCCCCGGCGGCGGTTCCGGCGGCGGTTCCGGGCACGGGCCCCGAGCCGGAGGCCGGCTCCCGGCCGAGGCCATCGCCGCCTGCGGGGACCGGGACGGGGACCGGGACCGCGTCGAGACCGTCGCCGGATCCGCGGCCCGCGCCCGCGCCGGAGCCGGACGCGGCGGCGGGACCCGCAACCCCGTCCCGCTCGGCCTCCTCCCCGGCCTCCCCGGCTGCCCCGTCCGCCCCGTCCGCCTCCCAGAGCGCGGCCCGCGCCTGTGCCACCGCCACGCGCAGGTCCGCCTGCCGTTCCTCCCGCAGCACCGTGCCCTCGGCCGTCCGCTCGGGGATGTGCAGGTAGGCCATCTCCTGCCGGGACATCGGCATCCCCGGCAGGCTGGCCTCCGCCTCCGCCAGGCAGCTGCGGGCGAGCCCGGTGCTGCCCGTCAGCAGGTGCGCCAGCGCCTTGTTGTACAGCGAAAGGGCGCGCTCCCAGGCGCCGGGGGTCTGCTCGACGGCCCGGGCCGCCCAGCCGACGGCCTCCGCGGCGCGGCCGGCGCCGAGGCAGACGTGCGCCAGGTTGTTGGCCGAGTGCCAGGAGGACGCGAGCTCCCAGGCGGCGTGGAACTGGACCCAGGCCCGGTCCCGGTCGCCCTGCGCGTAGGCCATGTAGCCGGTGTTCAGGTGGTTGGCCGACATGGTGAAGCGCACCCGGCCGCGGGCGCGCCGGAACCACTCGGTGGCGGGCCAGGTGTGCAGCGGGATCCGCACCCGTTCGGCGGTGAGCGTGCCGCCCAGCTCCTCGATCCGGGCGGCCGCCTCCGCGAACCCCGGGGTGTCCGCCAGGACGAAGTCCTCGTGGTCGGCCGAGTAGAGCCAGCGCACCACCGAGGTCCGGCCGTACGTGCAGGTGACGGCGGTGAGGTCGAGGGCGGACGGCTCGCCCGCCATCAGGACCGCCTGGTGCAGGTACATCACCGCCGCATGGGCGGTCGGGCCCTCCGGGGCGAGCCGCTCCAGCGCGTCCAGCGCCTGCTCCACGTCCTTCGGCCCCGTCCCGAGGTGGGTGGGCAGGATCCCCACCCCGTCCCGCTTGAACGCCCCCAGCAGCAGCCGCAGCCTGCGCACGAGGCTGTCGCGGACCCCGCTGTGTCCGGTCAGGGGCGCGTGCGGGCCGCGGCCCAGCTTGCCGATCGTCCACAGGCGTACGTAGATCTCGTCGAACAGCTCCGTCTTCGCGGTGAGCCGGATGACCTCCTCGTCCGCGATCAGCCCCTCGTCGACCAGGGCCCCGCGGACCGCGTCCACGTCCGCCCGCACGATGTCCGCCTCGCCGGTCATGCGGTACGCGAACCAGGCCTCGTCGGCGGTCGCGTGGTCGAGGGACGAGGTCAGCACGCTGAAGGCGCGCAGCTGGTGGTCGGGCATCCGCCGCACCGCGCGGATCAGCGGGCGGTCCAGAACGTGCCGCCCCGACTCCATGCGCGACATGACCCCTTCGAGCATCTCGGGGGTGAGGTCCATCATGGCGGCCGCCCCGCACTGCCAGCGCTCGAACATCTCGTACCCGTACAGCTGGATCTCGTACGGGTTGCCGTCCGTCAGGTCCTTGAGGGCCTGCACGGTGCCCTCGAAGTCGACGAACCCGCGCCGGTCCAGACGCAGGCTCCGCAGCGGCCGCAGCAGGCAGTCGCGGATGTCGTCGATGTCCGTGAAGCGCTCGACCTTGATCTCGCGGAACTGGCGCAGGATCGGCGACTGCACCTCGGTGATGCGGTCGATCAGCCCCGCCGTCCCGGCCAGCACGAGGACCATGCCGTCCACGTCCTGGGCGAGGAAGCGCAGCACCGACAGCACCTGCGCGTCGGAGGCCATCACCTGCGCCTCGTCGATCAGCAGCACGAGGGGGCGGCCGAGCAGTCCGACCACGCGGGCGAGGTCGGCGCGCAGCGCGGCCTGCGAGAACCGGCCGAGGGCCAGGGCCTCGGGGAATTCGAGCGGGAACCCCGGCGGGGGAGCGGCCCCCGCCATGACCCGCCGCACGTCCGCCGCCGTGAACGGCTCCGCGTCCCCCCGGCCCCGCGCGTCGGCGGCGACGGCCTCGGCGATCTCCTCGTACAGGAGCCCGAAGAACGACGGGAGGCTGCTCTCCCCCTCCGACAGGGCGGTCCGGACGGGGAACAGCCCCCGCTCCCGGGCCATCCGCTCGGTGGCGAGCAGCAGGCTCGTCTTCCCCGCGGCCCGCTGCCCGTGCAGCACCAGGCACAGCGAGGGCTGCTCGGCCGCCGCCTGGTCGAGCTCGTAGGCGATGACCTGCAACTCGGCCGTGCGCCCGGCGAACACGGCGACATCGCGCACGGGGTTGCGGTAGTTGTACGGGTTGCGCAGCCTGGTCATCCCCAACGGGCCCCCTCACCTCGGGCCGATCCTACGGCCCGTCACGGACCGCCGTGGCGGCTCGGACGGACTCGTGCAGGACGCTCCGGGGGGCGCGGGGGGAAGGGCGCCGCTACGGTGCCTCGGCGATGCCCACCGGGCAGCTGACGCCGGTTCCGCCGATGCCGCAGTAACCGCCGGGGTTCTTGTCCAGGTACTGCTGGTGGTACGGCTCGGCCGGCCAGAAGGGGCGGTCGGCGGCGGGGAGGACGGCCGTGGTGATCGTGCCGTGGCCCGAGGCGTTCAGGGCCTGCTGGTAGGCGGCGCGCGAGGCCTCGGCGGTCTCCTGCTGGGCCGCGGAGTGGGTGTAGACGGCGGAGCGGTACTGGGTGCCCACGTCGTTGCCCTGGCGGAAGCCCTGGGTGGGGTCGTGGGCCTCCCAGAACACCTTCAGGAGGGTCTCGTAGGAGACGAGGGCGGGGTCGAACACCACGCGGACCACCTCGGTGTGCCCGGTCAGGCCGGAGCAGACCTCCTCGTACGTGGGGTTCTCGGTGTAGCCGCCCTGGTAGCCGGCCAGCGTGGTCCAGACGCCGGGGGTCTGCCAGAACTTCCGCTCCGCCCCCCAGAAGCAGCCCAGCCCGAAGTCCGCGACCTCCAGGTGCGCGGGGTAGGGACCGGACAGCGGGTTGCCCAGGACGGTGTGCACGGCGGGGACCGTGAAGAGGGGTTCCGGGCGGCCCTTCAGGGCCTGCTCGGGGGTGGGCAGCTCGGGGGTGCGGCGGCCGTACAGCATGCGGGGCTCCTCGGGGCGTCGGGGCGGCAGTCGTACAACGTACGGACGGCCGCCCCGATTCCCGCCGGGGCCGCTACTGCTCCGGCACGGGCGCAGGCGCCTGCGAAGGCGCGGGCGCGGGCGCGGGCACCGGGATGGGCGGGAGGGCCGCGGCCAGGGCCTCGCGCAGCGGGCCCGTGTCCGGCCGGTCGGCCACGGCCGCGTCGAGCGCCGGGCCGAGCCGGTCCGCGAGCCCCTCGGGCAGCTCCAGCTGCGCGGGCTCCGACCAGGACAGCCGCCAGTGCGCGGCGCCCCGCTCCGCGAGTTCCAGCACGACGAGCTGCTGGAGGCCGTGCCGCAGTGCGGGGCGGGCGAACTCGCGGGCCGCCCGCCCGGTCGCCGCCCGGGCCTCGTCGGACTTCGGGAGCTGGTCCCCGAGGCGCCACAGGGCGCCGCCGTCGATGGCGTCGAGCATCGCGGAGGCCGTGCCGGCCCCGCCGCGCTCGGCGGCGACGGCGGCGCGCAGCCCCTCGCACGCCCGGCTCCGCTGGGAGCGGACGGTCTCGTGCACCAGTTCGGGCCAGTCCACCCGGCGCAGCCGGAGGGACTCCGGCGACAGCGCGTACTTCTCGATCTCCGCGAACCGGCCGTCGGCGTCGGCGAGCAGCCCGAGGGCCGGCCCGGCGGGGCTCCCGCCGCGCCCGTCGTACGGCAGGGCCTCGATGCGCGCCACGCGTTCCGCGATCGGCGGGTGCGTGTCGTACGGTCCGGCGGTCCGCTCGGGCAGCCGGCCGCGCATCCCGGAGAGCTCGTCGGAGCGGGCCGCGAGCATCCGGCGCAGGCCGCCGAACACCTCGCCGGGCAGCGGCAGCATTCCGGCGCCCACGCCGATGGTGGCGTAGCAGTTCATGTAGTAGTCGTGCGCCGCGTCCAGGGCCGGGGTGGCGCGCAGGGCGGCGGCGGTCGCGTCGCGGCCCGCGATCCGGGCGGCGGCGAGGTCGGCGGCGAACTCCTGGCGGCGGGAGTCGGAGCGGGTGGCGCGCAGGTACAGCCGGGCGTAGCCGGTGTAGATCTTCGCCATGGCCCGGTAGGTGATGCCGGAGCCGCTGGTGTCCACGGCCCTGGCCTTCTTGCCGCGGGCGGTGCGCTTCTCGGCGCGCGCCTCCTGCCGGGCCCGCTCCTTGGCGACGGTGTTCGCGGCCCTGTCCTCGAAGTGGCCGATGGTGCGCAGCACCTGGGCCTGGCCGCGGCCGACGAGGGCGCCCAGGCGGGTGTCGGAGTGCACGTAGTGGCCGAGTTCGTGGGCGATCACCGCGCGGAGCCGGTCCTCGTCGAGTCCGGCCATGAGGGACAGGCCCAGGTACATGCGGCGCGGCCCGGGCAGCAGGCCGGCCAGCCGGGCGTCCTCGGTGACGGCGGCGTTGACCCCGGCGACGAGCACGATCTCGTCGGGGGCGCGGGTGCCGACCTCGGCGGCGAGCTCCCGCACGGTCTGCCAGAGCCGGGGCTCCTCGGCCTCGGTGAGGACCGGGCCGGGGGCGTCCTCGCCGTCGTCCTCGGTGCGCAGCATGAACATGCCGCGGACCACCGGGACGGCGAGCAGGACCGATACGAAGATCAGCTTGAGGGAGATCGGCCCGCTGGTCCACTTCACGGCGGCCCAGTCGGCCGCGGCGAGCAGGCCGAGGAGGAGGAAGCCGAGCAGGTAGAAGCCGGCGAGCAGGACGAGGGCGCGTACGGCGCGCAGGGTCGGGGCCATCAGAGGGCACCCGCCACGCCGGTCCCGCGGTCCCCGGAGGGCTCGCCGCCGGCCGGCCGGTCCCCGGAGCCGGTGTCTCCCGAGCCTGCGCCCCCGGAGCCCGTGCTCCCGGAGCCCGTGCTCCCGGAGCCCGTGCTCCTCGGCTCTCCGGCGGACTTCGTCCCGGGAGCCTGCGTGACCATCCACGCCGCGTGGCCGCGGGCCTTCTGGAACTCGGCCACGGGGTCCTTGTCCTTGTGCTTCCACGGGTAGGCGCCGCACCAGGGCCCGAGCTGCCGGAAGACCTCCAGCGCCAGCCGGTGCATGCCGGCCCGGCCGAGGTAGTGGGCGAGCAGGTGGTTCAGCCGCGGCAGGTCCTCGTGGTCCTCCGGGACCAGGGCCAGGGCGTGCGCGACCTGACCGAGGAGGGCCTTGCCCTCGTCCTTGGACAGGACGGGCAGGGCGCCGCCGTTGCGGGTCTCCAGCTCGTGGAGGGCGTGCAGCCAGACGCCGGGGAGGATGCTGCCGGGCGGGGCGTAGCGGACGGCCGCGGCGGCGAAGTCGAGCATGGCCTCGTCGGAGCCGTACCACTTGGCGCACCAGTACTGCATGGCCTGCCAGTGGGCGGCCGCGTGGTGCGGGGCGCGGTCGCACAGCTCCTGCCAGATCTTCTGGAACTGCCCGGCGGAGTACTGCATGCCGCGGGCGGCGGTGGCCATCACGATCCACGGGCCGGGGTGCGCGGGATCGAGCGCGGCGGCCTGCTGAGCGGCCTTCATGGCCTCCGGCAGCTGCGCGCGGAACTGCGCCATGTCGGCACTGGACACCTTGTGCGCGTACGCGCTGCCGCGGACCGCCCAGGCCCGGTGCAGGAGCAGGGCGGCGTGCAGGGTGGCGGCGTCGCAGCTGCCGGGCTGCTCGGCCCGCCACCGCACGAGCCACTCCTCGCCGTCCTCCGCGATCTGCTGGAGGAGTTCCAGCCGGTCCCAGCGCTCGTCCCAGTCGGTGCCGGCGGCCTCGGCGTACGCGGCGGCCGGCCGCCAGTCGCCCGCCCAGGCGGCATCGGCGACGGCCTGCCGTTCGCGGACGACGCGGGCGGGGGCCGGCGGGCCGGGGCGGGTGGGATCGAGGGCTTCGAGGGGCGCGAGCCCGTGGTCGGCCGGAACGAATTCGGTGCGTATCCAGGTGAACCGGCGGCTGTGGCGCACGGCCTGGACCAGTGCGTAGAGGAGCAGCGCAGCAGGAATGAGGAGCAGGTACGGGAGCACGGCCGGATCCTCTCCGGGCATGATCACTCAGCGCAACATTTTTAGCTAACGATCTGATCAGCGGGGGTGCGGGCCCGCACGGCCCGGGACCGCCCCGCCCCGCCCGCCCCGGCGCGTGACCCCGCCCCGCCCGCCTCGGCGCCCCGCCCGCCTCAGCGCCTCAGCGCGGCAGCGTCGCCGGCGAGCCGCCGTTCGCCTCGTAGCCCGCCACCGCCAGCGCCCGGTAGACCGCGTACTCCGCCGCCGGGTCCGCGCTGTGCGACCACGGCAGCGCGCCCACGCAGCCGTCCACGTGCCGCAGCTGCTCCATGGCCTCCGCCCACCGCTCGGCGCGCACCAGGAAGAACAGCAGCAGGTGCCGTACGTGCGCCAGCATCGGGTCGTCCGGCCGGGCCGAGTTCACCGCGTACAGGGCCCCCTCCATCGCCCGCGAGACCACCGCGCTCTGGTAGAAGCCCTGGGACAGGGTGATCTCCGGCAGGTGCTCGAAGACCGCGAACAGCGGGAGCGCGGCCAGCAGCGAGCCCTGCGGGGCGCGCGCCGCCGCCGCGTGGCTGAAGGCGTCCGCCTGCTCGCGGGAGCCGTGCCACTTCTCGCAGTGGTGGTGCAGCGCGGCCAGGTGCGCCCCCATGTGCTGCGGGGCCCGGTCCAGCACCTTCGCCCACAGCTCGTCGAACTCGGCGCTGCCGTAGCCCAGCCCGCGGGCCACCGCCAGCTCCGTGATGTACGGGACCGGGTCGCCGGGCGCGAGGAGCGCCGCCTCGCGGCAGGCCGTACGCGCCTCCTCCAGGATGATCCGGTGGTCCTCGGCGCCCACTCCGCCGGAGGCCCGCCACGCCTGCTGCACCAGGAACTCCGCGTGCACCTGCGCGCCGCCCGCGTCCTTGGGCGCCTCCAGCCGCCAGGCGCGCAGCCAGCCCGCGCCGGTGCCCGGCTGCTGCGCCAGCTCCAGGGCCGCGGCCCCCGCGAAGGCCTGCACCCGCTGCCAGCGGACCTCGCCCTCCTTGGGGGTGCCCGCCAGGAGCTGCGAGGCCGCCCGCCAGTCCTGCCCGCGCTGCACCAGGCCGAGCACGTCCATCAGGTCCTCGTCCGGCCCGGGCACGCGGACGTCCAGCAGTTCCTGGCGTACGAAGCCGTAGTCGGCCGGGTCCGCCGCGTCGGGGGCGCCCGGCGAGACCAGGCGCAGGCCGCCGCGCCGGCGGCGGACGTACGGGACGATCACCCACGCCAGCATGGCCATCGCGATCAGGAACCACAGAATCTCCATGCCCCAAGCGTTCCACATCGCCGCAGCAGACCCCCTTTGAGGCCTTGAGGGGCCTTAACGGGGGAATTCCCGCGCACGGCGTCGCGCAGCATCGTTTCCGCGCATCCTTCCGCCCCTAGCCTCAACCCCGCCCTCTTCCACCCATTCACCCCCGAACTGGGAGCAATGCCATGCGCATGCGCAACGCTGTGACCGCCGCCGTCGGAGCCCTCGTCATCGCGGCCGCCCTCGCCGGCCCGGCCTCCGCCGACGCGGGCGACTTCACCTACCTCTACCCGGGTGCCTCGGAGGACGTGGCGGTCGCCATCGAGAACCCGACCGACGAGCGGTGTTACAACTTCGAGAAGCTTCCGGAGGGGCAGCTGCCCGTCCTGGTCGCCAACGAGACCGCCATGACCGCCCTCGTCTACACCGAGAAGGGCTGCAAGGGCGAGGCCGTCGAGCTCGCCCCCGGCGACTCCCAGGACGACGAGTCCCTCGTGGCCAAGTCGGTCGTCTTCATCGTGAGCGAGCCCGGCGCCGAGCCCGCCGGCCCCGGCCAGCAGGCCGAGGACGAGCGGCCGTCGGAGGAGGCCGAGGACGCCGGGGACGCCATGGGCCCGCAGGAGGACCAGACCCTGCCGGACGAGATGCCGGCCGACGAGGACCGTGCGGCCGCCCCCGCCGACGACCACGCGGACAGCTTCGTGGCGGACTTCATCCACGCCTGGGGCTGATCCCCGAACGCCGGTCCGGGCCCCTTCCGGAGCGCTCTGCTGCCCGTGGCCGCATAGGCTCTGCCCATGAGCCACGAGCAGCAGAGTTTCGAGACCCGCGCCATTCACGCGGGCAACACGGCGGACCCGCTCACCGGCGCGGTCGTGCCCCCGATCTACCAGGTCTCCACGTACAAGCAGGACGGCGTCGGCGGTCTGCGCGGCGGCTACGAGTACAGCCGCAGCGCCAACCCGACCCGCACCGCGCTGGAGGAGAACCTGGCGGCGCTGGAAGGCGGCCGCCGCGGCCTGGCCTTCGCCTCGGGCCTGGCCGCCGAGGACTGCCTCCTGCGCACGGTCCTCTCGCCCGGCGACCACGTGGTCATCCCCAACGACGCCTACGGCGGCACCTTCCGGCTCTTCGCCAAGGTCGTCGAGCGCTGGGGCGTCTCCTGGTCGGTCGCGGACACCTCCGACCCGGCGTCGGTGCGGTCCGCCCTGACCGACCGTACGAAGGTGATCTGGGTGGAGACCCCCTCCAACCCGCTCCTCGGCATCACCGACATCGCGGCCGTCGCCGACATCGCGCGCACCGCGGGCGCCCGCCTCGTCGTCGACAACACCTTCGCCTCCCCCTACCTCCAGCAGCCGCTGGCCCTGGGCGCGGACGTGGTCGTGCACTCCCTCACCAAGTACATGGGCGGGCACTCCGACGTGGTCGGCGGCGCGCTGGTGACCGCGGACGCGGCCCTCGGCGACGAGCTGGCCTACCACCAGAACGCGATGGGCGCGGTGGCCGGCCCCTTCGACTCCTGGATCGTGCTGCGCGGCATCAAGACCCTGGCCGTGCGCATGGACCGGCACAGCGAGAACGCGACCCGCGTCGCCGACATGCTGACCCGCCACCCGAAGGTCACGCAGGTGCTCTACCCGGGCCTGCCGGAGCACCCGGGCCACGAGGTCGCCGCCAAGCAGATGCGCGCGTTCGGCGGCATGGTCTCGTTCCGCGTCGCGGGCGGGGAGGAGGCCGCGGTCGAGGTCTGCAACCGTGCGCAGCTGTTCACCCTGGGCGAGTCCCTCGGCGGCGTGGAGTCCCTGATCGAGCACCCGGGCCGGATGACCCACGCCTCGGTGGCGGGCTCCGAGCTGGAGGTCCCGGCGGACCTGGTCCGCCTGTCGGTCGGCATCGAGAACGCGGACGACCTGCTCGCCGACCTGGCCCAGGCCCTCGGCTGAGGTTCCGGTTCCCGCCGGCAGGGGGAGCGCGACAGGCCGTGACGTACTTCTTACGGCCTACGTGCTCCCCCTTTCCATTCCCAATTGTTAGGCTCGTGGTTTCGCCCACCACCGGTGGCTTTGTATTCCCTGTACCGACGAGGAGCACCTGTGACCCAGACGAGCGAGAGCGTCACCTGGCTGACCCAGGACGCCTACGACCAGCTCAAGGCCGAGCTGGAGTACCTGTCTGGTCCCGCACGCACGGAGATCGCGGCCAAGATCGCCGCCGCCCGTGAGGAGGGTGACCTGCGGGAGAACGGCGGGTACCACGCGGCGAAGGAGGAGCAGGGCAAGCAGGAACTGCGCGTCCGCCAGCTGACCCAGCTGCTGGAGACCGCCAAGGTCGGCGAGGCCCCGGAGTCCGACGGCACCGTGGCCCCCGGCACCGTGATCACCATCGCCTTCGACGGCGACCCGGACGACACGATGACCTTCCTGCTGGCCTCCCGCGAATACGCGTCCTCCGACATCGACACGTACTCCCCGCAGTCCCCGCTGGGCAAGGGCGTGAGCGGCAAGAAGATCGGCGAGGACGCCGAGTACGAGCTGCCCAACGGCAAGAAGGCCATGGTCAAGATCCTCGACGTCAAGCCGTACACCGGCTGACCGGCACCCGCGCCGATACGACGGTGCCCCCGGCCGCGTGTTTTGGTGGGGCGGGAAGTCGTGTCTGCGAGCCCCCCAACGGTCGCCGAGAGGT
>NZ_JBVIDV010000012.1:31647-213063 GCF_055572195.1 Streptomyces sp. NPDC030809
CACCCCCCCCCCCCCCCCCCCCCCACCCCCCCCCCCCCCCCCCCCCCCCCCCCCTCCTCCCCCCCTCCTCTCTCCCCCTCCCTCCCCCCCCCCTCCCCCCCCCGCGCCCTCAGGCGGTCGCCGAGCGGTACTTGCGGACCGCGAGGGTCCGGAAGACCGTGATGATCACCAGGGACCACAGCACCGACGCGAGCACCGGATGCTGCATGGGCCAGGCCGGGGAGTCGACCACCCCGGGATTCCCGAACAGCTCCCGGGCCGCCTGTACGGTCGCACTGAACGGGTTCCAGTCCGCCACGTGCCGCAGCCAGGGGGTCATCTGCCCGGTGTCCACGAACGCGTTCGACACGAAGGTCACCGGGAAGAGCCAGATCAGGCCGCCCGAGGTGGCCGCCTCGGGAGTCCGTACGGACAGCCCGATCAGCGCGCCGATCCAGGTGAACGCGTACCCGAGGAGCAGCAGCAGCGCGAAGGCGCCGATGACCTTGCCCGCGTTGGTGTGCGTGCGCCAGCCGACGAGCAGCGCCACCACGGCCAGGACGAGCAGGGTGAACGCGGTCTGCACGAGGTCCGCGAGGGTGCGGCCGGTGAGGACCGCCCCGCGGGCCATGGGCAGGGAGCGGAACCGGTCGATCAGGCCCTTGTGCATGTCGTCGGCGATGCCCGCGCCGGCCCCCGCCGTGGCGAAGGTGACGGTCTGGGCGAAGATGCCGGCCATCAGGAATTCCCGGTAGACCCCCGGGTCGGTGCTGTTTCCGACCTGCATCGAGCCGCCGAAGACGTAGCTGAAGAGAACGACGAACATCACCGGCTGGATCACGCCGAAAATGATCATCTCCGGGATGCGGGACATCCGGATCAGGTTCCGCTTCGCGATGACGAGGGAGTCGCCCACCGACTGGACCACGCCCCCGCGGGGCTTGGGGGCGGTGTGGCCCGCGTCGAAGGCGGAGGTCTGTGCGGTCACCGGCCGTCCTCCTTCCGGGCGGGGCGGCCCTGGTGCCCGCGAGGGGCCCGGCGGCCGCCGTCGGCGGACTGCCCGCCTCCGCCCCCGTTGTCCTCCTCCGTCAGTGCGGCCGCGTGGCCGGTGAGGGAGATGAACACGTCGTCGAGGGTGGGGCGGCGCAGCCCGATGTCGTCGATCTCGATCCCGCGGGCGTCCAGCTCGCGGATCACCTCGGCCAGCAGCTTGGCCCCGCCGGTGACCGGGACGGTCAGCTTGCGGGTGTGCTCCTCGACCGTGGTCTCGCCCTTGCCGAAGGCGGCGAGCACGGTGCGGGCGTCGCCGATGTGCTCGCGCTCGTGCACGACCACCTCCACCCGCTCCCCGCCCGTGCGCGCCTTCAGCTCGTCGGAGGTGCCGCGGGCGATGACCCTGCCGTGGTCCACCACGCAGATGTCGTGGGCCAGGTGGTCGGCCTCCTCCAGGTACTGGGTGGTGAGCAGCAGGGTGGTGCCGCCCGCGACCAGCTCCTGGATCACGTCCCACAGGGCCTGCCGGTTGCGCGGGTCCAGCCCGGTGGTCGGCTCGTCCATGAACATCACGGGCGGCCGTACGACGAGGGCCGCCGCCAGGTCGAGGCGGCGGCGCATGCCGCCGGAGTAGGTCTTGGCGGTGCGGTCGGCCGCGTCGGCGAGGTTGAAGCGCTCCAGCAGCTCCACCGCGCGGGACTTCGCCGCCTTCGCACTCATCTGGTAGAGCTGCCCGACCATCTGGAGGTTCTCGCGGCCGGTGAGGTACTCGTCCACGGCGGCGAACTGGCCGGACAGGCCGATGGAGCGGCGCACTTCGTTGGGGTGCTTGAGCACGTCGATGCCGGCGACGACGGCGCGGCCGCTGTCCGGCTGGAGGAGGGTGGTCAGCACCCGCACGGTCGTGGTCTTTCCCGCGCCGTTGGGGCCGAGCAGGCCCAGCACGGTGCCCTCGGGCACATCGAGGTCCACGCCGTCCAGTGCCCTCACCTCGCCGAAGGTCTTCACCAGGCCTTCGGCGTATATGGCGCCTGGCATAGGGGTTCTCCCAGCGTCAAATCGGCTGATACCTACGCAAATCCTAGGTGTGGAGCGGCCTGCCCGCCCGGGCGGCCGGGTGGGCAGGAGGCTGCACCGTAACGCGTTATGTCGCGTACGTCTGGCGTTTTGCCGATTTCGGTGCGCGGGCGGCAGGGGCGGTGCGGGCGGCCGGTGCGGTGCGGGCTGCGGGACCGCGCGGGCCCGTCAGCCGAGGACCCGGTAGCCCGCCGCGTGCAGCGCGCGGGCCACCGCCGTGCAGTGCTCCGGGCCCTTCGTCTCCAGGTGCAGCTCGACCTCCACCTCGGTCAGCCCGAGCCGCGGGTCGGTCCGTACGTGGCTCACGTCGAGCACGTTCGCGTCCACCCCCGACAGCACCCCCAGCAGCCCGGCCAGCGCCCCCGGCCGGTCCGGCACCCGCAGCCGGAGCGAGAGGTAGCGGCCCGCCGAGGCCATGCCGTGCCGGAGGATCCGCTGGAGCAGCAGCGGATCCACGTTCCCGCCGGACAGCACGGCCACCACCGGCCCGCCCCCGTACCGCTCCGGATCGCTCAGCAGCGCCGCCACCGTGCTGCACCCGGCCGGCTCCACCAGCAGCTTGGCCCGCTCCAGGCACAGCAGCAGCGCCGTGGACAGCGCCTCCTCCGACACCGTCCGCACGTCGTCCAGCAGCTCGCCGATGATCCGGAACGGCACGTCCCCGGGGCGGCCCACCCTGATCCCGTCGGCCATCGTGGCCGGATCGTCCACGGACACCGGGTGCCCGGCCGCCAGCGAGGGCGGATAGGCCGCCGCACCCGCCGCCTGCACCCCGATCACCCGCACGTCCGGCCGCAGCGCCTTGACCGCCACCGCGACCCCCGCCGCCAGTCCGCCGCCGCCGATCCCGACCAGGATCGTGCGCACCTCCGGGCACTGCTCCAGGATCTCCAGGCCGACCGTGCCCTGCCCCGCGATGATGTCGTGGTGGTCGAAGGGGTGGATGAAGACCGCCCCGGTGCGCTCCGCGTGCTCCTGCGCGGCCGCCAGGGTCTCGTCCACGACCTGCCCGTGCAGGACCACCTCGGCCCCGTAGTCGCGGGTGGCGGCCACCTTCGGCAGCGGGGCCCCGGCCGGCATGAACACGGTGGACCGCACCCCCAGCAGGGAGGAGGCCAGGGCCACCCCCTGGGCGTGGTTGCCGGCGCTGGCCGCCACCACCCCGGCCGCCCGCTGCACCGGGCTCAGCCCGGCGATGCGCACGTACGCCCCGCGCAGCTTGAAGGAGCCGGTCCGCTGGAGGTTCTCGCACTTCAGGTGCACCGGCGCGCCCACGAGCGAAGACAGGTGCCGGCTGCCCTCCATGGGGGTCACCCGGGCGACCCCGGACAGCATCTTCTGGGCCCCGCGGACGTCGTCCAGGATCACCGGGGCGATCGGGGCGGGCAGGCCGTAGCTCATGCCGCCAGTCTCCCAGCCGGACGCGGGCCCGGCGCGGGGGCTTGCGGGGCGCGGCGGGCAGGGCGCGAGGCAGGGTGCGGAGCAGGGCCGCTCGCGCACCCGCGGGCGGTACGACCGGGCTGCAACAGCCCCTGTCCGATTGCCCGTACCGGATTGTGCACGCGCCGTACGGGTCGCACCCGGGCGGCGTACTCTGTCCCCCATCCCTGTCGCCCTTGCATGAAGAGAGCCTCTGGCCATGCCCTCCTCCCCGGCCTACCCGGACGTCCCGGCCGACTCCGCAGCCGGTCTCCTCGACGCCCTCCAGCACCAGGTGGCGGTCTTCGCCCGCCGTGCCGAACAGACCCGGCTCGGCGGAGTCGGCCAGGCCCGCAACTCGATGGACCGCGCCGCGTACCTGCTGCTCAACCGGCTCGACCTGGAAGGCCCGATGGGGGTCAAGGCGCTCGCCGCCGGCATGGGCATCGACTCCTCGACCGTCACCCGGCAGGTCGCGCCGCTGGTGGACACCGGGCTGGTCAAGCGGACCTCGCACCCCGAGGACGGCCGGGCCGTGGTCCTCGCCCTCTCCCCGCGGGGGCTGGCCCGCCTGGAGGACGTACGCTCCTCGCGCCGCGAGCTCATGGCACAGGTGACCGAAGGGTGGACCGAAGAGGAGCGGGAGTCCTTCACCGCCCTCCTGACCCGTTTCAACGTCTCCCTCTCGGAGCGCATGGCGGCCGCGGGAACGGAATCCACGGACCCCTCGCAGCCCTCTTGACCAGGGCGGCCCCGCTGCCCCCTTATGGGAAGGGTGACGGCAGGGCCGCAAGGTCAAAGCGCTTACTGGGACCGGGAGTTCGAGGCGTTCGTCGCCGGAGCCGCCGGCCGGCTGCTGCATGCCGCCACCCTGCTGACGGCCGAGCCCGACGAGGCCAACCCGGCCGCCCGCGAACTCCTCGCGGGCGCCCTGGCCCGTACGTACGCGCACTGGGGGCGGCTGCGCGGGGACGACCCGTACAACCACGCCCGCCGCGAGCTGTGCACCGCCTTCGCCCGGCAGGCCTGGCGGCACCGCCGCGGCCGCGGCGGCATCCTCTCCCGGCTCACCCCGCGGCTGCGCCTGGTCCTCGTCCTGCGCTACTACGAGGGCCTCGCGGAGGAGCAGACCGGCGCCCTGCTGGGCCTGCCCCCCGAGCGCATCCGCGCCCTGGCCGGCCGCGCCGCGAACCTCACCCGGCGCCCGGCCGCCGGGGCCGGGGGCGGAGACGGCGGCCGGGCCGGAGCCGCGCCCGGAGCCCGGAACGGGGGCGGCGCGTGAGCGGCGGCAGCCACCGGGAGGCCGAGCTGCGCCGCCTCCTGGAAACCCCGCACCCGACGGTGCCGCCCGGACTGGCCGCCGGGGCCGCCGCGCGCGGCCTGCGCCTGCTGCGCCGCCGCCGGGCGCTGCACCGGGCCGGCTGGCTGCTCCTGATCGCGGCGGCCGCGGCCTTCGCGGTCTGGGCGGCCGCCGTCGAACCGTGGGTGGTGCCGCCGACGACGATTGCCCCGGGGTTCGAGGGGCCGTGACGGGCGCGCAGGGGGGCCGCAAGGGGCCGCGACCGGATGAGCCGCCGCCGCAGCCGCCCGAGCCGGCGGCCGGCCGTCAGCGGGACTGGCAGCCGACGAGCTCGACCGTCGTGGCGCGGGAGGTCGTCTTGAGGGTGACCATCTCGTCGATGCGCTTCGCAGCCTGGTCGAAGGGGAAGTCGGCGCGGCCGACGTCGCCGTGGTTCACGTCCTGGGCGTTGACCGTGCACACGCCCTTGGTGTCCGGAGTGTCCTTGCGGACCTCCAGGTGGATCTGCACCGCGGAGTCGGAGACCACGTCGAACTTGATCACCTCGCCGCTGACCGTCTGCCCGCCCACGTAGTCGTAGCCGATCCAGCCCACCACGGCGAGCAGTCCCACGCCCAGCACCGAGCCGACGATCTTGAGCTTGCGGTCGGCGCGCTCGTCCGCGGAGCGGCCGTAGCGGCCCTCGGGGAGGCTCTCGCGTACCGCGCTCATCGACCGATCCTTTCGCAGGGGCTCTTCTGTCGTGCGGACCCCGGGGCCCGCGGAATTTTTCGCCCCCCGGTTCGGTCACTATAGAAGCCGTCCACCCCGCACCGTCACGAGGGATCGAGTCTTGACTGAGCAGCTTCGACTGATGGCCGTGCACGCCCACCCCGACGACGAGTCGAGCAAGGGCGCGGCCACCATGGCCAAGTACGTGTCCGAGGGGGTGGACGTGCTGGTCGTCACCTGCACGGGTGGCGAGCGCGGCTCGGTCCTCAACCCCAAGCTCCAGGGCGACAAGTACATCGAGGAGAACATCCACGAGGTGCGCCGCAAGGAGATGGACGAGGCGCGCGAGATCCTCGGCGTCAAGCAGGAATGGCTGGGCTACGTGGACTCGGGCCTGCCCGAGGGCGACCCGCTGCCCCCGCTGCCCGAGGGCTGCTTCGCCCTGGAGGACGTGGACGAGGCCGCCGGGCGGCTCGTCGCCAAGATCCGCAGCTTCCGCCCGCACGTCATCACGACGTACGACGAGAACGGCGGCTACCCGCACCCCGACCACATCATGACCCACAAGATCACGATGGTGGCCTTCGACGGCGCGGCCGACACCGAGAAGTACCCCGAGGCCGAGTTCGGCCCCGCCTACCAGCCGCAGAAGGTCTACTACAACCAGGGCTTCAACAAGCCGCGCACCCTCGCCCTGCACAACGGGCTGCTGGAGCGCGGCCTGGAATCCCCGTACGGGGAGTGGATCGAGCGCTGGAAGGAGTTCCAGCGCAAGGAGCGGACCCTCACCACGTACGTGCCGTGCGGCGAGTTCTTCGAGATCCGCGACAAGGCGCTGATCGCCCACGCCACGCAGATCGACCCCGACGGCGGCTGGTTCCGCGTCCCGCTCGACCTCCAGCGGGAGATCTGGCCGACGGAGGAGTACGAGCTCGCGAAGTCCCTCGTGCCGACATCCCTCCCCGAGGACGACCTCTTCGCGGGCATCCGGGAGAATGCTTAGCCATGAGCGCTACGCACGCAGCACTGACCCAGCTCGTTCCGCTGGCCGACAGCTTCGACAAGAACAAGGTGACCCCGGGGATCCTGGGCTTCATCGTGTTCGCGGCGCTGGCCGTGGGGGTGTGGGCCCTGATGAAGTCCATGAACCGGCACATGGGGCGCGTCGACTTCGAGGAGGCCCCGGAACCGGGTGCCTCCGGCGGTCCCGCGGAACCCCGCGGCGCCTGACCCCCCAGGGGCTCCGCCCCCGGGGGGCGGAGCCCCGTCAGGGGGACACGCCCAGGATTTCGCGCGCGTGGCGGGACGGGGTCAGGCCCAGGGACCACGCCTGCCAGCCCGCCCCCGGGTCGACCCCCCGCCCGAGCGCCACCTCGTACGCCTCCAGGGCCGACGCCAGCGCCGGGTCCCGGACCGCGTGCGCCCCGCCCACGAGAACCGCCAGCTCCGCCCGCGCCGCCGCCACCCCCGCATCCGGATCCGCGTACGGCAGCAGCGTGCAGCGCAGGAAGCCCGCCCAGTCCAGCCCCCGCGCATCCCCGTACGAGCCGAACAGCACCTCCGCCTCGCCGCACAGCGCCAGCGCCTGCGCGATCCGCGCATTGCCCGCGTCCACGACCGCCAGCTCCAGGCAGCTCCACGCCTCCCCGTGCGCGAGCCCGATCCGCTGGAAGTCCGCCCGCGCGTCCGCCAGCAGCTGCCGGGCGAAGCCGGAGTTGCGCAGGCTGCCCGTCTGCGCGGCCCGCAGGTCCCGGCTGACCCGGCCCGAGTGGTGGCGGGCACAGGCCAGCCCGTACATGTCCCGCATCCGCGAGAACATCGTGCGGGCCCGTTCCAGCTCCCGCACCGCCTGGTCCCGGTCCCCCCGCTCCTCCAGCGCCTGCCCCAGGTAGTACCGCGTCCACGCCTCCCCGCGCGCGTCCTCCGCCTCCCGGTGCCGCGACAGCGCCTGCCGCAGCCCGTCCACCGCCGCCGCCGGGTCCCCGGCCACCAGTGCGACCCGGGCCAGCTCCGTCAGCGCCCACGCCTCCGCCCGCCCGTCCCGGGTCCGCCCCGCCAGGTCCAGCGCCCGCCGCAGTCCGGCCTCCGCCGCCGCGAGGTCCCCCCGGCGCACGTGCACCTGCCCCAGCTGGAACTGCGCCCAGCCCTGCCCGTGCAGCGACTCGCTCGCCTCGTGCAGGGTCAGCGACTGCTCCAGCAGGGCCCGCGCCTCCGCCGGCCGGCCCCGGTCCCGTTCCACCGCGCCCAGCGCGTGCAGGGTCCACGCCCGGTCCGCCGCCAGCTCCTCCCCGGCCTGCACCTCCAGCGCCTCCCGCAGCTTCGCCGCCGCCTCCGACAGCCGGCCCTGGTGGTGCAGGGTGATCCCCAGCGAGCACAGCGCCCGCGCCGCCCCCGCCTCGTGCTGCGCCTCGAAGTAGCGGTCCACCACCGAGGTCAGCGTCGTACGGGCCTTGTCGAGCTCGCCCAGCTGCCGCGCCGCGATACCGGTGCGCCACTGCACCGACCGCGTCAGCGAGTCCCCGGCGAGCCGGTCCGCCCCCTGCTCCGCGCCCGGGTCCACCTCCTGGATCAGCTCGTCGATCTCGCCCAGCCGGTACAGGTCCCCGCGCAGCAGGCAGTAGTCGCACAGCGCACCCAGCAGGTCCAGCACCGCCCGCTGGTCCACCCCGCGGGTGTGCCGCAGCGCCGCCGTGATGAAGCTCGACTCCTCGTCCAGCCAGGCCAGCGCCGCGTCCAGCGAGCCGAAGCCGTGGCCCTCGAACCGGTCCGCACGGGTCGAGGTCTTCCCGTCCACCATCCGGATCACGGTGTCCGCGAGCAGCGCGTACGTGCGCACCAGCCGGTTCTGCGCCGCCGCGATGTCCTCCGCGTCCTCCTCCGCCAGCAGCTTCGCGGCCGCGTACGAGCGCACCGAATCGTGCAGCCGGTACCGCTCCCCGCGCACGTGGTCCAGCAGACCGGCCCGGGCCAGCCCCGCCAGCAGCCGCCGGGTCTCCGCCTCCGGGCCCTCGGCCAGCGCGGCCGCCGCGGCCGCACCCACCGACACCCGGCCCGCGAGCGACAGCCGCCGCAGCAGCCGCCGCGCGGGCTCCTGGAGATGGGCGTACGCCAGGTCCAGCGCCCGCTCCGTCACGTCGAGGGAGCCCAGCCGCTCCGCGAGGTGCACCTCGAACCGGCGGGCCGTGTGCGTGCCCAGCAGCGGGCCCGTCAGCCGCAGCGCCAGCGGCAGACCCCCGGTGAACCGGAAGATCGCCGACAGCGCCTGCTCGTCGTACACCGAGGTCTGCGCCTCCTCGACCGCCGTCCGCAGCACCGCCTCCGCGTCCGCGGCCGCCAGCGGGGCCACCTCCAGGTGGTGGACCCACGCGGGCAGGTCCGCCGGCAGCTCCAGCCGCTCCCGGGCGGTCACCAGCACCAGGCTGTCGGAGCGCTCCGGCACCAGCAGCCGCACCTGCTCCGCGTCCACCGCATCGTCGAGGACCACCGTCACCGGCAGCCCGTGCAGGTGCCGGTGGTACAGCTCGGCCAGCCGCCGCACCTGCTGCACCGCCGAGGACCGGTCCCGGAACAGGAGCTGCTCGCGGGGCGCGCCCAGCCGGTTCAGCAGGTGCAGCAGCGCGTCCCGGGTGGGCAGCGGGCGCTCCCCGCTCAGCGAGCCGCCGCGCAGGTCCACCACGCAGGCGCCCCGGTACTGGTCGCGCACCTCGCGGGCGGCCCGCACCGCCAGGGAGGTGCGGCCCGCGCCGGGCTCCCCGTAGAGGACCACGACCACCGGCCGGGTCTCGGTCCCGGCCCGGGCGGCCTGCACCCACTGCGAGATCCGCGCCAGCTCGGTCCGCCGGCCCAGGAACGGCCCGTCCGGCTCCGGCAGTTGACCGAAGGACCGGTCGAGCGCGGTCCGCCGGCGGGCCGCCGCACTGCGGTCCGCCCCGCGCAGCTGCGGCCCGCCCCCGGCGGCGGGCCGCCCCCGCTCCCCGCGCACCGCCGACCCGGCGGCGGCCGCCGCCACCGCCCGCTGCCGGTCCAGGAAGGGCCGGATCCCGCGCACCTCCAGGGCGGTCAGCCACTGGAGCCGCAACTGCTCGGCGCCCCCGGGCCGCCCCAGCTCCCCGGCCCGCCGGTGCGCGGCCGGCCAGTGCGAGGCCGTCACCTTCAGCACGGTCGCGGCCGCCCCGGCCACCGCGACCACCGCCCCGGCCCCGAACGCCGGACCCGCGGCCAGCCCCAGCGCCAGGTCCGCCCCCACCGCCGAGACCGCGGCGACGGCCGTGGCGAGCACGGCGGTCGAGGCGTTGCCCCGCCGGAACGCCTCGCCGAGGGTCTGCTCGGAGGCCGCGGCCGCGTCCAGCGCCCTGGTCCACGCCTCGTACTCCGCCGCGGCCGTCCCGGCCATGGCCCCGAGCTCCTGCCGGCCCCGCGCCAGCAGCGCCGCCTGCTCCACCCGCCCCCCGGACCTGCGCACTTCCTCCTCGACCGCCCGCACGAGCAACTGCTCGGCCTCACCCCGGTGCACGTCCCGCATCAGCCACCCCCTCCACCACCGGCCCGCCAGGAGCCGCCCGTCCCCGTAGGACTACCCCTCCGCCCACCCAAACCTGCTGAGACGCCGGGGAGTTGAGCGAATTCAGAGCTTTCCCACTGCCGCGGCGGCCTTCGCTCAGGCGTTCGGGTCCGGGCGCGGCCGGGTCCCGGCGCGGCGGGCCGGGACACGGGGGACGCGCAGACGGCGTACGGCCGCGGGCTGCGGGCGGCCAGCGCATAGATTGGCGCCATGCCGAATCGCCTCGCCGACGAGACCTCCCCGTACCTGCTCCAGCACGCCGAGAACCCGGTCGACTGGTGGCCCTGGGCGCCGCAGGCGTTCGCGGAGGCCCGGGAGCGGGGCGTACCCGTGCTCCTGAGCGTCGGCTACTCCAGCTGCCACTGGTGCCACGTCATGGCCCACGAGTCCTTCGAGGACGCGGTGACGGCCGCCTACATGAACGAGCACTTCGTCAACATCAAGGTGGACCGCGAGGAGCGGCCCGACGTGGACGCGGTCTACATGGAGGCCGTGCAGGCGGCGACCGGCCAGGGCGGCTGGCCCATGACGGTCTTCATGACCCCCGACGCGGAGCCCTTCTACTTCGGCACCTACTTCCCGCCCGAGCAGCGGCACGGGATGCCCTCCTTCATGCAGGTGCTGGAAGGCGTGCACAGCGCGTGGACCGGCCGCCCCGACGAGGTGGCCGAAGTGGCCGGCCGGATCGTCCGGGACCTGTCCGGGCGGCAGCTCGACTACGGCAGGGCGCAGGTGCCCGGGCCGGAGGAGCTCGCGCAGGCCCTGCTGGGGCTGACCCGCGACTACGACGCCGTGCACGGCGGGTTCGGCGGGGCGCCCAAGTTCCCGCCGTCCATGGCCGTCGAGTTCCTGTTGCGCCACCACGCCCGCACCGGCTCCGAAGGGGCCCTCCAGATGGCCTCCGACACCTGCGAGGCGATGGCCCGCGGCGGGATCTACGACCAGCTCGGCGGGGGTTTCGCCCGCTACGCGGTGGACCGTTCGTGGACGGTTCCGCACTTCGAGAAGATGCTCTACGACAACGCCCTGCTGTGCCGGGTGTACGCACACCTGTGGCGGGCCACCGGGTCGGATCTGGCGCGGCGGGTGGCGCTGGAGACGGCCGACTTCATGGTGCGGGAGCTGCGGACCGGGGAGGGCGGGTTCGCCTCGGCGCTCGACGCGGACAGCGAGGACCGGGAGAGCGGGAAGCACGAGGAGGGCGCGTACTACGCGTGGACGCCCGCGCAGCTGCGGGAGGTGCTCGGGGAGGCCGACGGGGAGCTGGCCGCCGGGTACTTCGGGGTGACCGAGGAGGGCACCTTCGAGCACGGGAAGTCGGTGCTCCGGCTGCCGCAGGACGGCCCGGTGGTCGGGGCCGAGCAGCTGGCCTCGATCCGGGAGCGGCTGCTCGCGGCCCGCGCGGAGCGCCCGGCGCCCGGGCGGGACGACAAGGTGGTGGCCGCCTGGAACGGGCTGGCGATCGCCGCGCTGGCCGAGACCGGGGCCTTCTTCGACCGGCCCGACCTGGTGGAGCGCGCCACCGAGGCCGCGGACCTGCTGGTACGGGTGCACTTCGACGCGTCGGCCGGGCGGGCGAGGCTGGCCCGGACCAGCCGGGACGGCCGGGCCGGGGCGAACGCGGGGGTGCTGGAGGACTACGCGGACGTGGCGGAGGGCTTCCTCGCGCTGGCCGCGGTGACGGGGGAGGGGGTGTGGCTGGAGTTCGCGGGCTTCCTGGCGGACCTGATCCTGGACCGGTTCACGGCCGAGGACGGCACCCTCTACGACACCGCGCACGACGCCGAGCAGCTGATCCGCCGCCCGCAGGACCCGACCGACAACGCGGCGCCCTCGGGCTGGACGGCTGCGGCCGGGGCGCTGCTGTCGTACGCGGCGCACACCGGATCGGAGGCGCACCGCACGGCGGCCGAGCGGGCGCTCGGGGTGGTGCACGCCCTGGGGCCGCGCGCGCCGCGGTTCGTCGGCTGGGGGCTGGCGGTGGCGGAGGCGCTGCTCGACGGGCCGCGGGAGGTGGCGGTCGTGGGGCACCCGGAGGACCCGGCGACGGCCGCCCTGCACCGGACGGCGCTGCTGGGTTCGGCGCCGGGGGCCGTGGTGGCCGTGGGTGCGCCGGCCCAGCCGGGTGCGCGGGAGGCGGAGTTCCCGCTGCTGGCCGACCGCGCCCTGGTGGGGGACCGGCCGGCGGCGTACGTGTGCCGGCACTTCACGTGTGAGCGGCCCACGACGGACCCGGCGGAGCTGGCGGGGCAGCTGGGGCCGGCCCGTTCCTGAGCGGGGGGCCGGAACCCGGCCGCGGCCCGTTCCCGGCGCGGGAGGGGCGGGGCCGGATTCCGGCCACCGTCGCCCCGCCTCACGCGTGCGTGTAGGCCACCAGGGAGATGCCCACGTAGTGGGTGACGAAGGCCGCGAGGGTCAGCGAGTGGAAGACCTCGTGGAAGCCGAAGAAGCGCGGGGAGGGGTTCGGGCGCTTGAGCCCGTAGATGACCCCTCCCGCGCTGTAGAGCAGGCCGCCGACGACCACCAGGACGAGGACCGCGATCCCGCCGGTGCGCATGAAGTCGGGCAGGAAGAACACCGCGGCCCAGCCCATGGCGATGTAGCAGGGCGTGTAGAGCCAGCGCGGGGCACCGACCCAGAAGACGCGGAAGGCGATCCCGGCCGCGGCCGCGATCCACACCGCCCACAGGAGGGTCCGTCCGGTGGAGGGCGGGAGGAGGAGCACCGTCAGCGGGGTATAGGTGCCCGCGATGATCAGGAAGATGTTGGCGTGGTCGAGCCGCCGGAGGACGGCCTCGCCGCGCGGCCCCCAGGTCCCCCGGTGGTAGATCGCGCTCACTCCGAAGAGGAGGCAGGCCGTCAGGATGTACACCCCGCACGCCACCCGGGCCCGCGTGGAGTCGGTGAACGCCAGGAGTACCAGCCCTGCGACCAGCACCGCGGGGAACATGCCGGCATGCAGCCAGCCGCGCATCACCGGCTTGACGGGGGCAAGTGAAGTCATGGCCCACATGCTACCTACGGGTCCGTAGGTTTCAGTCCTGCGCCCCGATAGTGCGCTTTACGGAAGATTGACGGAAGTGGCGATGCTCACGTGAGAGGCCCTCTGGACATATGCGCACACGCACCGGATGATCAGATGAGTGCGGTCGGCACCGGATGAGCGGAGCGCGAAGCGTCCGGGTCGCAGCCCCCACGGGGCATACACCAAACGAATCCCTCAACAAGGAGCAATCGTGGCGCGCGACAACGCGGCTCCCACTTCCGTCCCGACGAACCACACGGAGCTCGTCTCCTGGGTGGAGGAAATCGCAGCCCTGACCGAGCCCGACCGGATCGTCTGGTGCGACGGTTCCGAAGCCGAGTACGAGCGCCTGTGCGAGGAGCTCGTCGAGAAGGGCACGTTCAAGAAGCTCGACCCCGTCAAGCGCCCGAACTCGTACTACGCCGCCTCCGACCCGACCGACGTCGCGCGCGTCGAGGACCGGACCTTCATCTGCTCCGAGAAGGAAGAGGACGCGGGCCCGACCAACCACTGGAAGGCCCCGGCGGAGATGAAGGACGTCTTCGCCGGCGAGAAGGGCATCTTCCGCGGCTCCATGAAGGGCCGCACGATGTACGTCGTGCCCTTCTGCATGGGCCCCCTCGGCTCCGAGCTCTCCGCCATCGGCGTCGAGATCACGGACTCCGCCTACGTCGCCGTCGCGATGCGCACCATGACCCGCATGGGACAGCCGGTCCTGGACGAGCTCGGCACCGACGGCTTCTTCGTCAAGGCCGTGCACACCCTCGGCGCTCCGCTCGCCGAGGGCGAGGCCGACGTGCCGTGGCCCTGCAACACCACCAAGTACATCTCGCACTTCCCGGAGACCCGCGAGATCTGGTCGTACGGCTCGGGCTACGGCGGCAACGCCCTGCTCGGCAAGAAGTGCTACGCCCTGCGCATCGCGTCCGTCATGGCCCGCGACGAGGGCTGGCTGGCCGAGCACATGCTCATCCTGAAGCTCACCCCGCCGCAGGGCGAGGCCCGCTACGTCGCCGCCGCCTTCCCGTCGGCCTGCGGCAAGACGAACCTGGCCATGCTGGAGCCCACGATCCCCGGCTGGACCGTCGAGACCATCGGCGACGACATCGCCTGGATGCGCTTCGGCGAGGACGGCCGCCTCTACGCGATCAACCCCGAGGCCGGCTTCTTCGGCGTCGCGCCCGGCACCGGCGAGCACACCAACGCCAACGCCATGAAGACGATGTACGCGAACACCGTCTTCACCAACGTCGCGCTCACCCCCGACGGCGGCGACGTCTGGTGGGAGGGCATGACCGAGGAGGCGCCCGCCCACCTGATCGACTGGAAGGGCAACGCCTGGACCCCGGAGTCCGGCACTCCGGCCGCCCACCCCAACGCCCGCTTCGCCGTCCCGGCCTCGCAGTGCCCGACGATCGCCCCCGAGTGGGAGGACCCCAAGGGCGTCCCGATCTCCGCGATCCTCTTCGGCGGCCGCCGCGCCTCCGCCGTCCCGCTGGTCACCGAGTCCTTCGACTGGAACCACGGCGTCTTCATCGGCTCGAACATCGCCTCCGAGAAGACCGCCGCCGCCGAGGGCAAGGTCGGCGAGCTGCGCCGCGACCCCTTCGCCATGCTGCCGTTCTGCGGCTACAACATGGGCGACTACATGGCCCACTGGGTGAAGGTCGCCGCCGACAAGGACCAGGCGAAGCTTCCGAAGATCTACTACGTGAACTGGTTCCGCAAGAACGACGCGGGCAAGTTCGTGTGGCCGGGCTTCGGCGAGAACAGCCGCGTCCTGAAGTGGATCGTCGGGCGCCTCGACGGCACCGCCGAGGGCGTCGAGACCCCCATCGGCGTCCTGCCGACCAAGGCGGCCCTCGACCTCGACGGCCTCGACATCTCCGACGCCGACCTGGACTTCCTCCTCACGGTCGACAAGGAGGTCTGGCGCGAGGAGGCCGCCCTGGTCCCCGAGCACCTCAACACCTACGGCGACCACACGCCGAAGGAGCTGTGGGACCAGTACCACGCGCTCGTCGAGCGCCTGGGCTGATCCGCCCCGCCCCGTCACACCGGGGCGACCGAGAACGTGGGAGCCCCCGACCAAGCGGCGCCCACCGCGATGGGAATCCCCGACCAAGGCATTCCCGCCGCAGCACACCGCCCGTCTGACCGGTCCTGTCCGGCCGGCTCAGGAGCGTCCGCGCTCCTCCAGATAGGCCGTGTGCGTCTGCTGACGGCGGGCCTCCCTGTCCAGGAGGTCCGCCGTCAGGCGTTCCGCCTCGTCGAAGAGCACCGCAAGCTGCCGCTCCAGGTGCTGCTCCGGCGATCCGGCGCCCGGCTGCAGCCGGTCCCACCAGCGGGCCCGGCGGTACGCGTCCACGCACTCCGGCAGGTCCCGGCGCACCGCCCGCGCCAGGACGTGCACCGTCTCCGGGTCGGTGGCCAGCGCCTCCTCCATCCGTCCCCCGCCTTCGGCGGGCAGGCCCCGGCCCGGGTCGAGCAGCGCCTCGTACCGGGCGAGCAGCTCCGCCAGCCGCCCGGCCGCCGCGGGCGGCAGCTCCGCCCCGTCCAGGTAGCCGCGCAGCGCCGCGAAGTCCGCGCGCAGCGGCCCGAACTCCTCGGCCGGGTCGAAGACCGGCACCGGCGGCCGGTCCGGCGGGGCCAGCAGGGCCCCCGCCGCGTACAGCCCGGCGACCACCGCCGGCCAGTACGCGCCCGCGAGGCCGGTGAAGGTCAGGACCAGCCCGGCCAGGCCGAAGGCGCTGCCGGTCAGGTTCTTGCGGGACTCCAGCCAGGCCGCGACCCGGCCGCCGGATCTCCTACTGGTAGCCACGGATCTCCTCGAAGGCACTGTCCAGCGAGCCGTCCCCGCCGGTCGCGTCGAACACCCGGCCGCCGGTCAGCTCGGTGATGTGGGCGAGCTCCGCCCGGTCCGAGTCCCCGAACAGCACCGCGAACACCGGGGTGTTGCGCTGCGCCGCGGGCAGCTCCCGGTAGAAGCGGTCGAAGTCCGAGGCCGGGGCCCCCTCGCTGTTCTCCCCGTCCGTCATCAGCACGACCGAGGTGAACGCGTCCCCCGGATGCCGGCCCAGGTACTCGTAGGCCGCCTCCAGGCTGCTGTAGACGGCCGTCCCGCCCTCGGGGCGCAGCGCGGCCACGTCCTCGGCGATGTCCTCCAGGGCGGTGTCGATCATCGTCGGGTACACGGTGTGGGAGCTGATGGACTTCACCTCCGAGCCGAACGCCAGCAGGGTCACCTCCTCCCGGTCCCGGAACCGCTTGCCGACCGGTGCACCGCCGGTCCCGGTCAGCCGGGTGAGCGCCGACTTCAGCCGGCCGATGCGGTTCCCGTCCGCCATCGACCCGGAGGTGTCGAGCACGTACACGGTCCGCGAGGGCCGCCGCCACTCGTTCTCGAACGAGGCGAGGAGCCCGTCGGCGACCGAGCGGGAGCCGGGGAAGGGCAGTTCGCGCCGCTTGTCCGCGGCCAGCCCCGCTGCCGGGGCGACCCCGGAGACCACCGGCCGCCGGAAGGTCTGCGCGGTGATCGTCCGCTGCACCGCGGGGCTGCGCAGGTACGCGGTCAGTGCCCGGCCCGACTCGCGGGCGCCCGCGGGGGCCGAGGAGAGCAGGGTGAACGGGTAGTCGGCGGTCAGCACCCCGTCGCGGGGCCGGATCACGGTCAGGCGGTCCGCGGCGCCGGAACGGTTCATCGAGGTCAGCACGGACTCGTAGTTGACCAGCGCGTCCACCGTGCCGCGCCGCCGGTAGGTCTCGGCCAGCCAGCCGGACGAACCCGAGGTCAGCTGCTGGCCGTTGAAGAACTCCTTCAGCCGCGGCCGGACCGCCTTGACGTCGGCGTCCGTCAGCGCCGCCTGCGCCCCCGACAGCCCGGAGGCCACCGAGACCAGGGCCGAGAAGCCCGAGTTGGAGCGCACCGGATCGGTCATCCCGTACGTCAGCCTTCCCGAGGCGACGGCGGCGTGGACGGCCCGCCAGGTCACCTCGGCGGGCTTCCAGCCCAGCCGGGCCACCGCCTCGGGCTTCACGCCGAGCGCGACCGGGGAGGACATCACCGGGGTCTGCGAGCCCAGCCGGCCGGCCGCCCCGGGCCGCAGCCGCAGGTAGTCGTTGGAGGACAGCCAGACCGCGTCGTAGCGGCCGTCGGCCTTCCCGGAGGCCACGAGCTCGGCGGCGTCGAGGGTGCCCATGGGGACCAGCTCCACCGTGACCCCGGTCGCCTTGCGGGCGGCCGCCAGCACGTCCTCCATGTCCTCCAGCTCGCTGGAGGCCAGTACCCGCAGGGTGCCGTCCTTGTAGACGCTCTCCTCCGGGCCTTGCCCGCCCGCGCAGGCCGCGGCGCCGGTCAGCACCGCCATCGCCATGACCAGGGCGGCCGCCCGGTGGCCCGCGTACCGCCGGTTCACGCGCCACCGCCTTCCACCGCGCCCGCGGTACGGGTCCGCGCCAGGTGCGCGGACGCCGCCTGCAGTTCGCCGGTCAGCGCCTCGACGGTGGCCGCCATGTTCTCGGTGGCCTGCACCTTGTACGTGTCGATCGCGTCCAGCGTCTTGTAGATCTGGCCGAACGCGGCCCGCAGCGTCTCCGCACCGACCGCCGGGTCGGCCGCGATCCGCTGGATCTCACCGCTCTGCGAGCCGATCATCTCGGCGTTGCCGCGGATCAGGTCCTCGGTGGTGCTGCGCAGGGTGTCCACCTGCGCGATCACCTTGCGCTGGCTGTCCAGGGCGGAGGCGAGCATGACGGCGATCCGCAGCGCCGACACGGTCGTCGTCGCCGCCCGTTCCACGCCCTTGACCAGCTCGTCGTTGTTCCGGCGCACGACGTCCATGGCCAGGTAGCCCTGGGCGCACACGGCCAGCTGGGTCAGCAGGTCCTGGTGCTTCTGCCGGACCGGGAACAGCACGTCCGCCCGCAGGGCGTCGGCCTGTGCCGGATCGACCGGCTCGGTCTCGGCGATCCGCTGCGCGACGGCCCCGTCCAAGGCCTCGGTGAGGACCGCGTACTCCTGCAGCCTGCCCATGGTCTCCCAGAGCCGGGTGCGTTCGGTGTGCAGGGCCGCGTTGTCGCGGCGCAGTTCGTCCTGGCCGCTGCGCAGGGCGCCGACGATCCGGTTGAGGGCGGCCTGCGAGGAGGCGTACTTGGCGACGTGGTCGCGGAACCTGTTCCCGCCGGGCAGCTTCGACAGGAGCCGGCCCACACCCTTGCCGGGGCGGTCGCGCGGGTCGAGGTCCTCGACGGTGCGGCGCAGTTCGACGAGGGAGCCGGCCACGCGGGCCTGGGCGTCGCCGCCCCCCTGCGCGCCCAGGGACCGCACGGCCCGGTCGAGCATGCGGTTGGACTGCTGGGCGGCGGTGCGGATCTCCCCGGTGCCCAGTGCGGTGATCTCGCCGATGCGGGCGGCGAACTCGGGGGAGCGGGCGTCGAGTCCGGCGAGCCCGCCGACGTACTCGCCGGCCCGGCGGGCCATCTCCTCGTGCACCCCGTCCTGGAGCGGCACCAGTCCGGCGGCCTGCTCCTTGCGGACGGCGGGGACGGGCTCGGGGGCGGTGAGCACGAGGGGCGGGTCCTCGGGCGGGGTGAGCGGGATGGAGGTCATGGCGTGTCCCTGCCCTTCAGTTCGTCCCCGTGGCCCGGCGGGCGAGTGCCTGCAGGACGGGGAGGGTCGGCGCGGACACCTGGCGGATGCCGGCCAGCTGCCGGTTGAGGTAGGCGGTGTGCCGCGCGGTGGCGGCGGTGAACTCGGCCGGTGCGCCCTGCGGGCGAAAGCCGTGCCGGACGGCCAGTTCGCGCAGTCTCCGGTCGCTGCTGAGCAGGGTGCCGAGGGTGCGGGCGTCCTCGCCGAGCGGGACCAGGGTGTGGTCGCTGTTGACGGTGGTGTCGGGGTAGAGGACGACCAGGTCCCCGGGGTCCTGGTGCTGGAGCAGCAGGGCGGCGACCTGGGACTCGTAGACGAGGATCAGCGGGTCTCCGGCGCCGCTGATGAAGTCCCGGAAGGGTTCGTCGGTGCTCGTCGCCAGCGCCCCCTGTACGGCGTACAGCTTGCGCAGGAGCGGGGCGGTGGCCCGGATGCCCCGGTCGTCGGAGACGGCCTTGCTGCCGTTGGCGACGTGGGAGGCGGCGGCGAGCCAGAGGGCGCCGGAGTTGGAGGTGTTCGGGTCGGTGGTCTTCACGAAGACGGTGCCGGCCAGTTCGGCGTGCCCGGCCGCGCCCTTGAGCTGCTGCCAGGTGCGGTCCTCGGCCGCCGCCTTGAGGTAGGCGGCCATCTTCAGGGTGCCGGTGTGCGCGCCGGTCAGCTCCGCCAGCCCGTTTGCGGCGAGCACCCCGGCGGCGGCGCCGCGGGTGACGACGACGAGCGGGGAGTAGAACGGGCGGGCGGCCGGAGCCCCCTTGAGCCCCGCCTTGGCGAGGATCCGGCGGGCCGGCTCGCCGCTGCCCGGGAAGGCGAAGTCGTAGTCCTTCAAGGGCAGTTGGTCCATGGCCCAGGAGCCGGACGTATCGGTCTCCACGGTGTAGCCCTTGTCGGCCAGGGCCTTCACCACGTCGGGGTCCGTGAAGAACTCGCTCTTCTCCGAACCGATGATTCCGCGCACGGTCTTCGTTGCCGTGCGGTCTGAGCCCTGACCTCCGCGACCCGTGACGAGGGCGACGGCCACGCCGCCGATCAGCACGATCGCCAGGGCGATTCCCAGGATGCGTCTCACGGGGGCAGCGTGCTCGCGGAAACCCACATTCCAGGCGGGGTCGGGTGAACGGCAGGTGACGAAGCGGTCCCCGTTCGGCAGCCCCGCGGTGTCGGCGGCGGGCGCCCGGCCGCCGCTTCCGCGCCCGCCGGACGGGGCCGGTCCGCGGCCCCCGGGTGTCGGGCGCCGGTGGCTGGGAATGATCGGGCCATGTCGTACGGCAGACCCGGTGCTCGTCCGGGCGAATGGCGCGGGTGGCAGGTGGCCCTCGTGCTGGTGGCGGCGCTGCTGGTGTTCGCCCCGTTCATGCTCTATTCGTGGGCGGCCATCGGGCCGCGGCCGCAGCGTGGGGCGGCGGAGGCGGCGGAGGCGGCGCAGGCGCGCGAGGCCGCCGGGCCGCCCTCGCGGGACGTGGCGCTGACCCGCTGCCGGGTGGATCCGGCCACCCGCCGGGTGGCGGCGGAGATAGCGGTGACGGCGGTCGCGGCGCGCCGGGGCACGTACCGGGTGACGGTGGACTTCCGGCGGGCCGAGCAGGCGCCGGGGGAGGGCGCGAAGGCCCTGGCCCTGGTGGACCTGCGGGGGGCGGCGACGGGCGCGGTGCGCAGCGGGCAGGCCCTCGGGCCGGTGTGGCCGCGCGGGGTGGTTCCGTACTGCGGGGTGTACGAAGTGGTGCTCTCGCCGGAGCCGTGACGGCCGGAGCGGCGTGCGCGCCCTGCGACCGGGGCGACCGGGTCGGGCGTGACGGCCGGGCCGGCGGGCAGTGGCTCCCGGTCCGAGGCCTCCGCGGCCCCGGACCGGGGCCGTCAGAAGGCCGCGGGCAGGTTCAGCGCGGCGGTGTGGGCGTCCATGCGCTCGGCGGCGAGGATCGCGGCCGAGGTGTCGGCGCGCGAGGCCGCGACGAGCAGGGCGCGGGCGGCCGTGTCGTGGGCACGGCGGTGCAGGGCGGCGGCGTTCTCCCGGCGGTGGCCGGCGTGCCGGGCCGGCGGGGCGCCGCGCAGGCGCGCGACCTGCCGGGCGATCGCCTCGGCGGGCTCGGCGAGGCCCAGCTCGTCGGTGAGGGCGAGGAGCGCGGACAGGTGCCCGGCCAGCTGGATGTCCAGCTCCTCCCCGCGGCTGCGGTGCGGGAAGTCGGGGGCCGGGTGACCGGCGCGGCCGGGGACGCCATGGCCCGGCTTGGTGCGGGTCGGTTCGTACATGATGGCCTCCTGGCAGGGTCAGGAGGCCATCCTACATTGGATCGGTTCTAAAGTAGAGATGAGTCCAGTATTCGTACGCCTGTACCGGCGGGCGGCGGATCGGGAGGCGGGTCGGGCGGCAGGCCGGGGCGGGTCCGGGCGTCGCGGGGCGGGGGTTGCGGGGCCCGGCTACGGCTGCCCGTACCCGTCGAGGAACTCGCCGATCCGGGTCACGGCGTCGGCCAGGTCCGTCGCGTTGGGCAGGGTCACGATGCGGAAGTGGTCGGGCTCGGGCCAGTTGAAGCCGGTGCCGTGCACCACCATGATCTTCTCGGCCCGCAGCAGGTCCAGGACCATCTGCCGGTCGTCCTTGATCTTGTAGACGGCCGGGTCCAGCTTCGGGAACAGGTACAGGGCGCCCTTCGGCTTCACGCAGGTGATGCCCGGGATCTGCGTCAGCAGGTCGTACGCCGTGTCCCGCTGCTCCAGCAGCCGGCCCTGCGGCAGGACCAGGTCCTCGATGGACTGCCGACCGCCGAGGGCGGTGGCCACCGCGTGCTGGGCGGGCATGTTCGCGCACAGGCGCATGTTCGCGAGGATCGTCAGGCCCTCGATGTACGAGGCGGCGTGCTGCTTGGGGCCGCAGACGGCCATCCAGCCGGAGCGGTAGCCGGCCACCCGGTAGTTCTTCGAGAGCCCGTTGAAGGTCAGGCAGAGCAGGTCGGGGGCGATCGCGGCGGTGGTCGTGTGCGTCGCGCCGTCGTAGAGGATCCGGTCGTAGATCTCGTCCGAGCAGACGATCAGGTTGTGGCGGCGCGCGATGTCCGTGAGCCCGCGCAGCATCTCGTCGTCGTAGACGGCGCCGGTGGGGTTGTTCGGGTTGATGATCACGAGCGCGCGGGTGCGGTCGGTGATCTTGCGCTCGATGTCCGCGAGGTCCGGCATCCAGTCGGACTGCTCGTCGCAGCGGTAGTGCACCGCGGTGCCGCCGGCCAGGCTGACGGAGGCCGTCCACAGCGGGTAGTCCGGGGCCGGGACCAGCACCTCGTCGCCGTCGTCCAGCAGGGCCTGCATGGACATCTGGATCAGCTCGGAGACTCCGTTGCCGAGGTAGATGTCCTCGACGTCCAGCTCGACGCCCTTGGTCTGGTAGTGCTGCATGATCGCGCGGCGCGCGGAGAGCAGCCCCTTCGCGTCCCCGTACCCGTGGGCGTTGCCCAGGTTGCGGAGCATGTCCTCGAGGATCTCGGGCGGGCACTCGAAACCGAATGCCGCGGGGTTGCCCGTGTTCAGCTTGAGGATGCGATGACCTGCCGCTTCGAGCCGCATGGCCTCTTCGAGTACCGGGCCGCGGATTTCGTAGCAGACATTGGCGAGCTTCGTTGACTGGATCACCTGCATGACGGGAGCTTACGGGCCCGCGACTCGGCCCGCGCTGGAATTCGGACCGCGCGGTGCTCGCGGCAACCCCGGCGAATTGTCCTGTTTCGCGCAACCGCCGGGTGCGGGGCTCCTCCCCCCTTGGAAACGGAAGCCCACGCCCTCCGCGGCCTGCGGATTGCGCACCCCGCCCCGCGCGCCCACGCGCCGGTGTTGCCCTCGTCACCTTCCCCGGGGGCGGGTCCTCCGGGGGGCGGGTGCCGCCGGGCCGGGGCGGACGGACGGGGGTTGCGTCCGCGCCGGCCCGGGGCTCGGAAGCAGGGTCAGGCGGCCGGGACGCGCCCGCAGACCGAGTCGATCAGGGTGCGGCCGTGGCGGACCAGGCTGTCGCGCAGCAGCTCGCGGCCGCCGCCCGGGACGGCCGGGGGCTCGGTCATGAGGCGGCGCTGCTGCTCCACCACGAAGGGCCAGCTGGCGATGGCGATCAGGGAGAAGAGCAGGTGGGCGGCCTCCGCGGGGGAGCCGATGCCCAGGGCGTCGCTGAACGCCGTGCTCTTGTGCTCGTAGTACGCCTGGCGCTCCTCGCGGCCGGGGAAGTCCTTGGCCCCGTAGTGCAGCCCCTCCCAGGCCAGCAGCCGGACCAGGTCGCTGTTGCGGGAGTGGTAGTCGAACACCGCGCCGACGTAGTCGTGCATCCCCTCGATGGTGTCGGGGACGGGCACTTCGCGGCCCAGCTCCACGTAGGTGTCGCTGATGACCGCCGCGAAGAGGCCCTCCTTGTTGCCGAAGTAGGCGTAGATGCGCTGCTTGTTGACGCCGGACTTCTCCGCGATGCGGTCGACGCGCGCGCCCGCGATGCCGTGTTCGGCGAACTCCGCGCGCGCGGTGTCGATCAGCTTCTGGCGCGTGATCTGTGACTTCTGGATGGACATGACCCAAGGATCCCGCACTCCGGGCGAGCGAGCAACCATCTAGTTGGTTTCGAGGTGACATAAAACCAACTAGATGGTTGCGCAGCCTCCCGCCCCGGCCTACCTTGATCCATGTCCGCCGACGCACCAACTGTCCGGGAGTGAGCATGACTGCGTCCATCGCACCGATTCAGACGGTATTCCTCGTGGGTGACCGGTTTGCCGGATTCGCTGTACAGGAAGACGTCAGCACCGTCACCCAGTTCCTCGCGGACCTCCAGACGGGGGCCTACGAGCCGGCCGGGGAGCCCGTGCTCGTCCAGGCCGCCCAGGGCGTCACCGCCTTCGAATGGGACCTGGTCTGCGAGCAGATCAGGCGCCACGGCCTCGACTCCCGGCTCCGCCCGCACCTGCCCGGCGCCGTCCTCGCCGGCCGCGGCGAGGTCCACAAGTGCCTGGAGGCCAACGCCCTGATCGCCGACCTCCACCAGGTCGACGAGGCCTTCTTCCGGGCCACGCTCCGCGTCCACAACGACAACGAGCTGCTGCTCGACCACCAGACCGGCCAGCACATCCAGGGCATGGTGGCCATCGAGGCCGCCCGCCAGATGTTCCTCGCCGTCAGCGAGCGCTACTTCGCCAGCCGGCACCCCGAGCGGAACTACTACTTCGTGATCGAGTCCATGAACACGGACTTCGAGAACTTCCTCTTCCCGCTCGACGCCACCATCGAGTACCGCATCCTCGACCAGCACATCGAGGACCCCGCGCGGCTCTCCTTCGCCGTCGAGATCGGCCTGGTCCAGGCCGGCCGCCGGGCCTCCCTCACCCGCGTCGCCTTCACCGCCTTCGACTCCTCGGTCATCAAGGCCAAGGAGGGCAAGCGGGCCCGGTACGCCGTCCAGCAGCTGGCCCGGCGCACCGACGGCGGAGCCCGCACCGGGCAGGACCTCGTCGGTGTCTGACCTGCCGCCGCACCACCGCCCCGCCCGGGCCGCCTTCTTCGACGTCGACGAGACCCTGATCTCCGTCAAGAGCATGTTCCGCTTCCTCTCCTTCTACCTGGCCGAACGCGGGGAGGGTCCGGCCGTGTACGAGAGGCTCAGCGGGGAACTCCACGCCATGTCCGCCATGGGCGCCGCCCGCGAGGACGTCAACCGCGCCTACTACCGCTTCTACGCGGGGGAGTCCGCGGAGAAGCTGACCCGGCTCGGCCGGGCCTGGGCCGCCCGCGAGGAGGAGTCCGACACCTTCTGGATCCGCCCCGCGGTCGCCGCCCACACCGCACACCGCCGCAGCGGGACGCCCACCGTCCTGCTCTCCGGCTCCTTCTCGGCCTGCCTCGACCCGCTCGCCGAACGGCTGGGCGCGAGCGAGGCCCGCGGCTCCGAACCCCTCGTCCGCGGGGGCCTGCTCACCGGCGAGATCCACGAGCCGATGATCGGCGCCGGCAAGGCGCGCGCCGCCCGGGCCTACCTCGCCCGGCACGGCCTGCCCGCCGCGGACTGCATCGCGTACGGGGACCACGCCAGCGACCTGCCGCTGCTCGAATCCGTCGGGCACGGGGTGGTCGTCGGCGAGGACCCGCACATGGCCGACACCGCCGCCCGGCGCGGCTGGCAGCGGCTGGCCACCGCCCCGCTCGCCACCGCGTCCTGAGCCCCGCGTCCCGAGCCCCGAGTCCTGGCGACACCTGCCGCACGGCACCCGGCCGGGGCACGGCACCGGCCCGGCGCACTGCATCCGCCCGGCGCGTACGGCGCACCGCGCCCGCCCCGGGCCGCGGACCGCCACCCGGTCCACCACCCGCACGCACACCACACCCGCACGCACACCACACCCACACCGCATCCAGGAGCACCACCATGTCCGCAACCCTGATCGTCACCTCCGAGGTCTCCGTCAAGCCCGGCGCCGCCGCCGAGGCCGCCGCCGTCTGGCAGGCCCTGCCCGCCGCCGACGGGATCCGCGAGCGCGCCCTGTTCCGCAGCCTCGACGGGGACTCCCTGCTGGAGCTCACCGCCATCGACGCCATCGGCACGGTCGAGGCGCTGCGCGCCGACTGGGACCGCCAGTTCGAGGCCCTCGCCCCGTACGCCGAGGGCGACTTCAGCCGCGAGCTCCTCGGCTACATCGAGGCCCCCAAGCCCACCGACGCCCCGCTGCCCACCACCCCGTACATCCAGATGCGGCACGTCGAGGTCAAGCCCGAGCAGTACCAGGCGTACCGGGTCTGGCGGGACGAGACCATCTTCGACGTCGTCCGCACCCACGACGAGGTCGAGACCTTCCTCGCCTACCACTCCCTGCTCAGCAGCCAGCCCGGCGTGATGTTCGTGTCCGGCTTCAGCTGCGACCCGCAGGCCTACACCGCCGTGTTCACCTCCCCGCGCTACCAGGAGATCGTCAAGCAGGCCGGCGACCGCTACATCACCGGTGGCGACCGCGGCCTCTACACCAAGCTGTACGAGCGGGTCTCCAAGTGACCGCCGCCGGAACCGCACCGGCCCTGCGGGGCTCGTACGACCTGAGCGTCACCACCCAGGGCCCGGCCTACCCGCCCGCCGAAGTCGTCGACGCCAACGGGGACTTCGTCGTCATCGGGCGCATCAACCGCGAGGACGGCCCGGCCTGGGGGCGGGCGGTGGTCTCCGCCGACAGCCCGCTGCCCCCGCTCGGGCAGGACCTCCCGTACCGCATCGTGCGGGAGCTGCCCGACCGGCTCGGCCCGCAGGACGAGGCGATGGAGCTCTTCACCCTCCCGCTCCCGCTGCCCTGCAACAACTACCCCATGCTGTTCGCCCCCGAACAGCGCCCGGACGCCCACAGCGTGGTCCGCCCGAGCCACCCCCTCAACCGGGTGCCCATCCCGGACCTGCGCCAGGAGGACGGACCGCGCCCGCGCGGCCCCGTCACCCTCGGCCAGTGGGTCAAGGCGCGCGGCCAGCTGGAGGTGACCGTCGCCGAGGACGGGCGCAGCGCCGGATTCGAGTTCTCCTTCACCGGCCTCATCCCCGACAGCGTCTACACCGTGATGTCCCTGCGGGAGCGCGACCTCGACCCCGAGGCGCCGACCCGGCCCGGACCCCTCGGCGTGCCGAACGCGTTCTACAGCGACGAGCACGGCATGGCCCGCTACCAGGCCACCCTGCCCGACCCCTTCCCGGCGCCCGGCACCCCCGGCGCCAACCGGGTGATCAACGTGGTCGTGCTCTGGATGAGCTACCAGCAGAACTACGGCGGCGCCATCGGCCACTTCGGCCTCGGCGGGGACATCCACGCCCAGCTCAAGCTCCAGGGCCCGCACTTCCACGAGTTCACCACCCGCCCCTGACCTACCGGAAAGCACGCACACACATGAGCAGCACGCAGCACCGGGGCCGTACGGCCCTCATCACCGGCGCGGACCGCGGCATCGGTCTCGCCCTCGCCCGCCGGCTCGGTGCGGCAGGCGCCAACCTCGTCCTGCACTCGAACAACGCGGAGGGCCTCGCGGCCGCCGTCGAGGCCGAGGGCTGGCCCGAGGAGCGCGTCCTGACCGCCGTCCTCGACGTGGCCGACGCGCCCGCCGTCGAGAAGGCGGTGGCCGAGGCCACCGAGAAGTTCGGCGGCATCGACTACCTCCTCAACGTCGCCGGGATCGTGCACTTCGGCGGGGTCGCCGACTGCACCGTCGAGCAGTGGGAGCAGACCCTCGCCACCAACCTCACCGGCTACTTCCTGATGGCGCGGACCGTGCTGCCCGGCATGCGCGCCGCGGGCACCGGCACCATCGTCAACATGTCCTCCATCTGGGGGCGCCGCCCGGCCCCGGCCACCCTCGCCTACTCCGTCTCCAAGTACGGGGTGGAGGGCCTGACCAAGTGCCTCGCGGAAGAGGCCCGCCCGTGGGGGGTCAAGGTCTCCGCCCTGGTCCTGGACAAGGTGGACACCGACTTCCGCGACGGCATGGCCGCACACGTCAGCTACGACGCCGAGCAGCGCGCGCGGATGCTCAGCGCCGACGACGTCGCCGACGCCACGCTCGGGATCCTCGAAAGCTCCGGCCGCGCGCACCCCTCCTCCGTGGAGCTCGACGCCTGGCGCTGGGTCTGAGCCCCTCCGTCCCCTCTGGTTAGGAAACACCCGTGTCCTCCCCCAACTCTTCCGGCCCCGCGGGCTCTTCGGCCTCCTCCAAGACGGCCAAGGGCATCGCCGGCGGCATCACCACGGCCCTCGCCTGGGGCGGCATGTTCGCCGTCGCCCGCTCCGCGTACGGCCACCTCGACCCCTTCCACCTGACGGCGGCCCGCTTCACCCTGGGCGCGCTGATCTTCCTCGCCCTGCTCGCGTTCCGGGAGGGGAAGCGGGCCTTCTCCTACGAGGGCCGGCTCGGCCGGCTGTGGCTGCTGGGCACGATCGGCTTCGCCGGCTTCAACCTGCTCACGTACGTCGGTCTGCAGAGCATGCCCGCGCAGAGCTCCTCCCTGGTGGTGGCGACCATGCCGCTGGTGACGGTGCTCGTGCTGTGGGCGCGCACCGGCAAGGCGCCGGCGCCCGCCGCGCTGGGCTTCGTGGTCCTGGCCCTGCTGGGCCTGACCATCGTGCTCGGCAACGGCAACCCGCTGAGCGTGTTCTCCGGGGGGCTGGGCAAGGGCGGACTGCTCACGCTGCTCGGCGTGATCTGCTGGGTCGTCTACACGACGAGCGCCGGGCAGTTCCCCGACTGGTCCCCGCTGCGGTACACCGCGCTGAGCTGCCTGCCGGGCACGGTGAGCATCGTCGTGATCACCGCGGTCAGCCAGGCCGCGGGCTGGGTCGGCAGCTACGGGGTGTCGGACTACGCCGACGCCTGGTGGCAGATCCTGTACGTGGCGGTGCCCGCCACCGCGGTCGCGATCCTGACCTGGAACATCGCCATCAGGAACCTCGGCCCGGCGAACGGCGTGCTGTTCATCAACCTGGTCCCGATCACCGCCTTCGTCGTGTCGGCCTTCCAGGGCCACACGCCGACCGGCGCGGAACTCACCGGCATCTGCCTGGTGGTCCTCTCCCTCCTCGGCGCCAACCTCGCCTCCCGCCGCCACGCGTCCCGCCTCGCGACGTCCGCCCCGGCCCCGGCCCCGGCCCCGGCGGCCCGGTCCTGACGGGTTGCCGGCCCGCGCCCGACCGGCTCCGGCGGCCGCGCCCGCCCCGGCCCCGAAACCCGGCAGTCCGGCCGTGACCGGCCGTCGGCTCGGGCCCGCGCCCGGGCCCCGGCCCCGGAGCCGCTTCGGGGCTCGGACCCGGGCTCGGACCCGCTTCGGGCCCGGACCCCGCTTCGGGGCTCGGACCGGTCCGAGACCCGGCCCCGCTTCGGGGCTTCGCTGCGGGGGCCCGTCGCCCCCGTGTTTTCCGCCCGGCAGGGCGCAGGCCCGCGGCCGGTCGCCGACGCGATGCGGTCACCCCCGGCGGGGCCGCCCTGCCGGGCGGATCCCGTGCACGGACCGTGCACCGCCCCACCCACCACCGCCCCATCCCAAGGAGTTGCCATGTCCATGGACGCCGCCACGGCCGCATCCGCCCGGGCCGCATCCACCGCGGCCGCCGCCACCGCCGTCGGCGTGCTCGGCACCGGCTCGTACCTTCCCGAGCGGGTGGTCGGCAACGACGAGGTCGGGGCGCGCGCCGAGGTCACCGCGGACTGGATCCACGCCAAGACCGGGATCCGCACCCGCCGCTACGCCGGCCCCACCGAGGCCACCTCCGACCTGGCCGCCCGCGCGGCCCGCGCCGCGCTCGCCGACGCCGGGATCCGGGCCGGACAGCTCGACTACGTCGTCGTGGCCACCTCCACGCCCGATCACCCGCAGCCCGCCACCGCCGCCATCGTCCAGGGCCTCATCGGCGCGGACGGCGCGGCCGCCTTCGACGTCAACGCGGTCTGCACCGGTTTCCTCTTCGCCCTCAACGCCGCCGCCGGGATGCTCCCCGCGGACGGCTACGGCCTGGTCATCGGCGCGGACATCTACTCGCGGATCATCGACCCCACCGACCGGCGCACCGCCATCCTCTTCGGCGACGGGGCCGGGGCGGTCGTCATCGGGCCCGTGGCCCGCCCGTACGGCCTGGCCGCGACCCGGCTGCGCACCTTCGGGGAGCAGCACCGCACCATCTGCGTGCCGGCCGGGGGCAGCCGGATGCCGGCGCGGCTCCAGCCCAGCGACGACCCGGCGCACTACTTCGCCATGCACGGGCGGGCGGTGCGGGAGTTCGTCACGGAGCAGCTGCCGCCGGCGGTCAAGGAGATCCTGGCGATGTCGGGGCTGGCGCCGGACGAGGTGCAGCACTTCGTACCGCACCAGGCGAATGGGCGGATGCTGGCCGACATCGCGCCGAGCCTCGGGCTTTCGGCGGCGCGGCACCACCTCGTCGTCGAGGCGTACGGGAACACGGGGGCCGCGTCGGTGCCGATCACCCTCGACGCGGCGCGTCGTGAGGGCGTGCTGCACACGGGCGACAACGTCCTCCTCGCCGCCTTCGGTGGCGGCATGTCCATCGGCACGACCCTCCTCCGCTGGTCCTGACCCACCAGGGGCTCCGCCTCAATCGCCGGCGGGGCTGGATGTGGCCGCGTCGTCTGAACGTGCGGGCCCGCCGCGGGTTATCGGGGCTCCGCCCCGGACCCCGGTCCTCAAACGCCGGACGGGCTGGATGTGGCCCCGTCGTCCCGGATGTGCGGCTCGTCGCCGGATGGTGGCCACCCCGGCGGGGGCGCGCTCAAGGACTGGACGCTGCGGGGCCAAATCAAGCCCGTCCGGCGATTGAGGACCGGGGGTACGGGGGCGGAGCCCCCGGAGAGCCGGGTGGGACCCGGCTCAAGCCCCGCCGGCGTCAGAGGCGCGCAGGCGCCGGGGAGCGGCGTACGGAGCGGCCTGCCAAGGCGTTCGTGCGGGCGCCCTCGTGGATGACGAAGCGGCCGTCGATCAGGACGTGCGGGATCCCGCGGGGCAGCGCGCGCGGCCGCGCGTACGTGGAGCCGGCCGCAACCGTCCGCGGGTCGAAGAGGACGAGGTCAGCCCGGTACCCCTCGCGCACCAGCCCCCGGTCCGGCAGCCGCAGCCGCGCCGCGGGCCGGCCCGACAGGTGGGCCACGCACTCCTCCAGGGAGAGCACGCCCAGCTCGCGCACGTACCGGCCCAGGTAGTGCGGGAAGGTGCCGTACGCCCGCGGATGCGGCTTCGCCCCCTGCAGGATCCCGTCGGATCCCCCCGTGTGCGCCGGATGCCGCATGATCGCCCGCACGTTGTCCTCGTGGCCCACGTGCTGGAGGACCGCCGTGCCCAGCCGGTCGTCCAGCAGCAGCCGCCGGGCCGTCTCCCAGCCGTCCAGCCGCCGCCCCACGTACCGGCCGAGCGCCGGGTCGGCCACCCCCGACACCTCCACCGAGGACCAGTCCACCGGCACCCCGTGGCAGCCGTCCGAGCCGGTGACCTCCATCGCGGTACGGATCCGGGCCGCGGCCGCCGGGTCGGCCAGCCGCTCCAGCACCGCCGCCGGGCCGCCCTCGTTCGCCCAGGAGGGCAGCAGGGCCACCAGCGTGGTGCAGCCGGGGGTGTACGGGTAGCTGTCCAGGGTGATGTCCGCCCCCGCGGCCAGCGCCGAGTCGAGCAGCGCCAGCAGCTCGCCCGCCCGGCCCTCGTTCTCGGGGAAGTTCATCGTGGCGTGCGCCAGGTGCAGCGCGCAGCCCGCCTCCCGGGCCAGCGCCACCATCTCCGCGTACGCCTCCAGCGCCCGGTGCCCGTACGAGCGGTGGTGCGGGCAGTAGTAGCCGCCGTACCGGGCCACCACCCGGCACAGTGCGGCGAGTTCGGTCCCGTCCGCGTACATGCCCGGGGTGTAGGTGAGCCCCGAGGACATGCCGACCGCGCCCTGCGCCAGGCCCTCGGCGACGAGCTGCCGCATCCGGTCCAGCTCGGCCGCCGTGGCCGGGCGGTCGTCCCAGCCGACGGCGTACGCGCGTACGGTGCCCTGCGGCACCAGGTAGGCGGCGTTGACGGCGATGCCCCGGTCGAGCCGGTCGAGGTACTCGCCGACCGTCCGCCAGTCCATGTCGAGGTCCGAGCCGTCCCCGTTCCAGCCCGCGATGGCGGCCCGCACCCCCGCCAGGGTGCGGTCGTCGGCCGGCGCGTACGACATCCCGTCCTGGCCCAGCACCTCCAGGGTCACCCCCTGGGCGGCCTTGGCGCTGTGGTCGGGGTCGCGCAGCAGCGCGAGGTCGCTGTGCGCGTGCATGTCGACGAACCCGGGGGCGAGGACGAGCCCGGAGGCGTCCAGGGTCCGCCGGCCGCCCACCGGGACGCGGCCCGGGGACCGCCGGACCTCCGCGATCCGGCCCTCGTGCACCCCGACGTCCGCGGTGTACGAGGGCCCGCCGGTGCCGTCGGCCACGCGCGCCCCGCGCAGCACGAGGTCCACCGCGCGCCCCTCAGAAGAAGGTGCGCACGTAGTCGACGGCCGCCCCGTCCCGGTCCACCAGCGGGATCAGCGGCCACTTCTCGAAGATCGTGCACGGGTGGGACATGCCGAGCGCCACCCAGTCCCCGACCTGCACGGCGTCCGCCGTGTCCGTCTCCAGCCAGGCGTGCTGGTCGGACAGCTTCACCACGCGGATCCCCGCGGCGGGCCGCTCCGTCCCGTCGAGCCCGTCGCGCACCGCCGTCACCTCCGGCAGCCCCAGGTCGTACGCGATGTCCCGCTTGCCGGCGTTCACGAAGGCCTGGCCGGGGGAGGGGCGGGAGACCACCTGGGTCCACAGCCGGAAGGCCGGCAGCAGCCCGCCCTCGTCGGGCACCCGGTTGAAGGGGGTCAGGCGGGTGTACCAGCCGTGGTCGTGGGAGACGTACGCCCCGGAGCGCAGCAGCTTCAGCACCGGCCGGGACAGCTCCGGCAGTTCGGCGAACACCTCGGCCACCGCGTCGAACCAGGCGCTGCCGCCCGCGCTCACCACGATCTCGTCCAGGTCCGCGGCGAACCGCCCGGCCTTGTCGAACTCCACCGCGAGCCCCGTCAGCCGGCGCAGCCAGGCGGCGACCCGCTCCGGGTCCGCGTCCGGCACCTCGGCCTCGTAGCCGGCGACCCCGACCAGCCGCAGGTGCGCGGCCGCGGCCACCGCGTCGGCGACCTCCCGGCAGTCCTCCTCGGTACGGGCCCCGGTGCGCGCGCCCTCGCCGCCGCCGAGTTCGACCACCACGTCCACCGGGCGGGCGGCGCCGGCCAGGGCGCGGTCCATCAGCTGCACCCCGCGGACCGAGTCCGCGTAGCAGACGAAGCGGAAGCCGGGGTCGGCTTCGAGTTCGGCGGCCACCCAGCGCAGGGCGGCCGGGTCGACCAGCTCGTTGGCGAGGAAGATCCGCCCGATGCCGAACGCGCGGCAGACGCGCGCCTGGTGGGGGACGGCCACGGTGATGCCCCAGGCGCCGTGCTCCAGCTGCCGTTCGAAGAGCTGGGGGGCCATGCAGGTCTTGCCGTGCGGGGCGAACGCCAGGCCGTGCCGGGTGCTGTACTCCTCCAGGGCGCGCAGGTTGTGCTCCAGGGCCTCGGCGTCGAGGGTGAGCACGGGGGTGGTGAACCCGCCGGTGAACAGGTCCCGGCGCTGGCCGGCCAGCTCGCCCACGGTGAGGCCCGCAGCCCCGGCGTCCGGCGGGAGGCCCTTGAAGCGGTGGTCGACGGGCTCCTGGGTGAGCGCGTGGACGGCGTCGCCGGCCATGGGTTCCTCCTTCTGGCAGAACGCGTTGCACAGAACGCAACGCGCGTTGCACCAACTGTGCACGCTGTCTAACATCCCGGGTGACGACGGGTCAATGCGGCCGGGGCGCAGACCGATGCGCGCACGCCGATGCGGGCACAGCGGGGAGGACGGACGTGAGCCAGAGCGTCGAGCGGGCGCTGCGGATCCTGCCGCTGCTCGCCCGGGGTCCGGCCGACCTCGGCCGGGTCGCCGAGGAGCTCGGCGTGCACAAGAGCACCGCCCTGCGGCTGCTGCGCACCCTGCACGAGCACGGCTTCGCCTACCGGCAGGCCGACGGCCGGTACCGGCTGGGCGCCCGGCTGTTCACCCTCGCGGCCGAGGCCGTCGAGCACCTCGACATCCGCGAGATCGCCCACCCCCACCTGGTGGAGCTCGGGGAGCGGACCGGCCACACCGTCCACCTGGCCGTCCACCAGGACGGCGAGGTGATCTACATCGACAAGGTGGACAGCCGGTACCCGGTCCGCATGTACTCGCGCATCGGCAGGCCGGTCGCCATCACCGTGGCGGCCGTGGCCAAACTGCTGGTCGCGGACCTGCCCGAGGCCGAGCGCCGCGCGCTGGCCGAGCGGCTCGACTATCCCGCGTACACCGCCCGCTCCACCCCGGACGCGGCCGCCTGGCTGCGCGAGCTGGAGACCGTACGGGCCCAGGGCTGGGCCGCGGACCTCGGCGGGCACGAGGAGACGATCAACTGCGTGGCCGCGCCGGTCCGCGGGCCGGACGGCCGGGTCGTGGCCGCCCTGTCGGTGTCCGCCCCCGGGGTCGTGGTCCCGGCGGAGGAACTGCTCGCGCTGCTGCCCCTCGTACGCCGTACCGCCGCGGCCGTGGGCCGCGACTGGTCGGGCGGGACCCCGGAGGCGGCGGACGCCTCCGCAACCGAAGAAGAGTGAGGACCACTTCCGTGAGCGAGCAGTTCCCGAAGACCGCCGTCACCCCGGCCACCCACGCCGCCCCGCCCGCGCGGTTCTCGCACGGCGTGCGCAAGGGGAACATCCTCCAGGTCGCCGGCCAGGTCGGCTTCCTCCCCGCGGTGCCCGGGCAGCCGCCCACCCCGGCCGGGCCCACCCTGCGCGAGCAGACCCTCCAGACCCTGGAGAACGTCCGGTCCGTGCTGGAGGCGGGCGGCTCCGGCTGGGACGACGTGATGATGCTCCGCGTCTACCTGACCGACACCGGCCACTTCACCGAGATGAACGAGATCTACAACGCCTACTTCGAGGAGCAGGGCCTCAAGGAGGCCCCGGCCGCCCGCACCACCGTGTACGTGGGGCTGCCCGCCGGGCTGCTGATCGAGATCGACGCACTGGCCGTCCTCGGCTGACCGCCGGGACGGCGCGGGCCGGGCAAGGCGAAGGCCGGGACGGCCCGCGGCCGGCCGCCCCTCCCCGGCGGGAGCGGCGGCCGGCCGCGGCCGTCCGTCACGGATCACTGCTCAGGAGCAGTACTGCGCTTCCTTGCCGATGGAGCGGTACATGCAGTCCGCGTTCTCCAGCAGCTGGAGCACCGCGTCCCGGTTGCGCGCGGTCTCCCGCTCGATGACCTCGTCGGGCGGGTAGAAGCCGCCGTTCCCGCTCTCCGGGTACATCTCGAAGGTGTAGGAGAAGATCTTCTGGCTGCCCCACAGCCAGTCGTCGATCGTCCCGTCGGTGATGTACAGGTCGCTCGACTGCTCGGGGGTGTAGCCGTTGCTCCCGGCCATGGACTGGCCGATCTTCTTGTAGACGGCCAGGTCGTCCGCCGTCAGGCCGGGCGCGGTGTCGTTGTAGGTGTAGCCGTAGGGCCAGAGCACCAGCTCGCTGTACGTGTGGAAGTCGATCGCGGCCGTGATCTGCTGCTTGCCGCCCACGACCCGGCTGCGCACGAAGTCCGAGACCGCCTTGACCTCGGGGGCCGACTCGGCGGCCGCCCCGCGGTAGGTCTCGGAGCTCTTGCTGCTGCTGGAGCCGCCGCAGCAGCCCCACTTGTAGTTCCAGTTGCGGTTCTCGTCGGTGCCCACGTACGAGGAGCCGGAGTTGGGCTGCCGGTTCTTGCGCCAGGAGCGGTAGGAGCCGGAGGCGATGTCGTACTCGCCGCCGTCCGGGTTGAGGTCCGGGACGATCCAGATCTCGCGGTTGTTCACCATGTTGGTGATCCGCGCGTCGGAGCCGTAGCCCGCGCCGAACTCGCGCAGCAGGTAGAGCGCCATCTCGACGGTCAGGTGCTCGCGGGCGTGCTGGTGGTGGGTGAAGAGCACCTCGGGCTCGGCCTCGTCGGTGCCGACGTTGTCGCTGATCTTGATCGCGACCAGGTCGCGGCCCTGGTACGACTTCCCGATGACCCGCTTGCTCATGATGTTCGGGTACGCCGCGAGCCGCTGGTCGATCTCCGCGGTCATCTCGGCGTAGTTGTGGTACTTCGAGTCCGCGGACGGGAAGTCCATCGGGGAGGCGGCGACCCCGGGCAGGGACCGGTTCGGCGGGCCGGCGAGCGCGGTCAGCTTGTAGCCGCGCGCCCGCAGCTTCTTCGCCTGCATGGTGTCGGCGCTGACCACGACGGTGTGGTCGTCCACCTCGTCGATGGACACCCCGTAGGCGAGCAGGGCGGTCCGGTCGGCGACCGTGGACGGGCCGTGGACCCGGTACTGGACGATCGCCTCGTCCTGGGTGGCGGTGGAGGGGCTGGGCGGGGCCGAGGCCGTGGCGCTCGTGCCCAGGGCGGGTGCGCCGAGGGCGAGGGCGACGACGGCCGCCAGGGTGGCGGCCTTCCGTCCTCGACTGCCGCGGATGCGTAGCCGCATGAGATCTCCTGGGTGTGGAGGTGTGGGGGTGGCTCCGTGCGGACGCGCACAGCGTGCGCCTGTGACATGTCCGGGTCAAGAGTCCCGTTCCGGCCAGAAGCGCGCGGCGGACGGCACGGGCCGCCCGCCGCGCGCTCCCGGCGCGGACCGGTGCGGGGGGGGGGGGGGGGCTACCCGGAGAACCCCCCCCAACCCCCCCCCCCAAGCAACCCCACACACTCGAGACACCCCCCCACTCGCCCGAAGGCCCCCCCCCCACCCCCCCCCCCCCCACCCCCCCCCCCCCCCCCCCCCCCCCCCCCGCTCCCGGCGCGGACCGGTGCGGCGCCGGACGGTCTCCCGCCCGGCGCCGCCCCCCACTGCTACCGCTACGGCAGCCCGTGCACGTGCGGACCCACCGCGTTGGACCAGGCATTTCCCGCCTTCGCATCCCAGTTGGTGGACCAGGTCATCGCCCCGCGCAGCGCCGGGTACGTCTTCGAGGGCTTGAACGAGCCGCAGCCGGTGCCCCGGGTCAGGCAGTCCAGGGCGTTGTTCACCACGGCCGGGGAGACGTAGCCGCTGCCGGCCCCGCTGGGCGAGGCCGGGACCCCGATGCCGACCTGCGAGGGGGCGAGTCCGTTCTCCAGCTGGATGCAGGCCAGGGCGGTGAGGAAGTCCACCGAGCCCTGGGAGTAGACCTTGCCGTCGCAGCCGTTCATCGCGCCGCTGTTGTAGTACTGCATGTTGACGACGGTCAGGATGTCCTTGATGTTGAGCGCCGTCTTGAAGTAGGCGTTCGACGGGGACTGCATGTCGATGGTCTGGGGGGCCATCGTGATGACGAGGGAGGGGCCCGCCTTGGCCGACAGGGCGCGCAGCGCCTGGGTCATGTAGGTGGCGTTGAGGCCGTTCTCCAGGTCGATGTCGATCCCGCTGAAGCCGTACTCCTGCATCAGGGCGTACGCCGAGTTGGCGAGGTTGGTCGCGGAGGCGGAGTCGTTGACCGCGATGGTGCCCTTCTCGCCGCCGATGGAGAGGACCACCGCCTTGCCGGCCGCCTTCTTCGCGGCGACGTCCGCCTTGAACTGCGCCACCGTGTAGCCGCCGAGCCCGGCCGAGTCCAGGGTGAAGGAGATGGCCCCGGGCGTGCTCGTGGCGTCGGCGAAGGAGACGGCGATGATGTCGTACGCGGACGGGACCTCGGAGATCTTCTGGACGGTCGCCCCGTTGTTGAAGTTCTGCCAGTAGCCGGTCAGGGCGTGCCGGGGCACGGTCGGGTTGCCCGGGTCCCCGCCGCCGGGGGCGGTGCTCGCGACGACCGGCGGGGACTTGGGGCCCTCGCCGGCCTCGTTGAACGCGCTCACCTGGAAGGAGTACGAGGTCGAGGGCGAGAGCCCGGTACGGGTGAGCCCGGTGGCGGTGACCTCGGCCACGCGGGCGCCGTCCTGGTAGACCCGGTAGCCGGTGGCGCCCGGGACGGCGTTCCAGGAGAGGTTCAGCGAGGTGGCGGTGGCCCCGCCGGCGGTGAGGCCGGTCGGAGCGCCGGGCAGGGACGGGCCGGGGTCGGTCGGGCCGCCGCCGTCGGGGCCGAAGACGCTGAAGTCGTCCGCGACGTAGGCCGGCTGGCCGTACCAGCCGTGCGTGTAGACGGTCACCTGGGTGGTGTTCGCGCCGGTGGTGAAGGTGGTGGACAGCTTGGTCCAGCCGCTGCCGCCGGGGGTCCAGGTGGACACGTCCTGGGTGCCGGTGCCGGTCGCGCCCAGATGGACGTACGAGCCCTGCACCCACTCGCTCAGGGTGTACGTGGAGTTGGGCTTGACGGTGACGAGCTGCGAGCAGCGGGCGTTGTCCGAGCCGGCCGGGGTGCCCTTGAGGGCGCCGGCTCCGCCGTGCACGGGGGAGGACACGGCGCTGCCGCTGCCGTTCGTACAGGTCCAGTGGGTCAGGCCGGACTCGAAGCCGCCGTTGCGGACGACGTTGATGTCGGCGGCCTGCGCGGTGCCCGCGGTCAGGGCGGTGAGCCCGGTCGGGACGAGGAGTCCGGCGGCGAGCAGGGAAAGGGAGCGTATGCGGTTCACGGAGGCTCCTGTGGGGGGAGGTGCGGGGATGGGAGGTGCGGGGATGGGAGGAGCGGGGATGGGAGGAGCGGGGATGGCGGAACGGGAGGTGCGCATGGGGGAGTTGTGGCGGGTGGGGCGCACAGGTGGGTCAACTGCGGTGACCCGCACCCAAGTTGGTCCAGACCAATGCTTCTGTCAAGGGTGCGTACCCGCTCACCCCGCCCCTGCCGGAAGTGACCGGATTTGTTGCCGAATTGGCAGTGGTGAATCAGCCAACGACCGAAAAGCGGAGCCAGGGGAAAGGAACAAGGCCCTGCCCGGAGCCTTAAGACGCGGATAAGGTGCTGGGGCAGGAGGGCAGAACAGTGATCGTTTGCGGTAGCGCAGCTTCTGCGCGACCGCTGTGCACGGGGTGAATGGGGGATTCACATGCCGATCGCCATCGCTGTGACCAGTGCCGATCTGGTGCTGCCCGCCGCCGACCGGCACACCCCCGAGGCCGCCGCCCTCACCAGCCCGCAGACCGCCTCCCTGGACGAGTCCCTGGCGGAGATGTCCGGTCTGCTGGAGCGGCACGGATACGTCGTCGCGGTCCTCCCGTCCTTCCTTCCGGCGGCCTTCTCCCAGCGCCTGCACACCGTGCGGGCGATCCTGGAGAGTGACCGGATCGCACTCCTTGACATCGACCTCCCGCCGCTCGGCACCGCCCTGCTCGTCCGCCAGCTGCGCCAGCTGTCCGCCTGCGACTTCAGCCCCGGGGTGATCGCCTCCGCCGCCCGGCTGCTGTCCCACTACGTCTACGCGGGCGCCCTGCTCGGCACCGTCACCCGCCTGGACCGGGTGCCCGTCAGCCTCAAGACCCACGCCCGCTCCTGGCTCCCCGGCAGCCAGTTCGCCGTACTCGCCAACCCGCACCCGCACCTGGCCCGGCTCGGATCCGGCGCCAGGGCGGCCGGCCAGGGAGGCCAGGGCGGCCGGGGCCGAGGCGGGGCCCACGGCAAGGGCCGCGGCACGGAGGCCGGCGGGCCCGAGCTGCCCCCCGGCCCCGACTTCGGCACCCACCTCACCTTCGCCCGCGGCCAGCTCGCCTCCGACTGGGTGGCCGCCGAACTCGCCCCCGCCTGGCAGGTCCAGGGCGTGCTGGAGAGCCCGCTGCCCGCCGACTCGGCCCGCTGGTGGGCCACTTCGCGCCTGGTGGAGTTCGCCGCCGCCATCCCGGACATCTCCGTGCTCTACCAGCTCGTCGCCTCCGTCCGGCGCGAGCCCTGCCGGTGGTGCGGCCTGGAACTCATAGGCGACCGCTGCGGATTCTGCGCCGCACCGCTCGCCGCGCCCCTGTCCCCGTCCCCCCTGTCCGCGCATCCGTGACCCCCGCGGTTCCCCGCGCCCGCGGGGGCTCCGGTTGATCGACGCAATCCGACGAACGGCGAGGTAGTCCGGTCCATGAACTCACGTCAGCGGCGCGGTGTGATCCTCATCGTCCTCTCCGTGCTGTGTGCCCTCGGCGCCTTCGCCGGAGTCCTGTCGGTGATCGCCGACGTCAACTCGAAGGTGGGCCCCGAGGTGACCGCCTACCGGGTCAAGGAGGACATCGCCCCCTTCAGCGAGCTCGACGAGGACGACTTCGAGAAGACGAGGATCCCCAAACGGTGGCTGTCGGGCACCGCCGTCACCACCGGCCTCGCCGAGGAGCTGCGCGGCAAGACCGCCCTGACCACCCTGAAGGCCGGCTCCCTCCTCCAGAGCGACATGCTCGCCGAGATGCCCCGCCTGGCGCCGGGAGAGCAGGAGATCGCCATCATGATCGACGCCTCCACCGGGGTCGCCGGCCGGATCCAGCCCGGCGACCGGGTCAACATCATCGGCACCTTCAAGGGGACGTCGGCCGCCAGGTCCGAGGCCGTCACCCTCGTCACCAACGCCCGGGTCCTGACCGTCGGCACCCTCTCCGAGCCCCGCAAGGGCACCGGCCAGAGCCGCAAGGGCGACGAGCAGACCGTCCCGATCACCTTCGCCCTCGGCAACAAGGACAGCCAGCGCGTCGCGTACGCCGTGTCCTTCGCCGAGCACGTCCGCCTGGCCCTGGTCGCCCCCGGCAGCCGGTCCACCGTGGCCCCGGGCGACCGCCGGTACACCCTCGACGGGGACAAGTGAGGCACGGATGAGCACCCGAATCCTCCCCGCGGTCGGCGACCCGGACGCCGCCCGCTCCATCACCACCCTCATCGGCCAGCTCCCGGCCGCCGAACCGGCACCCCCGGTCACCGACTCCACCTCCCTCCTCGACGCCCTGGCCCGCCTGGCCGCCGAATCCCTGGACGAACTCCCCGAGGTGGTCCTCGTCCACGACCGGATCGGCCCCGTCCCCGCCCTGGAGCTGATCCGCGAGGTCGCCCTGCGCTTCCCGGCCGTCGGCGTGGTCCTCGTCTCCACCGACACCAGCCCCGGCCTGTTCTCGGCCGCCATGGACTCCGGCGCCCGCGGACTCCTCGGCCTGCCCCTCTCCTACGAGGAACTCGCCGCCCGGGTCCAGGCCGCCGCCCAGTGGGCCGCAGGCGTACGCCGCCACCTGGGGCGCGGCAGCGACGTGTTCACCGGCCCCGGCGGCAAGGTGGTCACCGTCACCGGGGCCAAGGGCGGGGTCGGCACCACCCTCGCGGCGGTCCAGCTCGCCCTGGCCGCGGCCGCCTCCGGACGCCGTACCGCCCTGCTGGACCTCGACCTCCAGGCCGGGGACGTGGCCTCCTACCTCGACGTGCAGTTCCGCCGCTCGGCCGCCGACCTCGCCGGCATCCAGGACATCACCCCCCGGGTCCTCCAGGACGCCGTGTACGACCACCCCACCGGGCTGGCCCTGCTGCTGGCCCCCGGCGAGGGGGAGCGCGGCGAGGAGGTGGACGACCGGGCCGCCCGGCAGATCGTCAGCGCCCTGCGCAACCGCTACGAGCTGGTCGTGGTCGACTGCGGCACCCAGATGAACGGCGCGAACGCCGCCGCCGTCGAGATGGCGGACACGGCGGTCCTCGTCACCACCCCCGACGTGCTCGCCGTACGGGCCGCCAAGCGGATGGTGCGGATGTGGGAACGGCTCCAGGTGCGCAAGGCGGAGGAGACGGCCATGCTCGTGAACCGCTGGACCAAGCACACCGAGATCCAGCCCCCGCTCATCGAGAAGATCACCAAGACCCGGGTGACCCGGATCCCGGTTCCGGCGGCCTACAAGGAACTCCAGGGGGTCGTGGACGCGGGCCGGGTCCAGGACCTCGACAACAAGTCGAGCGTCAAGCAGGCGCTGTGGGGCCTGGCCGGCGAACTCGGACTTCTGAAGGGCGCGGAGGAAGCGGCCGCCGCGGCCGCGGCCGCCGGCAGGGAAGGCGGCAGCGGCCCGGGCGGCGGCACCCCCGCCCTCCCGCCCGGCACCGGCCGCCGGCAGCTCGCCCTGCGCGGCGGCGGCGCCGACCGCGGCGCGGTGGGCCGCTGGGGCAAGCGGAGGGCGGACTGATGTCCGCGGCGACGGCCATACGGGCGGAGGGCCGGTGGGACCCGGCCCGCGGGGACGGGCTCCGGGGGCGCGCGGCCCGGCGGGACCGGTTCCGGGGGCGCGCGGCCCGGCGGGACCGGGGCTCGACCACGTTCGAGTTCCTCGGGATGTTCCCGTACATCCTGCTGATCCTCATGGTGATCTGGCAGTGCGTGGTCATCGGCTACACCTTCCACCTGGCCGGGAACGCCGCCGACGAGGCCGCCCGCGCGGGCGCGGTGGGCGAGGACTGCCAGGCGGCCGCAGACGCGCACGTGGGTTCGGCATGGCAGGTCACGGCCTCCTGCTCCGGCAACCCCCTGGTCCACGCGACGGTGGCCCTGCGGGTCCCCGTCCTGGCCCCGCAGCTCCTGAACATCGACCTGACCATCACGGGGAAGGCCGCCGCGGTCTACGAACGCGAGGGGGAGGACTGACATGAGGCCAGCCGCATCCGCGCTCGCATCCGCACCCGCGCTCGCATCCGCGCTCGCATCCGCACCCGCGCTCGCATCCGCGCTCGCATCCGCACCCGCGCTCGCATCCGCGCCCGCGCCCGCATCCGCATCCCCTGCTCCGGGGGCCGATCCGGCGGGGCGAAATCAAGCCCGTCCAGGGGGTCCCCCCGGACGGAGTCCTGGGGAGCTTGAGGACCGGGGTCCGGGGCAGAGCCCCGAAAGCCCCGGCCCCCACCCCGCCCCCGGCCGCGGCACCGCCCGCGACCGCGGCCAAGTCGCCCTCGAATTCCTCGGCTGGCTCCCGATCCTCCTGCTCGTCGCCCTCGCCGGCATCCAGGCCGGCCTCATCGGCTACGCCGCCCAGCAGGCCGGCACCGCCGCCCGGGCCGCCGCCCGCATGGACTCCCTGCACGGCGAGGGCGGCGCAGCAGCCGGCCAGGCCGCCGTCAGCGGCTGGCTGGACGTGTCCGTCGAGGGCGGACACGGCGCGGACAGCGCCACGTACACCGCCGTCGTGCAGATCCCGAGCATCATGCCCGGACTCGGCCTCGGCTCCGTGACCCGCACCTCCACCATGCCCTACGACGGAGGACGCCCGTGAGCCTGCGCGCCAGGGTGCACACCCAGGACGACCCCCACAGCGCCCGCGAGGACGGCCACCTGGTCACCTCCTACCGGGCCAAGCTGCTGGAGGAGATCGACCTCGCCGAGATGTCCGCGCTCGCGCCCGCCGAGCGCCGCGCCCGCCTGGAGCGCGTCCTCGGCCACATCATCAGCCGCGAGGGCCCCGTCCTCTCCACCGGCGAACGCGCCCGGCTGATCCGCCGCGTCGTGGACGAGGCCCTCGGCCTCGGCGTGCTCGAACCGCTCCTCGAAGACGCCTCCATCTCCGAGATCATGGTCAACGGCCCCGACCACATCTACGTGGAACGGGCCGGCCGCGTCGAGCAGCTCCCGCTCCGCTTCGCCTCGCACGAGCAGCTGATGCAGACCATCGAGCGCATCGTCTCCACCGTCAACCGCCGCGTGGACGAGGCCAATCCGATGGTCGACGCCCGCCTGCCCAGCGGCGAGCGCGTCAACGTGATCATCCCGCCGCTCTCCCTGACCGGCGCCACCCTCACCATCCGGCGCTTCCCGCGGGCCTTCACCCTCCACGAGATGATCGGCCTGGGCTCCCTCGACGAGCAGATGCTCCTGCTCCTCTCCGGCCTGGTGCAGGCCAGGCTCAACCTGATCGTCTCCGGGGCCACCGGCACCGGGAAGACCACCCTCCTCAACGCCCTCTCCGGCCTGATCCCCGGCCACGAGCGCATCATCACCATCGAGGACTCCGCCGAACTCCAGCTCCAGCAGGCCCACGTCATCCGCCTGGAGTCCCGCCCGCCGAACGTCGAGGGCAAGGGCCGCATCACCATCCGCGACCTGGTCCGCAACTCGCTCCGCATGCGCCCCGACCGCATCATCGTCGGCGAGGTCCGCGGCGGCGAGACCCTCGACATGCTCCAGGCCATGTCCACCGGCCACGACGGCTCCCTCGCCACCGTGCACGCGAACAGCGCCGAGGACGCCCTCATGCGCCTCCAGACCCTCGCCTCCATGTCGGAGGTGGAGGTCCCCTTCGAAGCCCTCCAGGACCAGATCAACAGCGCCGTGCACGTGGTCGTGCAGCTGACCCGGTTCGCCGACGGCTCCCGCCGCATCACCGAGATCGCCATCCTCGACTCCCACGGCCGCGAGCCGTTCCGCATCATCACCGTCTGCCGGTACGTCGCCCAGCCGATGGCCGCCGACGGCCGCGTCTACGGACACTTCGAGTACTTCCCACTGCCCCGCCGCATCGCCGAACGGCTCTACATGAACAACCAGCCCGTCCCCCAGGCCTTCGGCGTGGCCGCCTCCGCCGACCGGCTCGCCGTCCGCACCGCCCGCTGACCCGCCCGCCAGCCACCAGCCGCAGGAAGCCGACACGCCATGAACAACCTGGTGCTCCTCACCCTGGGAGCCACCCTGCTCGGGTGCCTCTTCGTGGTCCTGGGCGTCCACGCGTACGCCAAGGGCCGGGCCGAGCGCGCCGCCCTCATCGACCGGCTCTCCGCCACCGCCCCCACCGCGGCCGCCGGCCGCAGGCGCCGCTTCCGCGGGGTGGACCGCAGGCTGCGCCGCACCGCCCTGGGCCGCCGCATCGAACGCAAGCTCGCCACCACCGGCCTGGACCTCACCCCCGGCGAGTTCTTCGTCTACGTGCTCGCCGGGGTGGCCGGGGTCTGGCTGCTCGCCGCCTCCCTCCTCGCCTCCTTCTTCGGCCCGGTCGCCGCCCTGATCGGCCTGTGGGCCTCCAACGCCTTCCTCAACTGGCAGCGGGCCAAGCGGACCGAGAAGTTCATCAACCAGCTCCCCGAGCTCTCCCGGATCCTCGCCAACGCCACCCAGGCCGGCCTGGCCCTCCGTACCGCCATCGGTCTGGCCGCCGAGGAACTGGAGGCCCCCGCCGGGGAGGAACTCGCCCGGGTCTCCCACAGCCTGGCCGTGGGCCGCTCCATCGACGACGCCCTCACCGAGCTCACCGAACGCCTGCCCTCCCGCGAGCTGGTCGTCCTCGTCTCCACCCTCGTGCTCTCCAACCGGGCCGGCGGCGCCATCGTCGGCTCCCTGCGCAACCTCACCGTCACCCTGGAACAGCGCAAGGAGACCCGGCGCGAGGTGAAGACCCAGCTGTCCCAGGTCACGGTGACGGCGTACGCGATCCCCGTGATCGGGGTCGGCTCGCTGCTGCTCGTGGACGCCGTCATGCCCGGGGCCCTGGACCGGATGACCGGCGCCTTCATCGGTCAGAGCGCCGTCATCGTCGCCATCGGGCTGTACACCCTCGGGTTCGCCCTGATCCGCCGCCTGTCCAAGATCGACGTCTGATTCCGAGGGGGACGTTCCGGCCATGACCGCCCTGCTGCTCGCCCTGGCCACGGGCCTGTGCGTCTTCGGCGCCTTCCACGGCGTCCGGATGTACCGGGCCGAAGCCAAACTGCCCGACGACCTCGCCCTCGCCCTGGAGGTGGGCGCCACCCGCACCACGGCCGTGGGCTCCGTGATCGACCGCATGGGCATCCGCTGGGCCCCCACCGTGCTCCGCCTGATGGGCCCCAAGCGCGTCGACCGCAAGCGCAAGCAGATCGACATGGCGGGCAACCCGCACGGCCTCACCCTCGACCGCTACGCCGCCCGGCGCGCGGTGTACGGCCTCCTGGGCGCGCTCGGCGCCCTCGCCATGCTGATGCGGGGCCAACTGGTCCTCGCCCTCCTCATGGTCGCGTTCGGGCTGTTCTGGATCGAGGTCGGCCTGTGGTCGGCGATCCGGGTCCGCCGCGACCACATCGAGCGGACCCTGCCCGACTTCCTCGACGTACTCGCCGTGGTGGTCAGCGCCGGCCTCGGCTTCCGGCAGGCCCTGGAACGCGTCGCCGAGAAGTACGACGGCCCCTGGGCCGACGAGATCCGCATCACCCTGCGCCAGATGGACATGGGCGTCAGCCGCCGCCAGGCCTTCGACGAACTCCGCCGCCGCAACGACTCGGAGCAGGTGGCCCAGTTCGTCACCGCCCTCCAGCAGGGCGAGGAACTGGGCTCCCCGATCGTGGAGACCCTCATCCAGATCGCCGACGACATGCGCCGCACCGACGCCCAGAACGCCCGCCGCCGCGCCGCCCGAGCCGTCCCGAAGGCCACCTTCGCCGTCACCACGTTCATGCTCCCCGGCACCCTGATCCTCCTGATCTGCGGCTTCGTCTACGGCACGAACGTGGACTTCGACTCGTTCACGGCAGGCTGAGCGTGTTCGCGGCGGGTGCTGGTGGCGCGGCGGGTGCTGATGGCCCGGCGGGTGCGGTAGGCGCGGCGGGTGCGGGCGACGGGGGCGACGCGGCGGGTGCGGGCGTCGGGGGCGATGCGGCGGGTGCGGGCGACGGGGGCATCGCGGCAGGTGCGGGCGATGGGGGCATCGCGGCGGGCGCGGCAGGCGCGGGCGAGCGGGTGGCAGCGAATCAAGCCCCGGTCCTGCACCCGGATGCCGCGGGACACATCCCGACCTCCCCGCTGCGTTCGGATGATGCGGGGCACATCCCGGTCTCCGCCCCGCGTTTCGACGCCGCGGGGCAGAATCCAGCCCCGCCGGCGTTTGAGGCGCGGGGTCTGGGGCGGAGCCCCAGGAGGCCCCGGTGCACCCCGCCGAACCCCGCCCTCACGCTCCAGCTGAACGCCCTCCAGGCCCTGTGCCGCCAAGCCTTCGGCTTCAGACTCGCCATGATCGCCCTGGGCACCCCCCTGGCCCTCGGCCGCACCACCCCCGGCCCGGCCACCTGGCTGGTCGGCGCCGCCGTCCTGGTCACCTTCATGGGCTCGTACGTCCTCTTCCGGGACTGGGAACGCTTCGGCCCCTACCTCCTGCGCCACCCCTGGGTCCTGGCCGTGGACATGTGCGCCGGCACCCTCCTGCTGGTCACCGCCACCCCCGAGTCCCCCCTCGGCCTCGTCTGCGTGTGCACCCCCCTGCTCGCCGGCCTCGTCTACGGCTGGCGCGGCTCGGCCGTGTACGCCGCCTTCCAGGCCCTGATCGTCGTCGGCGCGTACGCGGTGACCGCGGGCCCGGGTACCCCCGTCACGGGAGTCCTGCTGCTGCCCGGCCTCTGCCTGATCGCGGGCGCGGCCGGGGCCTGCCTGCGCAACCTCCTCTTCCGCTTCGGCGCGGCCGGCCAGGCCCTCACCGAGGCCCGCGCCCGCCTGGCCGTCACCGAGGCTGTCGCCGCCGAACGGGCCCGGCTGGCACGCGACATGCACGACTCGGTCGCCAAAACCCTCCACGGCCTCGCCCTGGCCGCCGACGCCCTCGCGGCCGCGGCCTCCGCCCCGGCCCCACCCGCGCCCACCCCGCCCCCCGGCCCGGCAACCGCCCCCGCCGCCCGCACGATGACAGCCCCCGGCCCCGCTGCCCGCACGACGGCAACCCCCGGCCCTCACGGGTCCCCCCTTACGCAGCCGTCCACCTGCCCCTCCGACACGTCACCCGAAGCGCCCCTCCTCCCGGCCCCGGCCGCCCGCCCGACGCCGTCCTCGGGTCTGGAGACGCCCCTCCGCACGGACGCGCCCCTCCGCCCGGACCCGGACGTCGTGCGGGCGCAGGCCGCCCTGGTGGCCGGTGCGGCTCGCCGGGCCGCTGCCGAGTCCCGGGAACTGCTGGCGGACCTGCGTCGCCGCGGGGACCTGGACGAGGCCGGGGGAGTCCACCTGCCGACCGAACTCGCCTCCCGCGTGGCCGACTTCGGCCGTACGACGGGCATCCCCGCGGAGTTCCGCCACCCGCACGGCGGCACGGGCCCCCTCCCCGCCACCGTCCCCCACGCCGTCGCCCGCCACCTGCTGGCCGTGGTCGCCGAGGCCCTGGAGAACGCGCACCGGCACGCAGGTGCCGGCCGGGTGGTCGTGGAGGCCGGCACCGACGCCGCCGCCGGCACCCTGCGCATCACCGTCCGCGACGACGGCCGCGGCCTGCCGCCCGGCACCACCCTCGACGAGCACCGCCACTCCGGCCGCTTCGGCCTCGTCGGCATGTCCGAACGGGCCGCGGCCATAGGCGCCCGCCTCCACCTGGGCCCGGCCCGGTGCGGCACCGGCCCCGGCACCGGCGCCGCCTCCGGCACGGAGGTCCGCCTCGACCTCCCGACCGCGGCCCTGTCCCCCGCGGAACCGGAGCCGGAGCCGGAACCCGTGCCGGAGCCGGTCCCCGCCGGGGCCGCCCGTCCGGCCCCACCCCCGTCCCGCCCGCCCGCACGCCCGTTCTCATGGAGAGGAGCCCGTCGTCATGCCGGATGAGTTCCATCCCCAGGCGCCTGCCGCCGCGGCTGCCTGCACCGCTCCGCCGCGCCCGCCCCGCCCCCTGCGGGTGCTGATCGCCGACGACAACCTGGTCGTACGGGCGGGCCTGCGGGCCCTGCTCGACGCCCGCCCCGACCTCACGGTGGCGGCCGAGGCCGCCGACGGCCGCGAGGCGGTACGACTGGCCGGGGAGCACCTCCCGGACGTGGTCCTGCTCGACGTCCGCATGCCCGCCATGGACGGCCTGGCGGCCCTCCCGCACCTGGTGCGGATCGCCCCCGTCCTGATGCTGACGTACAGCCGCGAGGACGAGACCGTACGGGAGGCCCTGCGTCGCGGCGCAGGCGGCTACCTCGTCCACGGCGAGTTCACGATGCCCGAACTCCTCTCCGCAGTAAGGGATGTGACCGAGGGACGGGCCCACCTCACCCCCTCCGCGGCCACCGCCCTCCTCCAGGAGCTGCGCGCCACCGTCCCGGCCGCCGTCCCACTTTCCGGGATTCCGACGCAAACCCCTTCGCACACGCAACGTGATGTGGCACCCTCTGTTCAGCAGAGGCGCAACCACGTGGGATTCGGGCTGAGTTCGCGGGAGGTGGAGGTCATGGATCTGATCGCATCCGGAATGAGCAATCAGCAGATCGCCGACACCTGCTTCATCAGCCAGAAGACCGTGAAGAACCACATCAACCGCATCTTCGCCAAGCTCCAGAGCGCGAGCCGTAGCGAGGCGATAGCGATGTGGCTGGGAACGGCCCGCCGCGGCCGGGGGGTGGTCGGCCATGGCTGAGCACAACCGGAACGCTTGGGCCCCGGGTTGGGCCCAGGGACCCTGGGTATGGCTGGGCACACGGACCTACCGTGCGACGGTCGGCAGCGACACCGGACCTGAAGGGGTAACCCATGCTCAAGGCGACTGTGCGCGTGAACGGCTGGGCGAACACAGCAGTGTCAACCCTCCGCCGCCGCTACGCGGCCACGGACCGCGGGCAGACGGCATTCGAATACCTGGGGATCATCCTGGTGGTGGTGGCGATCATCGGCGCGATCGTCGCGACGGGGATCGGCTCGGCGATCTCGGCGCGGATCAGTTCGCTGGTCGGGGCCATCACCGCGGGATGACGGTTGCGCGGTTGCGCGGAGACCAAGGGCAGGCTTTCCCCATCTACGTCTGGATGGTGGTGAGCCTGCTCTTTGTTGCGCTGGCCTTCTTTGCCATCGGCCAAGCCGGGGCTGCGCGCAACAACGCCCAAGGCGCGGCGGACGCAGCAGCCATCGCCGGAGCGCAGCACGTGCGGGATACAGAACCGTGGGAAGACCTTGCCAACCTCACATGGGAGGACTGGCAGGACATTCTCCTCGGCAAGGGTCTGAAAGCGGATGGCGCTTGCGATGCCGCTGATGCCTTCGCTGCTGAAAACCGCGCTTCGGTCCTGGAATGCGACCCGTCGCCGCGCGAGGTCTGGGTGCGGGTGCAGAACGTCAATGGTCTCGGGCCTTCGGTCGTTGCCGGTGCGAGCTCCAGGCGAGCAACGGCAGAAGCATCCGCGGAGATCAAGCCGCGGTGTGAACTCGGACCGAAGCCGGACGTCCCACCGGATCCGGGCGACGAGGAACCGGGCGATGAGCCCCTTCCGCCCTTCGACATCAGGTGTGCGGGCAAGACCCTTCACTTCGACCCCCTCCATCCGGGTGCGTGGAAGGACATCGCGCGCACCCTGTTCACCGTGCAACTGGTCGACTAATCGCGGACAACGAGACAAGGAACGAGCACATGAGCATTCGGTCCACTGCGACAGCTTGGAACGGGGTGGCGGCAACTGCCTTGGCAGCCGTACTCACGCTCACCGTGAGCGGCTGCGGTGGTGATGGCGGCGAAACGAGCCCTGACGCGAAGGCTCCGGCTCCCTCCCTCCCGGCGAAGAGCGCTGCTCCCAATGAACCAGCGCCGCAAACGGACCCGAACGTCAAGCTTGCCGAGGTGAAGGGCACGGGGGGCGTCGTGCTCGTAATCAATGAAGCGAAGAGGGATGGTGGCGGGTTCGTCACGATCAGCGGGTCCATCAAGAACGAAGGGGACATGGCCGTGAGCCCCGCTCGTTGGGCGGGGATTGAGGTTGAGGTAGTCACCAAGAACCCCAACTCGGTCGCCGGGGCAACGTTGGTGGATCAAGCGGGCAAGAAGCGGTATTACATCCTGCGGGACACAGAGGGGCGATGCCTGTGCACGACAGGGTTGTTGGCAGTCCAGCCCGGCAAGTCGCAGGACGTGTTCATGCAGTTCCCCGCCCCGCCCGCCGGGGTCGAAGAGGTGGACTTCAACCTCCCCACCTTCGCCACCGCCACCATCAAGATCTCCGGGTGAGGTGACCGACCATGACCGAGACACCCCCACGCCTGGTCACCGTCACGGTCGCCGCCGTGCTCCTCATCACCGGTGCCAACATCCTCGGCGCCACCGCCGCCCGCGCGGACGAGAAGCCCAGCGTGCCCCCGGGCACCGAGCCCTCCGCCTCCGCCCCCGTCCCCATCGACTCGAACTCGCCCGGCCTCAAGCTCCCGCAGGGCGCGACCCTCGCCGCACCCAAGGTGCTCGACATCGCGCAGGTCGTCGAGGACCTCGGCGGTGAGGAGCGCCGGCAGGACACCAACGAGACCGTGATGCTCGCGCTCCAGGCCGAGGTGCTGTTCCCCAAGAACAGCGCCACTCTCAACGCGCAGGCCAATGCCCGTATCGGGGCCATCGCCGCCGAGATCAACAAGGCCAAGGCCACCAAGGTGCGCGTCTTCGGCTTCACCGACAACCTCGGCACGTACGAGCACGGCAAGGTGCTCTCCAAGCAGCGCGCCGACGCCGTGCAGCGGGAACTCGCCAAGACCCTCAGCCCCGGCATCACCTTCGACATCCGCGGCTACAGCGAGGACTATCCGATCGCGGACAACGCCACCGAGGAAGGCCGCATGAAGAACCGCCGCGTCGAGATCTCCTTCCCCCGCGGCGCCCAGTAGGACTACCGGACCCAGGACCCCGGGACCCCGGGACCCCAGGACCACAGGACCCCAGGACGGCACGCGGCCGCCCCCGCCTCAGTCGCAGGGTTCCACCGCCGGTTCCGTGCTGTGGGGAAGGAGGGCGAGGGCCGTTTCGCGGGCGTGGTCGGCCGGGGCGCGGCCCGGGGTGAGGGCCGCGACCACCGTGGCGCCCTCGACCAGGATGAGGAGCCGGTCGGCGAGGGTCTCGCCCCCGCCGGCGGCGGCCGCTACCTCGCCGAGCAGCGCGCGCAGCTGCGCCTTGTGCCGGCGTACGACGGCCAGCACCGGTGCCGGGGCGGCCTCGCCCAGCTCCCCGTACGCGTTCAGGAAGGCGCAGCCGCGGAAGTCCGGCTCGGTGAACCAGTCCGCGAGCCAGTCGAAGAGCGCGGTCAGCCGGCCGACGCCCTCCGCCGCCTCGACGCGTTCGCGCAGGCTCGCCGTCCAGCGTTCGTCGCGCCGCTCCAGGTACGCCGCCACCAGGGCCTCCTTCGCTGGGAAGGCGCGGTAGAGCCGCTTCAGCGGGACCTGTGACTCGGCGCGGATGCGGTCCATGCCGACGGCCTGGATCCCGTGCGCGTAGAACAGCGCCTCGGCCGCGTCGAGCAGCCGCGCCCTGGTCTCTTCCTCGTCCGTGACAGCCATGACCCCATTATGACTTGTGCCGAGAACGGTCGTTCTCGTAACCTGGGCGGACAGTCGAGAACGACCGTTCTCCGCACCTGCACCTGCACCCGCACCCGCACGCTCGCCCTCACTCTCACTCAGGGAGCAGCCATGACCGGCACCATCCCCGCCACCTCCCCCCGTCCGCCCCTGCCGCCCTTCACCGAGGAGACCGCCCGGGCCAAGGTGCAGGCCGCCGAGGACGCCTGGAACAGCCGGGACCCCGAGCGGGTGGCCCTCGCGTACACCGAGGACTCGGTCTGGCGGAACCGGGACCGGTTCCTGACCGGCCGCGAGGAGATCCGGGCCTTCCTCGCCGAGAAGTGGGACCGCGAGCTGGACTACCGGCTCCGCAAGGAGCTGTGGTCGTACACCGGCAACCGGATCTCCGTCCGTTTCGAGTACGAGTGGCACGACGCGGCCGGCCAGTGGTGGCGCAGCCACGGCAACGAGCAGTGGGAGTTCGACCCGGACGGCCTGATGCGCCGCCGCGAGGCGAGCATCAACGACGTACCCATCAGCGCGTCGGACCGCCGACTGTAGGGCCGGACCCCCGCGCCCCCGTACGGTGTGGCCGGTGGCCGGTGGCCGGTGGCCGGTGGCCGGTGGCCGAGGAGCCGTGCCGCACCGCCGGCGGCCACCGTACGGCGCGCCGCGAGGCAAGGGGGCGGGCCCGGAACCACCGTCCGGCGCAAGGAGGAGAACGGCCCCATGACCACCGAGTTCGTGCTGGTGTCCGGCGGGCACACCGGCGGATGGATCTGGCGGGAGGTCGCCGACCGGCTGCGGGAGGCCGGGGCCGTGGCCCACCCCGCGACCCTCACCGGAATGGGCGACCGCCGCCACCTGTCCGGCCCGGACACCGACCTTGACACCCACGTCGAGGACCTCGTCCAGCTCGTCGACCACCTGGACGCCGAGCAGGTGGTCCTCGTCGGCCACTGCTACGGCATCTTCCCCGTGACCGGCGCCGCCGACCGCCGCCCCGACCGGGTCGCCCGCGTGATCGCCGTGGACGCCGGCCGCCCCGGGGACGGGGACTCCGTCGCCGGCCTGCTGCCCGGCCACCCCGCCGAGGTCCGCACGCGCGAGCGGGTCGCGCAGGCCGAGGAAGGCTGGCGGATCCCGCCCCCGCCGCCGGAGGACCGGGTGATCTGGGGCAGCACCGCCGGGATCTCCGGCCCGGCCCTGGCCCGCATGATGCGGCTGGCCGCCCCGCAGCCCGCCGGTACGCTCGTCAGCCCGCTCCGGCTGACCGGAGCGGCGGCCGATCTGCCGTCAAGTGCGGTGTTCTGTACGGCGAACGGGCTGAGCATCGCCCTCGTCGAAGAACTCCTGGCGGCGGGCGAGCCGACCGCCCTCGCGCTCACCGACCCGGCAACCCGCTACTTCGACCTGCCCACCGGCCACTGGCCGATGCTGTCCGCCCCCGCAGAGCTGGCGTCCGTACTCGTCCGCGCGACGGCGGGCGAGGGACGGCTCCTGGGAGGCCGGGAAGAGCCCTGACGGTTCCGCGGCACGCAGGCACGCAGGCACGCAGGCACGCCGTCCCCGGCCCGCCTCCCGCGGTCCGCAGGACGAGCCGGCTAGGAAGAGCCGGCACGGAAGATCCGGCAAAGAAGATCTGGCAGGGGTGACAGGAGTCGAACCTGCGACATGCGGTTTTGGAGACCGCCGCTCTGGCCATCTGAGCTACACCCCTTGGTGATCACACCTTCGCACACGCCGGGGCCCCGGCACCAGCCGGTTTCCGCGGCGGCGCGCGCCCGTACCCCTGACGGGGGCTACCGGGTGCCGGTCGGGGCCCCGCCCAGGCTGCCGTACCGTTCCATCCGCTGCCAGCGCAGCCGCGAGCCCGCCAGCGCCGTGTACACCGACTGGATCACGACGAGGTACATGAGCTGCCGGTACACGAACTGCTGGAGCGGCAGGCTCCACAGCGGTCCCGGGCGTTCCCCGTCGAGCCGGAACGCGTACAGGCCCATCAGCAGCTGGAGGAGCAGGAAGGCCGTCCACAGGCCCAGGATGCGCAGCGGATCGAGGAAGACCAGGCCGTACAGGGCGAACACGTCCACCACCGGGGCCAGCAGCGGCAGCAGCACCTGGAACAGGAGCAGGTACAGCAGCCCGCGGCGGCCCAGCTTGCCCGCCTGCCCGCCCTGGACCACCGCGCCGCGGTGCTTCCACATCGCCTGCAGGGTGCCGTAGCACCACCGGTAGCGCTGCTTCCACAGGGCGCCGAGGGAGGCCGGGGCCTCCGTCCACGCCTTCGCGCGCTCCTCGTAGACCACCCGCCAGCCGTCCCGGCACAGGGCCATCGTCAGGTCCGTGTCCTCGGCGAGGGTGGTGTCGCTGACCCCGCCCACCCGCAGCAGTGCCGAGCGCCGGAACGCGCCCACCGCGCCCGGCACCGTCGGCATGCACTCGGCCAGGTCGAACAGGCGCCGGTCGAGGTTGAAGCCGACCACGTACTCGATGTGCTGCCAGCGGCCCAGCAGCCCGCCCCGGTTGACCACCTTCGCGTTGCCGGAGACCGCGCCGACCGCCGGGTCCGCGAACGGCTGGACGATCATCCGCACCGCGTCCGGCTCGAAGACCGTGTCCCCGTCCACCATCACCAGCAGCTCGTGGGAGGCCGCCGCGATACCGGTGTTCAGGGCGGCCGGCTTGCCCGCGTTGGCCTGCCGGATCACCCGTACGCCGGGCAGCCCGAGGGCCTCCGCGAGGTCGGCGGTGCCGTCGGTGGAGCCGTCGTCCACGACGATCACCTCCACCGGATGGTCCGAGGCCACGAGCGAGCGGACCGCCGCCTCGATGCCCGCGCTCTCGTTGTACGCGGGCACGATCACGCTCACCGGCGCGGTCACCGGCTCGCCCCACGGCCCGCGCCGCCGCAGCCGCACGTGCCGGCGGGCCGCCGCGAACACCGCCACCGCGCGCAGCAGGGCGATCCCGCCCGCCGCCCACAGCAGCCAGCCGAGCACCTCCAGGGCCACGTCCGTGCTGCGCAGCGCGGCCACCATGGCCCGGCCCTGCCACTCGTGCGCGCCCACCGCGGGCCGCTCGGCGGAGCTCAGGTCCACGGCCTCGCCGACCGTGGCGAACCGGAAGCCCTCGGACTTCAGCCGGGGCACGAGCAGGCCGAGGGCCTCGACGGTCTGGGCACGGTCCCCGCCCGCGTCGTGCATGAGGACGATCTGCCCGGCGGAACCCTTCGGCGTGGCGTTGGCCGCGATCCGCGCGGCGCCCGGCCGCCGCCAGTCCTGGCTGTCCAGGGTGGTGAGGACCGTCAGGTAGCCCTCCCGGCCGGCCTGCTCGACGGCCCGCCAGTCGGCGTCGGTGAGCGCGCCGTTGGAGGAGGAGTACGGGGGCCGCATCAGCGGGGTCGTGACCCCGGTGGCCCCGACGATGGCCAGCTGGGTCTGGCGCAGCTCCAGGGACCGCCGCCAGGCGGGTGCGGCGCCGAGGTTGGCGTGCGTGAAGGAGTGCACGCCGATCTGGTGGCCCTCGGCGACGATACGGCGGGCCAGCGCGGGGTGTTCCGCCACGCGCGAGCCGACCGCGAAGAAGGTGGCCTTCACGCCCTCGCGGCGCAGCACGTCGAGGATCTTCGGGGTCCAGACCGGGTCGGGCCCGTCGTCGAAGGTGAGCGCGACCGTCCTGGCCGCGGGCTGCGCGGTCCGCCCGGCGCCGCCGTCGATCACGGGCCCGCCGTCGAGCACCCGCGCGGGCACGTCCCCACTGCTCCCTTCGGCGTGCACGGCCCCGTCCGCGGTCGAGTCGAACATGTGCCGGGAGTAGCCCTGGAGGAGCAGGGCGGCGGAGAGCGTGAGTACGAGGGTGGCCAGCAGCAGCCAGTGGGTGCGGGGGGTGACGGTACGCAAAGTGGCTTCCTGCCTGGTGTACGGGTGGTGCGGCATGACTGGTCCCGGGGTACGGGTCGCGGGTCCCGGGGCGCGGCCCGGCCCACGCGCCCCAGCCCCGGGGCGGTGGGACGTGCCCGCTGCCGGGACCGGATGTGGCCCGTGCCGTTTCTCCGGCTGCGGCCCGCCGTCGGCTTCCGGTGGCTCCGCCCCGAACCCCCGCGCCTCAATCGCCGGCGGGGCTTGATGTGGCCCGCAGGATCCACCCCCCGAGCCAGTTCATGGGACGGGGCCCACGAGGCAAGCCGCGCGCATCCAAGCCGAGAGCGCGAATCCCAGCCCGTCCGGCGTTTGAGGACCGGGGTCCGGGGCGGAGCCCCGGGGGCTTGGCGGTGGCTGGGCTCGGGTTGCCGGACGGGCCCGGCGAATCCAAGCCCCGCCGGCGTTTGAGGCGCGGAGGTTTTGGGGGTGGGTCCCCCGAAGACTTCGGGGGTGGCTGGGCTCGGGTTGCCGGATGGGTCCGGCGATTCCGAGCCCCGCCGGCGTTTGAGGCGCGGGGGTCGGGGGCGGAGCCCCGGGGGGCTAAGGGTGTGGTGTCGGCTTGCGGGCCTGCCCCGGCGGGGTCGCCGTACCCCGCCCCGGCTTGGTGGGACCGGCACTGGCGCTGGGGGAGGGCCGCACGCTGGGAGACGCACTCGCCGAGGGCCCCGCCGAAGCAGAAGCAGAAGCCGAGGCGGAGGCAGAAGCCGAGGCAGAGGCCGACGCGGTCGCGGAGGCGGTCACCACCCCCGCCGGACCGGGAACCCCGGGACCGCCACCCCGCTCCGCCCCCACCGGCTCCGCCACCGGCCGCACCCGCCCGGCCGGGGCACCGCCGCTCGGAGACGCCGTCGCGGCCGGCGTGTCCGGCCCGCCCGCGGGCACGGCGGCCTGCCCGTTCGCCTCCTTGGGCGCCGGCAGGAACGGCGCGTCGAAGCTGGGCCCGCCCAGCAGCGTGCTGACGAGTACGACGACGTACGCCGCGGCAGGCAGCACGAGCAGCCGCCCGATCCGCCGCGCAGCCCGCTGCCGCCGCCCGGACGCGTCCACGAACACCGGGCTCGCATCCGCCCCGCCCGCCGCAACCCGCCCCGACTCGCCGAAGGCCGTCAGCGCGTAGTCCGGGGCCGCCCCGCCCGAAGGCGGCGCGTACACCGGGGAGTCCACGGCCTGCGGCGGTACGGGGGAGGCGGCGGGGGGCGTGTCCGGTCCGGCGGGGACCCCCGGTATCGGCTGGGTGTCCGTGTCCGTGTCCGTGGCCGTCTCCGGGCGCGTGTGCGTGTGCGTGTCCGGATCCGGGTCGGCTAGGCGTGGCTGCATGGGTGGAGGCCTCTGCGTTCGTGGGCCGCGGCCGCGAGGCGGCCGGACCGGGGACCGGACCTCCCCTCAGGGATGGTCCGGACGTGTCGGGGATGCGGTACGGGGATCCGGCCGGGGGTGAGCGGTGCACCCGCGGCCGGTCCTCATCGGGCCGGGACCGGTAGGGGAACCGGTGCGCGGCCCTGGGCGGGAGGGCCGCCGGCCCGGCCGGGCGGTCCGGCCGGGGGCTCGGCCCCCGGCGCGACCGCCCGCGGGACGGGAGGGGTGGGTTTCGGACGTGCGGACCGGGCGTGTCCGGGCTGCGGATGCGCCGGCTTCAGGTGCCCGGGCTTGGGCGCCGACTGCCCGGGACGGGCGGGCTTCGCCTGTCCGGGCTTCGGCTCCGACCGCCCGGGACGGGCGGGCTTCGGTTGCACCGGCGTGCGGTGCTCCGGCGTGCGGTGCTCCGGCTTGCGGCGCTCCGGCTTGGGGTGCTCCGGCCGGGGATGCGACGGCTTCGGCTTCGGATGGACCGGCTTCGTGCGCTCCGGCCGCTCGCCCTTGCCGCGGTTCCCCGGGGTCGGGTGACCGTCCGGCTTGCCGGGCAGGTGCCCCCGCCGGTGGTCGGGCCGGTGGTCGGGCCCTCCCGGGGAGGCACCCGGGTGGGGCCTTCCGGTCCCGCCCGGGGACGGGCTCGCGCCCGGCCCGGTGCCCTTGCCGAGCACCGGCGCGCAGTACGCCGGCACCCGCTCGGCGCCACCCGCCGCGGCGACCAGCGCGGAGAAACGTTCCCGCGTCGGCGCTGCGGCGGCTTCGGCCCGCGTGAGCCGTCCGTACCCGCGGCACAGCTCGTCCAGTTCGGCGGAGCGTTCCGCCCCGGCCGGCGGCAGCAGCCCCTGCGGGGCGTGCGTGGCCGGGCCGGAGGTGGGCGAGGGGCGTCCGGAACCGCCGGGGCCGGTCGCCGGACCGAGCACCCCGGGCAGGCTGCCGGTGCCGGCCGCAAGGGCGAAGCCGCCGAGCGCGGTGCCGGCGGCGATCGCCACCGCCGCCTTCGCGCTCAGGAGCTGCGCCAGCGCTGCCACCAGCATCGGCCGCCTCCGGGTTTTCGTCGCTGCTGTTACGGGTAGGGGGATTCCGGACTTTTCCTGCCCGGAGCCCGAGACGGACGCCCGGAACGCGGCCAGGGCCGCCGCTTTGCCGACCGGCTCCCCGTCGGCCGCGGGTGCGGCTGCGGCGGCGAGCAGTCCGGCGAGGGCTTCGTGGCCGGCCGCCGCGCCGACCCCGCGCCCGTCGAGCAGCTGCTCGGCCGTGTCGTGGTCGATCCGACGGGATCGGTTGGTGCTCATCTCAAGCCCTTCAGCGTCGCCGCGTTCTTGCGTGTCACTGCTTTGGCGGATTTTTTTTCTGACGAATTCGCAGACCGGGTGACGGGCCCGGCCCCTGAGCCGCCGTCCGGACCGGCGGCCGCGCCGTCCTGCGCCCGGGGCTCTGTCCCGGAGCCGCGCCCGGAGCCGCGCCCGGAGCCGCGCCCGGAGCCGGGTCCGGATCCCCTCCCGGACGCGTCACCGGATCCCGTCCCGGCGCCGTGCCCGGCCCCGCCTCCGGAGCCCGTACCGCCCCCCGCGCCCGGCAGCGGATGCTTCTCGACCAGGCGGGCCAGTTTGCGCAGGCCCCGGTGGGCGGCCATCCGTACGGCTCCCGCGCGCTTGCCGAGCACCTGGGCCGCCGACTGGGCGTCCAGGTCCATGACCACCCGCAGCAGGACGGCCTCCGCCTGGTCCTGCGGGAGTTTCGCGATCAGTGCGAGTGCGGCGGCCGTGCCCGCCCGGGCCAGGGCCGAGCCCTCGGTGTCGTCGGGCGAGGCCCGGTCGAGCAGTTCCTCCACCGGCACGCTGCCGGTCGGCCGGCGCCGTTTGGACCGCAGCAGGTCCATGGCCCGGTTGCGCGCGATGGTCGCGGCCCACCCCCGGAAACCGTCGAAATCCCCCCGGAAACCGGCCAGATCGCGCGCGATCTGGAGCCACGCCTCGGAGGCCACGTCCTCCGCATCGGCCCCCACCAGGACCGTCAGGTAGCGCAGCAAACCCGGCTGCACCGCCCGGAATATCTCCTCGAACGCCCCCTCATCGCCCTGCTGGGCGGCTGTCAACTGCCCGGACATGTCCTGCGGAGTGCGCTGCTGCGGCACTCCCGGACCGTCCGGCTCCCCCATGTCGGCCTCGCCGAACTCCTCCGCGTACTGCACCGGGACATGATGCGTCATTGCGACCCACACCCCGCCAGAGCGCCGGAGAGAAAGGGAGTCCGGCGTTCCAGCCCCCCGCCCCCGCCCCTCGGCCGCTGCCGCCTCCCGCTGGCGGCCGCCCGGCGGCTCGGCAGCCGCCCGCCGCCCGCGCCTCGCCCGCCGCCCGCGCCTCGCCCGCCGCCCGCGCCTCGCCCGCCGCCCGCGCCCGCCACGCGCCTCTCGCCCGCTGCCTGCTTCTCGCTGACCGCCGCCCGCCGCTCGGCCGCCGCCCCGCCGCCCCGTCTCCCGTCAGCCCGGCGGTCGGGGGTCGGCGGTCGGCCGGGGCCGTCGGCAGGGCGCTGTCGGCCGACCCCGCCCGGGCCGCCGCTTGGCCCCTGCCCCGGCGGCCCCCGCCCGGCCGCTCGGCGGCCTGCCCGGCGGTCGGTGCTCACGTCGCCGGACCCGCCGCCGAAGTCCGCTCGCCCGCCTGCGGGCCGCCGCCCGGGTCGCCGGGCCGGCCGCCGAGCGTGTGGTCTGCCCACCGACCCGCGGGCCGCCGCTTGGCCCCTGCCCCGGCGGCCCCCGCCCGGCCGCTCGGCGGCCTGCCCGGCGGTCGGCGCTCACGTCGCCGGACCCGCCGCCGAAGTCCGCTCGCCCGCCTGCGGGCCGCCGCCCGGCCGCTTGGCGGCCCGCTCGGCGTCGGCGCCCGCGTCGCCGGGCCAGCCGCCGAACGTGGGGATCCGCGCGTGGGGATCCGCCCGCCCGTCCGCCCGCGGTCGGACCCCCAGCCCCCACGCCCTCTGCCGGCCCGTCCCCGCCCGCCCTCTTGTCCGCGTGGGTGGGCCGCGGACATACTCCTGCGGCAGCGCGCTCGCCGGGATTGCTTTGTCAGGGGCATGCCAGGCAAGAAGAAGTCGGACCAGGCCCTCCCGGCCGCGCCTCACAGGTCCCGGCCACCCACCGGGTCCCGACGCTCCGAGGAGGAGATTCGTGAGGATCACGCGCACCGCCGCCACCCGCACCGGCACCCCCACCCCCGCCCGCACCCCGGCGCCCACCCCCTCCCGCACCGGCACCCGCACCGGCACCCGCACCGGCACCCGCAGGGCCCGCGCCGCCGTGGTGGCCGCCGCCGCGGCCGGCCTCGCCGCGGTCACCGCCCTCGCCCTGCCCGCCGCCCAGGCGGCCCCGGCCCCGGCCCCCCGTGCGTACGGCGCGGCCGAGCTGGCCAAGGTGGACCGCGCCGTCCTCTCCGCCGATGTCGGCGGCACCGCCTGGCGGGTGGACCGCGCCACCGGCACGGTCCACGTGACGGCCGACAGCACCGTCACCGAGGCCGGGATCGCCAAGATCCGCAAGGCCGCCGGCGCCTCCGCCGGCGCCCTCCGCATCGAGCGCACCCCCGGTACCTTCACCCAGCTCCTCGGTCCCGGCGACGCGATCTACGGCGGCGGCTACCGCTGCTCGGTCGCCTTCAACGTGGCCAGCGGAAACACGTACTCCTTCCTGACCGCCGGGCACTGCGGGAACGTCGTCAAGACCTGGTACACCAACTCCGCGCAGAGCACCCTCATCGGCCCCACCACGGGTTCCAGTTTCCCCGGCAACGACTACGCCCTCGTCCGCTACGACAACCCCGCCCTCAGCCACCCCGGCGGCTTCACCGCGGCCGACGCGTACGTGGGCGAACCGGTCAAGCGCAGCGGTTCCACCACCGGCACCAAGAGCGGCACCGTCACCGGTCTCGACGTCACCGTCCACTACAGCGGCGGCGGCACGGTCCGCGGCATGATCCAGACCAACGTCTGCGCCGAGCCCGGCGATTCGGGCGGCGCCCTCTACGACGGCACGAAGGCGCTCGGCATCACCTCGGGCGGCAGCGGCAACTGCACCTCCGGCGGTACGACGTTCTACCAGCCGGTCCCCGAGGCCCTGGCCAAGTACCGCGTCTCCCTCCTCTGACCCCTCCGGCCCACTCGCCCGGGCGGCCCCGCCGCCGCACAGCGGCGGGGCCGCCCGGGCGACCTTCCGAAGTCGTCGCGAGCGGCCTGCTCCGGCCCGTCGGCGCACGCGAACCGCTGGTTCCCCTCGCGCCGCCTCTGCCACGATGCCTGACGAGATGAACGTGCGAAAACCGTCCATTCATCTCATCTGACACCAAAGTGGCCGTGAAGCAACAAGCGAACCGGAGGCTGGGGCCTTGAAGAACCTGCGGAACCACATCTCGCGCCTGATGGCGGTCGGCTTACTGCTGCTGGGCGTGACGACCGTCGCCACCGCGCAGGCCCAGGCGGCCGAGTTGCAGGCCACCGACATGTACGTCTGCTCCGACTCGCCCATCCCGGCCGGATGGGTGATCACGAGCTCCGCCCGCACCAGCAGCTGCGTGACGGGCGTCAGGAACCTCATCGCGGACGCGAGCGGGTACACCACCCTGTTCGTGTGCTCGGACTCGCCGATCCCGTCCGGTTGGGTCGTGTCGAGCTCGGCGCAGAACAGCAGCTGTGTGACGGGCGTCCGCAACTTCATCACGAAGGTGACCGGCGAGACGACTCTGTACGTGTGCTCCAACTCCCCGATCCCGTCCGGGTGGGTCATTTCGAGTTCCGCGCAGAACAGCAGCTGCGTCACCGGCGTCCGCAACTTCATCACGAAGGTGACGGGTGAGACGTCCATGTTCGTGTGCTCCAACTCCCCGATCCCGTCCGGGTGGGTCATTTCGAGCTCTGCCCAGAACAGCAGCTGCGTCACCGGCGTCCGGTACTTCATCACCAAGCTCTGACGCCCCCGGCCGGGTCCCGCCGCCTCCGGACGGGACCCGCACCGGTCACGGAAGCGCCACACCGCACATCTGCGCCCCGGTCCGGATCCGGATCACCGGCGTCTCCACGGACTACGCGACCGGCGGCGGTTCCGCGGAAAGCACCTCCGGAGACATCACGGTGCCGGCTGTGGTCCTGCTCCTCGCCGGCGCAGGCGCCGTCGGGCTCCGGGCCCGGCGCCGTCGACGAAACGCGGACCGCTGACAGGACAGGGGGAGCACCCCGCCGCTCAGGCCCGGCTCGCCGCGCGCCGCCCCGTCACCACCAGGCTGCCGTCCGCGGCGAAGCGGGCGAGGACGCCGGTGCGGAACCAGCCGTCCGGGGTGAAGGCGCGGGTGTTGCGCTCCGGGGCCCGGTAGTAGCCGCGTACGGTGTGCGGGCCGCGCGCGAGCAGCTCGCCGGACTCCCCGCCCGGCACGTCCTTCCCGTCGGCGCCGACGATGCGCAGCCGGGCATCCGGCGAGAGCGGAAGCCCGTGCGCGGGCGGCGCGCCCGCGTCCTCGGCACCGGCGTCCCTCCGGTTGTCGGCGCCGGTGCCCGTGCCGGTGCTCGTGCCGGTGCCGGTGCCGGTGCCGGTCCCGGTGCCCGTGCCCGTGCCTGTGCCCGTGAGGGTGAGCACCCCCTCCGGCAGGCTGAAGACCCGCTGCACCGGGCAGCCCAGCCCGCGGCCGATCCGTCCGGCGGCCTCCGCGTCCGCCTCCGCCCCCTCGTCCGCGACCTGCACGAGCCGCAGGCTCCCCCACTCGGCCCGCCCGGAGGCCCGTACGGACTCCAGTACGCCCAGCCAGGCTTCGCCCGCCCCGGCCGTCAGCGAGGTCACGGTGACCCGCTCCCGCCCGATCGCGGCGAGGCATTCCGCGGCCTCGGCAGCCTCCGCAGGACCCGCGGCATCCGCAGCCGTCGCACCCTTCGCAGGATCCCCCGGACCGGGATCCCCGGCCAGCACCACCGTCGCGCCCACCGACAGCGTCCCGAGCACCCCCGGTCCGCCGAGCCCGAGGTCGGAGTCGGCCGCCGCCGCGGCCAGGTACACGTCCTCGCCGGTCAGCGGCACCGCACCGGCGGCCGCCTGCGCCTGGTGGGCGTAGTCGTTGTGGGTGCGCGGCACGAGCCGCAGTTCCTCCCCGGCCCGCGGCACCCCGGCGAGCAGGAAGAAGGCCACCTGCCCCGCGCTCTGCGCCAGCGCCGGCTGCGGCGCCGCGTCCACCGACTCCAGCGCCGAGTACTGGCACCCCAGCGGATCCGTCGTCAGACCGCCGTACGGGGAGGCCGCCTCGGCGCTGAACACCCGCCGCAGAAACGGCTCGCGGGCCGCGATCGCCGCCGCCATCGCCGTGTGGTCACGGCCCCGGCGCGCCCCGGGACCGACGTACCCGCGGGCCTGGGTGACGTGCACGACCTCGGCCACTTCGGCCTCCGGCAGCCCGACCGGGCACAGTACGGGCACCACCCCCGCGCGCATCAGCGCGAACAGGCTCAGGACGAACTCCGGTACGTTCGGCAGCTGTACGACCACCCGCTGCCCGGGCCGCAGCCCGCGCAGCCGGAACCCCGCGGCCATCCGGTCCACCCGCCGGTTCAGGGCCGCGTACGTCAGCCTCGTCCCGCCGTGCACGAGCGCGGTCCGCGGCCCGTACTGGAGGGCCCAGCCGCGCAGCAGGTTGTCGAGCGTGTTGCCGCGCCAGTGCCCGGCCGCCCAGTAGCGGTCGACGAACTCCTCGGGCCAGGGCGTACAGCCGTCGAGCATGGGTGCCATCTGCTTCCCCCGTTGCCGGTCTCCCCATCACGTGATCTTGACGATCCGGCTCCCGCCTCCGGCTGCGCAATGCGCGGTCCCGCCCATGGACCCCCCGGCCTCTCGGCGGAACGTCCAAAGACGCCGGGGACGTACGCAAATTCGTTTGTCGCCGGCCACCCCCGCCGGATAGGAAGTCCGCATGCTTAAAGGCAGCAAGATCGGGCTCCGCGCCCGCTACGACGAGGACATCCCGGTCCTGCGCACCGAGCTCTACGACGACGTCGTCAACTCCGCGCGCGCCGAGGGCGGCCCGTGGCGCCCGATGCCGCCCAGCGCGGACTCGCGCCTCGTGGTGGACGGCACGGAGCAGGACCGCGTCCCGTTCTCCGTCGTGGAGCTGGAAGGCGGCACGCTGATCGGCAGCGCGAACCTGTGGGGCATCGACACCCACAACCGCACCGCCCACATCGGCCTCGGCCTCCTGCCCGCCGCCCGCGGCAAGGGCTACGGAACCGACGTGGTCGCCACCCTCTGCCACTACGGCTTCGTGGTCCGCAGCCTGCACCGCCTCCAGATCGAAACCCTCGCGGACAACACCGCCATGCTCCGCGCCGCAGAACAGAACGGCTTCACCCGCGAGGGCACCCTCCGGGCCTCGGCCTGGGTCCTGGGCGAATACCTGGACGAGGTCATCCTCGGCCTCCTGGCCGAGGACTGGAAGCGCACGGCTACTCGCTGAGCAGGTGGTCCGCCTTGCCCGCCTTGATGTCCCGGATCAACTGGCGCAGGGCTTCGGTGGAATCCGTCAGAGGACGGTCCTCCTGTCCGGCGACGGCGATGTAGCTGTTGCCGGCGTTGTCCACCCCGATGCGGTAGCAGTTGTTGCCCTCGCCGCAGAACGCGTCTTCCCACTGGATGTCTGCCATGGCTGGTTCCTCAGAGTTGTCGGGCGATGGTCAGGATGCAGTCTCGGGATGCCGCCTCGGAGAGGCTGTGCTCGACCATCCATTTCAAGTGTGCCTGGTACTTGATGAGCTGGGCCTCGGCGTGGCTGAACTCCGGCCCGTGGGCTGAGTCGAGCTGCACCGTGTCGAGTTGGGGAGTGGTCCCCTCGGCGTAGAGCATGGCGTGCCCCGCTCCCGGGAAGGCTCCCGCGGCGATGCTCAGTACGCGGACGGTGATGTTCTCGTGCTCGGACATCTCGCACACGTGCTCAAGCTGCTCCCGAGCAACCCGACGCCCTCCGAACTGCATCATCAGTGCTGCTTCGTGGATGTAGCACGTGAATTCCCGGGCTTCGCCGCCCTCCAGCACCTGCCGCCGCTGCATGCGGTGAGCCACCCGCAGCTCCACCTCTGAAGCGGGCAGTGCCGGCAGTACCGAACCGAAAACAGCGCGGGCGTAGCCGCTGAGCTGCAACAGGCCCGGCATATGTGTGCTCTGCACGGTGTGCAGGCGGGTGGAATGCCACTCCAGCTCCGCAATGTCACTGAGTCCCTGCGGCAGCGCGGATCTGTATTGCTCCCACCATCCCCGCTGGCTCGGGTGGGCCAGCGCGATCAGGCTCTCCAGGTAACGGGTGTCCACCTGGCAGTGGGCAGCCAGAGCACGCATCCGCTCCTCGCTCACGGCTCGGAAGCCCTGCTCGATTGCGGACAGCTGTGAGCGGCTGACGTTCAGCAGTGCAGCCGTCGATTCCGCTGACACGTCGGCGGCCATGCGCATCTTGCGCAACTCCGCGCCCACGCGCCGCTGTCGCTGCGTGGGAGAGGTCCTTGCTGTCATGCGTGAAGTCTCCCGGATCGGCGGGCACCTTGGCGATTGAGGGTGAACTTTCCTGTTTCAGGGGCGCAATTGCGCCCCTGTTGCCCTACGGTTGGTAACGCACCGCTCACGCAAGGGAGTTGAAGTGCATCGCCGCAGCATGCCTCGGCCTCCGGCGACGAGCCACGCTCCCTGACCTCCGCGTAAGCCACTCGTGCGCGTCGAACTCACTGCGCTGTCACCGACCATGACCACGTACGAGGAGTCCGCGATGCTCAGCCTCTCCGCCCTGCCCTGCCCTCCCTTCACCCTCCCGGGTTCCGTTTCCGACGGGCCGCCCGTGCCCGAGAACCTGTTCCTCAGCCTGACCCTGCCCGGGTCCCCGCATGCCGCGCGGATCGCCCGTACCGCCGTGGCCGCCGCCCTGCACGTCCACGGGCTCGGTGCCTGCGCCGCCGCGGCCGTGCAGGTGGTAGCCGAACTGGTGGCCGTGGCAACGAAGTTGAGCCCGGGGGAGGACGTCTACCTCTCGCTGCGCTACCGCTGGGACGACGTACGGCTGATCCTGTTCGACGGCCAGTCCGGGCAGCGGTCCGCACACCCCCGCCTCGCCGCCGCCCAGGACACCCGCCGCCGGTCCGCACTCCGCTTCATGGCGTGTGTCGTACGGGAGTGCCGCGGCACGTGGGGCTTCGAGGAATCCCGCGAGCCGGGCGGCGGCACCCGTACGTGGGTTTGCCTGCCCCGAACCGGTGCCGCCGCCTATTGAGCCGACGGCGACGGCGGACGGCCGACGGCGGACGGCGGTCAGCGGTCCAGGTGCACGCGGGAGATCTCCCACCAGATCGCCTCCGGGCAGCGCCCCTGCGGCCGGGTCGTGAGGAAGTTCGCGTACGGGACCCGGCGCGGCGGGGGCAGGAGCTCCAGCCAGTGGGGGGTGCCGGTGTGGTCCCAGCCGTCGTTCGGCATGCGGATGTGGTCCCGGCGGCTGTCCTTGTCCTGCGTGGTGATCTGGACGACCTCCGCGTGCCCCGCGTACGCCTCCACGATCACGCAGTAGTGCCGCAGGGTCCGGGCGGCGTCCTCGCGCAGCGGAACCATCGCGAGCCAGATCTCGCCCGGCCGGGGCATCGTGCGGAAGCGGGGCCCCTGCGGTGTGCGGGGTGCGCGCGGTCCGCGGCCGACGGCGACCGGGCCGCCGGGTGGGGCAGGGGGCGCGTACCGGCGGCGGAGGCCCTGGAACACGAGCAGGGCCACGGCTCCGGCCGACAGGATCTCCAGCAGGCCGGTGGCGAAGGAGACGAGGAAGTCGGCGCTCTCCGCGTCCAACCCGGTCCGCAGCCTGTGCTCCAGGAGGCCGCCGAGCAGGGCCCCGAGCGCGGTGCCGGCCGCGCCGGCGGCCCCGAACAGGGCGGTGTGCACGGCCAGGAGCCGCGGCTTCAGCGGGCCGCGGCCGGCCGCCATCCAGGCCAGCAGCACCGCTGTGAGCAGGGAGAACACCCACACCCACGGATTGAGCAGCAGCAACGGGCGGGGGCCGTGCGCGGGCGGCTTCGTGAGCAGTGGCAGCACGGCCGGCAGCCCGAGCATGTACCCGGCGAAGGCGAACCCGAAGACACCAAGACACCCGACTCCGCCGCCGGCCGCGGGACTGCCGGGGCCGCGGACGCCGCCCCCGCTGCCGCCAGGGCTGCGTCCCGCCGTCCCCGGCCCGTAGCCCTCGGGGCCGGGACGGCCGCGCCCGCCGGACCTGCTGCCGTTGGCGCCCCTGCCCGCGCGGCCGGCGCTGCCGCCAGCGCCGGGCCTGCCGCCGGTGGCGCCCTTGCCCGCGCCCCCGCCCCGCTTCTGCGGCCGAACCGGTCCCCCCGCCATGCGTCCCCACCCCCAGGCTCGTGCAGCGGGCCGCGCCCGCCCTTTCCGGTGCCGGTTGCCGGTGCCGGTTCCTGTGCCGACGCCTGTGCCGACGCCTGTGCCACGCCGACGGCCATGACGACTCCGACTCCGACTTCGGTACCGATCCGACTCCTGTACCGATCCGACTCCGGTACCGATCCGACTCCGGTACCGATTCCGCAGACCCTAGCGACGGGACCCGCAGGCCACGCCGGTTTCGGGAAGGACGGAACCCAAGCTCAGATCCACCTCAGAAGATCACCGCCGCTCTCCCGAAGGGCGGGTTCCGCTCCTACCTTTCGCTGCATGACCACGCACCGCGCCCGTCGCGCCGCCGCCACCCTGGGCGCACTGGCCCTCCTCACCGCCCTCCCCGCGTGCTCGTCCGCGCACTCCGACGCGAGCGCCTCGTCCCCGAAGGCCCAGGGCCACCAGCCGTCCGCCGCACCGAAGGCCGCGCAGCCCGCGAAGCCCGCCACGCCCGCGAAGGTTCCCGCCGCCTCGGCCGCGGCGCAGCGGGCCGCAATCGAGCGCCTCGTCGGCTACGGCGCCGACGGCGGTCTGATCGGCCCGGGTGGCGAGTCCGACCGCTCGACCGTGAACGGGATCGGCGACCTGGAGACCGGCGACAGCATGGTGGTCGAGTCCTGGCGCCCGGGCGCGTACCAGCTCTCCGTGGCGTGCCAGGGCGGCGGGCGGGTCCGCGTCGAGGTCAAGGCCCACGCCGACACCGGCTGGACCGAGCCCTGCGACGGCCGCCTCCACCCCCGCATCGTCGAGAACGTCCCGGATGTCCTCAACATGTCCCTGACCGGCGAGGCCGGCGCCTCCGGCCCGGTCGGCTACCGCCTGGACCGCGCCTGACCGGCCCGCCGGACCTATCCTGGAGGAGATGGGGGCAGGCTCCCGGCAGGTGTCAGATGAGCAGCAGCATCCACTTCGGTGACGAGATCACCCACTACGGTGACCACAGCGTCGGCGAGATCACACACCCGGGCCCGCTCGACCCCGAGCTCGCGCTCCGCGAGCTCGCCGCCGCGGCCGAACTCATGCGCCCGTCCCTCCCGGCGCCCGACAGGGCCGCCCTGGACGCCTGCCTGACCGCCCTCCGCCCCGGCAGCACCCTGGAATCCCCGACCACCCAGGACGCCCTCACCCGCCTCGCCGGCCTCTCCACCAAGGCCGCCCTCCCAGGCACCCACGTCCAACAACTCCTCCGCCCCCTCCGCACCCCCATCCCAGCCTGACCGCCACCCCGAATCCGGCCAGACCCACTCCCGGCCCCGTTTCGCCTCGCCTACTCGCTGATGCGGGGTTCTGCTCCGCGGTCGTCCAAGGCGGCACCGCCACCCGGACGATCAACGAGGCGTCGGGACGCACCGTCGAGACCGGCCGGACGACAAGAGGCAACGGCGCCGAGTTTTCGGGTGATATCAGAGGTCCCCATGCCGGAGGGCATTCGGCAGACTCTGGCCAAGAAGGGCTACGAATGGGATGTCATACCGAAGGGGTGACGTGGGTGAACGTCACTCGAGGGGGGAACGGTCGGCGTGAGCAGGGAAGTCGACATTACGTTTGAACTGGCGGAAGCAAGCACCCTTGCTGAAGTGATGCGCGAGCTTACTTCTGCTGGATGGGTGGCAGCCGAGGACTCGTCGATTCAGTACCTCGTCGACCCTGACCTGTGCGACTGGGATTCGGCTCCCGTGGAGGAACTGCCGCGCGTGGTCGCGGAAATGTCGGCGCGCCGATCTGCGGGACAGCATTCGGCGATCGTTCTGCTGTGGCAGGACACAGAGGTGGGTGGGAGCTTCTTGTTCTTGGCTGATGGGCGGGTGACGTTCAGTCCGACGCGAGGCTTCGCCGGCCTCGATGGCATCCCCTGGCTGCTCGATCCGACGTGGTATCTCAATCGAATAGTGCAGCCGCTCTCGCGGGTCGGCTTGCTGGGGTATGAGGTCCGGGACATGCCGTAACGCCTGCCGAGGACGCTGCCTCTGGTCGAGGCAGCGTCCTGGCGGCGGTCGCTTTGGAGCGTCGGCGCCACGTGTCAGGCGCCGCCGTAGGCGCCTGCCTCGGCGCGCACCGAGGCGGGCGCACCGAGCGCGCTCACCCCCGCATGTGGTTCGTGTCAAGTCCGAATTGGGTGAAACCGTCCCTCCGTGCATACCGTCCTCTCATCTGGGAGATGGTCAGGAAGCTACGGGGACGGGGTGTTCGATGGGACTCAAGGGCGGGTTCAAGGGCAAGTACACGGCGCACATAGCCGTGGCGGCCTCGGCGGTGGGGCTGAGTCTCGCGGTGTGGGGGGCCGCCGTGCTGACCGACACCGAGGCCGCCGCGCGGGATGCGGCGGCGCACGGGACGAAGGGGCCCGCCGCGCGGGTCGAGGAGCCGGCGCAGGTGCCGGTCAAGGTCCCGCTGGGGATCGCGCACGACGCGGAGGCCGGCGGGCGGGCCGTGAACATCACCATCGACGACGGGCCCGACCCGCGGTGGACCCCGCAGATGCTCGACATCCTCAAGGAGAACGAGGTCAAGGCCGTCTTCTGCATGATCGGGCCGCAGGCGAAGCAGTTCCCCGACCTGGTCAAGAAGGTCGTCGCGGACGGGCACCGGCTCTGCGACCACACCATCTCCCACGACACCTCCATGGACAAGAAGTCCGTCGAGTACCAGAAGCAGCAGATCCTCGAAGCGAAGAAGATGATCGAGGACGCGGCCGGGGGCGCGAAGGTGGAGTACTACCGGGCGCCGGGCGGGGCCTTCACCCCGGACAGCCGGAAGATCGCCGCCGGGGTGGGCATGCGGCCGCTCGGGTGGAACGTGGACACCAAGGACTTCGAGCGGCCGGGCACCGGCGCGATCGTGCAGACCGTCAAGAACGAGGTCTCCAACGGCCCGACCATCCTGTTCCACGACGGTGGCGGCGACCGCACCCAGAGCGTCGCGGCGCTGCGCCAGGTGCTGCCGTGGCTCAAGGGCCAGGGGCACACCTTCAGCTTCCCGGTGCGGACCGTCCCCGACAAGGCCCCGGCCGCCCGCTAGCCGCCACCGCGGTACCGCAGTACGCCTCGGCACCCCGCCCCGGGGACACGCGGCGAACGGGTGAGGGTCGCCCACCGGAGGCGGCCCCGGGTGTTCCCTGGTCCACGAACACCCGTTCCGCAGCCTGTTCCGCAGCCCGTACGCACCTGTGTGCGCGTCCCCAGGGAGCCCCCGTGACCATCGCCCCCAGCCACCTCTCCGACGAGACCGTCGCCGCCTTCGTCAAGGCCGTGAACAGCCACGACGAGGAGGCCTTCTACGGGCTGCTGACGGACGACGCCACCATGTCCGACGACGGCTCGGACCGGGACGTGCGCCAGTGGGCGGACCGGGAGATCTTCTCCTCCAACGGCCACATGGACGTGCAGCAGGAGGCGGACGGCGGCCGGTCCCTCGTCGTCGGCTACCGCAACGACACCTGGGGCGAGATGCGCACCGCCTGGAAGTTCACGGTGACGGCCGACGGCAGCCGCATCAGCCGCTTCGAAACCGGCCAGGCGTAGCCGACCAAGAGGCCAAGAGGCCAAGAGGCCAAAAGGCCAAGAGGCCAACAGGCCAACAGGCGAAGGGGCCGGCCCGCACCGGACCGGCCCCCGCCCTCACACCCCTACGTCCCCACGGACCACGGCCTGCGGCCTACGCCACGGCCGCCAGCACCGCCGCCGTCAGCGCAGCGTTCTCGGGGCCCATGCCGCCCGGGAAGTAGAACCGGCGCCGGGTGTACGCGTACGCCAGGCCGGTCGCCGGGTCCGCCCAGGAGTTGCCGCCCGAGGCCCCCTGGTGGCCGAACGCCTGCGGACCCACCTGCGGCTGGTTCTCGAAGCCGATCCCGAAGTGGTCCTCCTCGCCCGTCACCAGGTCCGCCCCGGTCGTGTAGGAGCGGCCGAACAGCTCCGCCGTCTCCGGCTTCAGCAGCGGGGCCAGCCCGTCCACCCCGCTGATCGCCGCCGCGTACATCCGCGCCACCCCGCGGGCCGTCGCCACGCCGCCGGCCGAGGCCGGGCCGAGCTCCAGCACCCGCGGGTGGTTGCCGTACTCCACCAGGTCCATCGGCGGCTGCCGGTGCCAGTTGAAGGCCACCCCCATCAGCTCCGAGGGCGCGGGCTGCCCCGCCAGCGCCGCCAGCTGCTCCTCGGTCGGCAGCTGCGGCAGCACCGGCGCCCAGCGCTCCCGGTCCGCGTCCTTGAGCCCCAGGTGGAAGTCCAGGCCGTACGGGGCCCGGACGCGCTCCTCGAACAGCTCCTGCACCGACTTCCCGGTGGCCCGCCGGACCACCTCGCCGGTCAGCGCGCCGATCACGAACCCGTGGTAGCCGTACGCCGTCCCCGGCTCCCAGTACGGCTCGGCGTCCGCCAGCCGCGCGGCGATCAGCGCGTCGTCGGCCACCTCGTCCAGCGAGAAGCCCTCCGGCACGTTCAGCAGGCCCGCCTTGTGCGCGATCAGGTCGCGCAGCACCAGCCGCTCCTTGCCGTGCCCGGTGAACTCCGGCCAGTAGGCCGATACTTCGCGGTCCAGGTCGAGTACGCCGTCCTGGACGAGCAGGGCGGTCACGAGGTGCGCCGCCGCCTTCGTGATCGAGTACACCGGGCCCAGGGTGTCCGCCCCGGTGTTCGGCCCGGCCCACAGGTCAACGACCTGCCGCCCGTCCCGGTAGACCGCCAATTGCGCCTCGGGGTGGTGCGGTTCGGCCGCCACGACCGCCTCGAACTCCGCCCGTACGGACTCCCAGCCCGGCTCCGTCGTGCCCTGTACCGCGCCTGCGTGCTCCGTCATGTCCAACCCCCGTCGTACCGGATCACTTCTCAACGAACTGCCGTGCGAACGCGCACGAGATCGCCAACAGGCCCCGAGATCAAGCTATTCCGGGCTCGTACGGGTGAATGCGCAGGACGGCTCGTTCCGGCCCGCCGGACGGCCGCGTTGACCCGGGCATGAAGCGCTTCCACACTGCCGCGCTCGCCGCCGCGGCCGCCCTGTCCGTGCTCGGTGCCGCCGCTCTCGCCCAGGCCGACGGGCCGGGCCGCACGACCGGCTCCGGCACGGCGTTCCTCCAGGACCCGGCCGGCGGCGGGGACACCGGCATGAAGACCGCGTGGACCAAGAACGACAAGCACAAGCTCGGCGGGCAGTTCCGCTTCCACCCGGGGCTGGACTACAAGCTCAAGGACAAGCCGGGCGCCCCCGCCGAGTGGGGGGCCAAGGTCCCGGACCTGAACACGCTCGCCTACCTGCCGAAGTTCGAGTTCAAGTACGAGATCGCCACGCAGGTCATCCTCAAGAAGGGGCTGAGCGAGAAGAAGGGGAAGCACCCGGTGACGCTGCACGCGGTGCTGCGCAACGCCAAGGGGGTGCAGATCGCCGCCGTGCACGAGGCGCAGGCCGACCGCCCGGCCACGCTCACCAAGGCCTTCCCGACGGGGAAGAAGGTCGCCTGCGATTCGGGGGCGTACACCGTCACGTGGTCGATCGCGCGCACGGGCGCGGAGTCCGCGGAGGTCGGCGGGAAGCTGAAGTGGGATTCGAGCTGCAAGCAGTTCAGGGACGCGCTCAGCCACTGAGCCGATCCGGCCACTGAGCCGATCCGGTCCCTGAGTAGATCCGGCCCCTGAGCCGATCCGGTCCCTGAGCGGATCCGGCCGCCGGGTGGATGCCGCGGGCCGCCGCCCCGGGCACCTTGTGGGTGCGTTCCGGGCGGCCGGCCGGGCACCGGTTGCGGCGCGTACGGCCATGCTGCCGCATGACGGGTGGGATGCGGCACGGACGGAGGTCCCGCGCGGGCGGGCCTTCGGTCAGCTCTTCGCGGCCAGGCTGCGGGCCTGCTCCGCGATCTCCTCCAGGACCGTCTTCGGGTCCCCGCCGGGCTCCACGGCCCGGCCGATGTTGCGCTTGATGGTGTCGCTGACCTGGAGCCAGGACGGCTTGCTCACCGGATAGAGCTGGGCGGTGCGCAGTGCGGCGAGGAACTCCTCGTCGCTGTCCTCGAGGCCGCCGCCCGCCGGGGTGCGGGCCGCGGTGACGGTGGACGGCAGCAGGTGGTAGCGGCCGGCGAAGTCGCTCAGGTTCTTGTCCTGGTAGACGAACTCGAGGAACTTCCCGACGTTCTCCCGGTTGCCGTTCTCCTTGAACGCCATCATCCAGTCGGCTACCCCCATGGTGGGCGGCTCCGAGCCGTCCTCCATCCAGTCGGCCGTGGGCATGGCCACCGTGCCGACCCGGATGCCGCGCTCCTTGGCCTCGTGGGCCAGCGAGGGGTAGCCGTTGAGCATGCCGACCTCGCCGCGCAGGAAGGCGGCGAAGGCGTCCTGGCGGTTCAGCTTCGCGGGCGGGACCGGGCCGGTCAGGCCGTTGCCGACCAGCTTGTCCTTGATCCAGCGGAAGGTCTGGATGTTCTGCTCCGACGCGATGCTGTAGCCGCCGCTGCCGTCGGCGTACCCTCCGTGGTTGCTCAGCTCCCAGATCATGGCCTCCGCGTGCGCCTCCTCCGGGCCGAGCGGGAGCGCGTACGGGGTCTTCACACCGTCCGCCTTGAGGGCCTCGGCGGCCCGCTTGAGCTCGGACCAGGTCTTCGGGGCGGTGACCCCGGCCTTCTCGAACAGCGCTTCGTTGTAGAAGAGCAGCCGGGTGCTGGCGACGAAGGGCAGGCCGTACAGCTTGTTGCCCACCGAGCCGGCCTCCGCGAGCGGGGCCAGGAAGTTCGCCTCGGCGGCGACGGTGAGCAGCTCGGAGGCCTCGTACAGGCGGTCTTCGGCGGCGAAGTCGGAGTACGCGCCCATCAGGGCCATGTCGGGCGCCTCGCCCGCCTTGACCATGCGGGTGACCTCGCGGTCCACGTCGGCCCAGGGGTAGAGGGTGACCTCGACCTTCAGGCCCGGGTTGGCGGCGCTGAAGGCCGCGGTGACCTTGTCCCAGTAGGCCTTGGAACTGGTGGCGGGGGAGTCGCCGTACTCGGCGGCGACCAGGCGGAGGGTGGAGCCGTCGCCGGAGCCGAGGGAGGTGCCGCAGCCGGAGAGGGTGCCGAGAAGGGCGAGCGCGGCCACGGAGGCGACGGCGCCGGAGTGTCTTCGTCGCACGGATCTTTCCTCTTGATCTTGTTTCGGACAGTGCGTCCGGAATTCTCTCCTTCTTTCAGGCGAATAGGGCCATGTGAACCCCAGTTATGGCCCTTGCTCCAACTGCGGCTTTTCCGGCTGGTGTTTTCCGATATGACTTCGGCATTCCGGACGCGCGTAGATCCGCGCCCGGTGCCCGTACGACGCCGGACCGGCGCGCGTACGGCCGCGGAAGGGGGGCTGGAATCAGCCGGTGAACCCGCCCGCCTCAGCCGGTGAACCCGCCCGCCTCAGCCGGTGAACTCGCCCGCGTACGGGTCGGGCTCGCCGGTCTCCGGATTGCGGCCGGCCTGCCAGCGGCGCTGGGCCTCGCGCCAGTGCACGAAGTTGAGCGGGCCGCCGTCCCAGAAGGTCAGGCTCACCGGATTCACGTCGAACTCGTCCGAGAACAGCCGGTGCAGGAATTCGGCCATGCCGTACGGGTAGAGGGTGAACGGCTCGGCCGTGTGCCGCCCGCACACCAGGACCGGCCAGCGGTCCGGGTCGGGGTCGCTGGTGTGCCAGCACAGTATGTCGTCGCCCGCGGTGACCCCCCAGGCGAGGATGTGCTCGGGGTCGGTGGCGAAGACCGCCGGTCCGCCCTCCTGCTCCCAGGCCGTCCGGGCGTTCCCGGTCTCCTCCACCATGTCGGCCGGGTCCCAGCGCGGACCGGCGGTGGGCAGCGGTACGAGGATGCTGGCCTCGGCGTTGATCCGGCCGGCCCCGTACCGGGCCATGAAGGCGACGAAGTCGGCGGGGAAGCGGGTGCCCCAGGTGGCCTCGGCGACCGCCCAGTCGACCTGCTCGTCCGCCCCGTGCAGCGCGGGCATGATGCGTTCGAGCGCGGTGATCCCGGTGTGTTCCGTCATGCCCGCTCCCCTGGCCGCCCGTGCCCAACCGCCCCAACTTACCGTGCGCAGGGGGGCTCGCCCAGCGCCCGTTCCGTCAGTCGGACGACACCGCCAGCCGGGTGCCCGGACGCACCCCCCAGCCGGCCAGCGCCCCCGCCCCGGCCTCCAGGACGTGCCGCGAGCGCAGCCGCGGGCGGCCCAGCCGGCCCGGCGCCATGGTGCGCACGGCCAGCACCCTCAACTCCCGGTCCAGGTAGGCCACATCGATGGCGAAGCGCATCCGGAAGGTGTGCACGCTGCCCGCCGGGGTCAGCAGCATCGCGCCCTCGACGCCCTCGCGGCCCAGCAAGCCGCGGGTCCGGGCGCGGTAGGAGGCGGCGATCTCCAGGGGGACCCGGACCTCCGTCCCGCAGTCCCCTGCGCCGGGCACCACGAGCGTCGCGGTCCGGTCCCGCCAGCGTCGTCCCATGGCGGCCAGGGTAGGGGGCCGGGCCGTCCCACGGAGCCCGAATGGGCCCACGGGCCCATGACCGCGCCCGCAGCGCTGCCTAGGGTCGGGGCGTGGCCCTCCTCGTGATCGTCCTGGCCGCCGCCGGCTACGGCGCGGCGGCCGGGCTGCTCATGCCCCGGGCCCTCTACCGGCTGGCGGTGGACCCGGCGGAGCCGTGGCGCTCCGCCTGCCCGTCCGGCCACCCGCTGACCGGCCCGGCCGCCGGCTGGCTCGGCCCGGCCCGGTGCCGCTCCTGCACCGTGGAGCAGCTCCGTTTCGGGGTGCCCCCCGCCCCCGCCGCCCTGCTCACCGCCCTGCCGTGCGCGGGGCTCGCTGCGGCCGCCGGGCCCGTGCCCGAGACGGCCGTGTGGGTGCTGCTCGCGCCCTTCGCCGTGCTGCTCGCCCGGGTGGACCGGGCCGTGCACCGGCTGCCCGACGTACTGACCCTCCCGCTGGCCCTCGCCTGCGCCGCCCTGCTCGGCCTGGCCGCGCTCACCGGCCGGGCCGGCGGGGACTGGACCCGGGCGCTCCTGGGCGGGCTCGCCCTCGGTGCGGGCTATCTGGTCCTGTTCCTGATCAGCCCGCAGGGCATGGGCTTCGGCGACGTCAAGCTGGCGCTCGCGCTGGGGGTCCCTCTTGGGTGGTACGGGTGGGGGGTATGGATGGCCGGGGCCTTCCTGGGCTTCCTCTACGGGGCCCTCTACGGCCTCGTCCTGGTGCTGGCCGGGCGTGCAGGGCGCCGTACGGCCCTCGCCTTCGGGCCGTTCATGGCCGCGGGCGCGCTCACCGGAGTGCTGCTGGGCGGATTCGGAGCGTAATCGTCGCGCGCCGATGCACGCAGCACGCTTTACGAAGGGTTATGGTGGAACCCCCCCCTCGGGCCGGTCCGTATCCCCCCCACGGACCGGCCCGTTTTTCGTGTCGCGGGCGGCGGGGCCGCCCGCGGGCACGAACCGGCAGGTCAGCCGCGCTGGGCCCAGATGTTGGTGCCGGGGGTGGAGACCGCGAAGGAGTCGATCTCCTCCAGCTCCTCCGCCGACAGCGGCGCACCGGTCAGGGCCGCCACGTTCTCCTCCAGCTGCGCCACGCTCGACGCACCGATCAGGGCCGAGGTCATCCGCGGGTCCCGCAGCACCCAGCTCAGCGCGAGCTGGGCCAGGGACTGGCCGCGGCGGGCCGCGATGTCGTTCAGCCCGTTCAGGCGGCGCAGGACCTCGTCCGAGAGCAGGTCGGGGTCCAGGGACTTGCCCTGGGTGGCGCGCGAGCCCTCCGGGATGCCCTTCAGGTACTTGCCGGTGAGCAGGCCCTGGGCCAGCGGCACGAAGGAGATGCAGCCCATGCCCGCCTCCTCCAGGGTGTCGAGCAGCCCGTCCTCCTCCGTCCAGCGGTTGATCATGGAGTACGAGGGCTGGTGGATCAGCGGCCGCACGCCCATGTCCGTGAGGATCCGCACCGCCTCGGCCGTCTGCTCCGCCGTGTAGGAGGAGACGCCCACGTACAGCGCCTTGCCCTGCTGGACCGCGGACGCGAGGGCGCCCATGGTCTCCTCCAGCGGGGTGTCCGGGTCGAAGCGGTGGGAGTAGAAGATGTCGACGTAGTCGAGGCCCATCCGCTCCAGCGAGGCGTCGAGGGAGCCGAGCAGGTACTTGCGGCTGCCCCACTCGCCGTACGGGCCGGGGTGCATGAGGTACCCGGCCTTGGTGGAGACCACCAGCTCGTGGCGGTACGCCGCGAAGTCCTGCGCAAAGATCTTGCCGAAGTTCAGCTCGGCGGAGCCGGCCGGGGGGCCGTAGTTGTTGGCCAGGTCGAAGTGGGTCACGCCGAGGTCGAAGGCGCGGCGCAGGATGGCGCGCTGGGACTCCAGCGACTTGTCGTCGCCGAAGTTGTGCCAGAGGCCCAGGGAGACCGCGGGGAGCTTGAGCCCGCTGCGGCCCGTGCGGCGGTACTCCATGGAGTCGTAGCGGGCGGAGTCTGCCCGATAGGGATTGTTATCAGTCACGTTGTCCTCCCTATCACGTACTTGTGACAGACCGAGTTGGGTCAGGTCTCCCGGCGCGCAGTAATGTTTGGACCAGTCGGGGGGCTCGCAATTCGCACGGGGGCATGGCACGGAGGGGCTGGAAGATCGTGAAGCTGCGCGACCTGGTGTACAAGCTGTACGCGCGCCGGGTGGAAGGCCGACTCGACCACGATGCGGTGCCCAAGCACATCGGCGTCATCCTGGACGGCAACCGGCGCTGGGCGAAGGCCTCCGGCGGCACCACCGAACAGGGCCACCAGGCCGGTGCCGACAAGATCACCGAGCTGCTGGGCTGGTGCGAGGAGACCGACGTCGAGGTCGTCACCCTGTGGATGCTCTCCACGGACAACCTGGACCGCCCCGAGGTCGAACTCCGCCCGCTCCTGAACATCATCGAGAACACCGTGCGGGGCCTCGCCGCGAACGGCCGCTGGCGCGTCCACCACGTCGGCAACCTCGACATCCTGCCCGCGCAGACGCAGACCGTGCTCAAGGAGGCCGAGCAGGCCACCGACGGGCACGGCGGAATACTCGTCAACGTCGCCGTGGGCTACGGCGGCCGCCAGGAGATCGCGGACGCCGTCCGCTCCCTGCTGCTGGAGCACCACGAGAAGGGCACCTCCATCGAGGAGCTCGCCGAGATCCTCGACATCGACCACATCTCGGAGCACCTCTACACGCGCGGCCAGCCCGACCCCGACCTGGTCATCCGCACCAGCGGCGAGCAGCGGCTCTCCGGGTTCATGCTGTGGCAGAGCGCGCACTCGGAGTACTACTTCTGCGAGGTGTTCTGGCCGGCGTTCCGCAAGGTGGACTTCCTGCGGGCACTGCGCGACTACGCGGCCCGGCACCGGCGCTACGGCGTCTGACCGACGCGCGGAGGGCTTCCGGCCGGGGTTCCCGGCCGGCTTCCGGAACGTCCGCGTCAGTGAACTCGTACCCCCTCGGGCCCTTCACCAGGGATTCACCGAGCGTCCGTCATATGCCATGGCATGCCGGTGCATGTTCGAGGGAATACCCCATGCAGGTCGACTCCCGATCCACGGGCGTCGCATCTCAGCGGACGGCACAGGCGCCGTCCGTCCGGGAGGCCCTTTGCAGCCAGGACGCACGTGCGGTTCGCACGGACGGAGTGGAGGGCCGGACCACGGCCCAGGCATGGGGCCGATGACCGGTCCGGTCTTCATGGCCCGACCTCTTCCGAGGGGGTACGTCCTTCCGTGGTGACCAGCACAAAGCGCCGCCTGCCCGACAGGCGGACCTACGTCCTCGACACCAGCGTCCTGCTGGCAGACCCCAACGCCTTCCGGCGCTTCGACGAGCACGAGGTCGTGCTCCCGATCGTCGTGATCACCGAGCTGGAGGCCAAGCGGCACCATCCCGAACTCGGCTACTTCGCCCGGCAGGCCCTGCGCCTGCTCGACGACTTCCGGGTCCGGTACGGCCGCCTCGACGCCCCCATCCCGCTGGGCGACCTGGGCGGGACCCTCCGCGTCGAGCTCAACCACTCCGATCCGGGCGTGCTGCCCGCCGGCTTCCGGCTGGGGGACAACGACTCGCGGATCCTCGCCGTCGCCCGCAACCTGCAGGCCGAGGGCTACGACGTCACGGTCGTTTCGAAGGATCTCCCGCTGCGCATCAAAGCCTCCTCCGTGGGGCTGCTCGCCGAGGAGTACCGCGCCGAGCTCGCGATCACCGACGCCGGCTGGACGGGCATGGGCGAGCTGTCCCTGTCCGGCGAGCAGGTGGACCTCCTCTACTCCGAGGAGCGGCTCCACGTGCCGGAGGCCGCCGAACTGCCCGTGCACACCGGACTGGTCATCACCTCCGAGCGCGGCCGCGCGCTCGGCCGGGTCACGGCCGACGGGAACGTACGGCTGGTCCGCGGGGACCGCGAGGCCTTCGGCATCCACGGCCGCAGCGCGGAACAGCGCATCGCGCTGGACCTGCTGCTGGACCCCGAGGTCGGGATCGTCTCGATGGGCGGCCGGGCCGGCACCGGCAAGTCGGCGCTCGCCCTGTGCGCCGGGCTGGAAGCGGTGCTGGAGCGGAGGCAGCACCAGAAGGTGATGGTCTTCCGGCCGCTGTACGCCGTTGGCGGGCAGGAGCTCGGCTACCTGCCGGGCACCGAGGCCGAGAAGATGAGCCCCTGGGCGCAGGCCGTGTTCGACACGCTGTCGGCGGTCGCCGGGCGCGAGGTCATCGAGGAGGTGCTGGGCCGCGGCATGCTGGAAGTGCTGCCGCTCACCCACATCCGGGGCCGCTCGCTGCACGACGCCTTCGTCATCGTGGACGAGGCCCAGTCGCTGGAACGGAACGTCCTGCTGACCGTTCTGTCCCGTATCGGGCCCAATTCCCGGGTTGTTCTGACGCATGACGTGGCCCAGCGCGACAATCTGCGCGTGGGCCGGTACGACGGAGTGGTCGCCGTCGTTGAGAAACTGAAGGGCCATCCGCTCTTCGCCCACGTCACGCTGAACCGCTCGGAGCGGTCCCCGATCGCGGCGCTGGTGACCGAGATGCTCGAAACGGTCTAACCGGCGGAATCGGGGCAACCGGTCCCAACTTCCCGAAAGCGGCAGTGCCTTGGGCGCCGCCCGGCAAAGGCGAAGAGCCTAGCCGGGCGGCGCCTTGCCGCACAGGGATTTCCTCAAACCTCCTGCTGTATGCGAGGTGTGAGCTTTCCCACGCGGCGGAGGTTTGCCTCCGGGCATCCGCGTCCGGCAGAGTCTTGCTTCCGTCAGGCCCCGCATACGGCACACCTGTATCTCCTGGACCCCCAGGCGGTGCAGACGCACGACAACAACTCCACAGACGAAGCCGTATGCCGCCCGAGAGCACCACGAGGCACTCCTCGCAAGGGAGTTGCCGACGGGCCAGCGCCTCCAGTGACCGTTGTGAGCGGAGGACAGTGCCAGGGGCACTCTTGCGTCCGTGAGGTCATGCGGACGTCGCTGGAAGGAAACCGTGTGAGCCGGATCTCGGTTCGGGGCTTCGCAGTGGCCTCTGCCACCGCCGTCACCACCGTCGGCGCCGTCGTGGGAGTCGCCGCGGGCGACACCCAGCCCACGAACGACCTTGAGACGACCGCTGCCGGTATGACGCTCCTCACCGACATCCCGGTCACCGAGCAGGCGCAGGTCCAGACCGCGTCCCTGACGCAGCAGGCCGACGCCTTCGCGTTCCAGGCCGACGCCGACGCCAAGAAGGCCGCCGAGGAGTCCGCGCGCCTCCAGGCCGCCAAGGACGCCAAGTCCAAGAAGGCCGAGGCCGAGGCGAAGGCCAAGAAGGAGCGCGAGGCCAAGGAGGAGGCGGCGAGCCGCTCGTCCGTCCGCTCGGCCGGCGACTTCGCCCCGCAGGCCTCCTACACGGTCGCCCAGGTCAAGGCCATCGCCCGCCAGATGGTCCCGGCCGGCCAGTTCCAGTGCTTCAGCAACATCGTGAACCACGAGTCCACGTGGAACTACCGCGCCGTCAACTCCTCCTCCGGCGCCTACGGCCTGGTCCAGGCCCTGCCGGGCTCGAAGATGTCCTCGGCCGGTGCCGACTGGCGCACCAACCCCGCCACGCAGATCAAGTGGGGCCTCAACTACATGAACGGCCGCTACGGCAGCCCCTGCGGCGCCTGGTCCTTCTGGCAGGCCAACCACTGGTACTAGGCCGCCGTCCGGCCGCTCCCCTGGAGACGGCCCACAGGCTGACCTGATGAAGCCCCCTGCCGTACTTCGGCGGGGGGCTTCTCGCGTGTACGGTCGGGCCTGTCGTGCAGGCCGGGGGGCGGGGGAAAGGGATCCAGATGTCGAAGGAGCCGGGACACACGCCGGCGGGCTGGCTCGGCCGGCTCGGCAAGGCGCTGCCCGCGCGCGAACCGGACGGGCCCGGGGACGGACCCGGGGACGGGCCCGGCGCCGGCGAGGGGCCCACGGAGGAGCCCCCCGCGCGCCCGCCCGCGGACCCCGCCGCCACCCGGCCCCGCGCCAAGCTGCCCGACCCGGTGAGCGTGGTGCCCTGGGGCATCCGCGTGGCCGCCGAGGCCAGCTGGCGGCTGCTGCTCGTCGCCGCTCTGCTCTGGGTGCTCATGCGGGTGATCAGCGAGGTCCGCCTGGTCGTGCTCGCGTTCGCCGCCGCCCTGCTCGTCACCGCCCTGCTCCAGCCCTTCGTGGTCCGGCTGCGGCGGCTCGGGCTGCCCCGGGGGCTGGCCACCGCCGTCACCGCCATCACGGGATTCGTGATCATCGGCCTGGTCGGCTGGTTCGTGGTCTGGCAGGTCATGGAGAACCTCGACGACCTGTCCGACCGGCTCCGCGACGGCATCGACGAGCTCAAGCGCGCCGCGCTGAACAGCCCGTTCCACGTCACCGAGAAGCAGATCAACGACATCGCGAAGAACCTGAGCGAGACCATCGGGACCAACACCAACGAGATCACCTCGGCAGGCCTCCAGGGGGTCACTGTGATGGTCGAGGTGCTGACCGGGATCCTGCTCGCGATGTTCTCCACGCTCTTCCTGCTGTACGACGGCAAGCGCATCTGGCAGTGGACCCTCGGCCTGGTCCCGGCCATCGCCCGCAGCGGGGTGGCCGGCGCGGGCCCGCGGGCCTGGCGCACCCTCACCGCGTACGTGCGCGGCACGGTGATCGTCGCCCTCATCGACGCCATCTTCATCGGCCTCGGCATCTACTTCCTCGACGTGCCGATGGCGGTGCCGCTCGCCGTCTTCATCTTCCTGTTCGCGTTCATCCCGCTCGTGGGAGCGGTGGTCTCGGGCGCCCTCGCCGTGGTGGTGGCCCTGGTGACGCAGGGTCTGGTGACCGCGCTGCTGGTGCTGCTCGTCGTCCTCGCCGTCCAGCAGATCGAGGGGCACGTGCTCCAGCCGTTCATCCTGGGGCGGGCCGTACGGGTGCACCCGCTCGCGGTGGTGCTCTCCGTGGCGGCAGGTGGGATGATCGCGGGGATCGGGGGCGCGGTGGTCGCGGTCCCGCTGGTCGCCGTCACCAACACGGTGGTCGGCTACCTGCGGGCTTACTCCCGTGAAGAGGAGCTTCGGATCGGCCCGGGGCCGCACGGCGCCACGGCCGTCTCCGCCGCTCCCGCAGACCAGGGGGACACCAGAGGTGATATCCGAGCCTGAGCTCGACGGAGAGTACGAGCCCGCGCCGCCGGGGAGCGGCGCGGCACACATGGACGAGGAACCGGACGGGGTCCGGCACGGGGGCCGGCGCCGGCCCTGGGCCTGGGCCCTCGGCGGGATCCTGCTCGCCTCGGCGGTCTGGGCGGGCGTGCTCGCGTACGCCACGGCCCCCGAGCCGGGGCCGGAGATCCGCTACCAGGCCGGCGACAAGCTGTGCGACCTGTTCAAAGGGGCGGCCCTGACCCGGCTGCTGGGGGAATCGTTGGCACAGGGGGACGGCTTCCGGCAGCGCGACGAGGTGTACGACCGCAGCACCTGCGCCCAGGAGTCGAACGGCGGGACGGAGACCCGGGAAAACCCCGGATTCACCCGCCGGCACTGGATCATGCTGGACCTGACCCGGCACAAGAAGGTGGATCCGGAGACCGAGTTCGAGTCCGAGAGCCGCGGCGGCCAGGCGTGGGCCTCCCACAGCGCCGAGCCGCAGGAGGTGCCGGGCCTGGGGGAACGGGCCCTGCTCATCCAGGACGAGGCCGCCGACAGCTGGAAGCTGCGGGTGCTGGACGGCGGGGTGGTCTTCAGCCTCTCGGTGCAGGTGTTCCAGGACTACACCGGCGAGCCCAAGGACGGGGCCGAGCCCCCGGAGCTCCCCGAGATGGACTCCGGTGCCGTGCTCGCGGCCCTGATCGCAGACATGCGCGCGCTGATGACCGCGGCCGCGCTGGAGAAGTGAGAACGATGAACGGGGGAACAGCGGGTGATCACCGAGCCTGAGCTCGACAGTCCGTACCAGCCGCCGGAGCGGCGCCGCGAACAGCCGGACCTGGTGGAGGAGGTGGCCCGGCGCGGCCCCGGCGGCCCGCGCGGCCCGCGCCGGGCCTGGGTCTGGACCCTCGCCGGCGCCCTCGCGGCCTCGGCGGCCTGGGGCGGGGCCCTGTACGCGGTGGGCGGCCGGGACGACTCCCCGGTGCTGCGCTACCGCAAGCCCGCCAGCCTCTGCGACGAGGTACGCGCCCGGGCGCTGAGCAAGGTGCTGGGGAACCTGCGCGGATCGACCACCCGCGCGGAGTCCGAGCACCCGGCGGTGGACTGGTTCAGCTGCGTGCTGCGCGCCGAGGAGATGCCGAAGACGGACCGGAACGGGCAGCCGGTGAACGGCTGGACGCGGGTCAACGAGGTGACCTTCACGCTCGCCCTGCATCACGAGACCGACCCCGGGCCGGAGTTCGACGCCGACCTCGACCACTCGCGCTGGCAGACCGGCGAGGGGGACGTGAAGCGGGAGCGGGTGCCGGGGCTGGGGGAGCAGGCGGTGCTGGCCACCGCGGACTTCCTCGAAGGGCCGCAGCTGCGGGTGGTGGACGGGGGTGCGGTGTTCACCGTGTCGGCCACGCAGGGCTGGGCCTACTCGGGGACCGGGGACGGGCCGACGGAGCCCGAGCCGGAGGACAGGGCCGAGGACACGGCGGTGCACGCCGCGATGATCCAGGACATGCGGACGCTGATCACCACGCTGGAGAAGTGACGGCCGGCGCCCGCCCGGGAACGCAGGAGCCCCCGGCGCACACGACGTGCGCCGGGGGCCCTGCTCGTACGGAAACCTCGTACGGACTGCGCCTACGGGACTGCTCTCGTGCGAGGGCGGGCCGCCTACTCGGCGAGCACGGCCTCCGCGTCGAGGGTCACGCCCACGGCCTGGATCACCGAGGCGATCTTGACGGCTTCCTGGACGGTCTCGCGGTCCACGCCGGCCTTGCGGAGCACCTGCTCGTGCGAGTCGAGGCACTGGCCGCAGCCGTTGATCGCGGAGACCGCGAGGGACCACAGCTCGAAGTCGATCTTCTCCACGCCCGGGTTGCCGATGACGTTCATCCGCAGACCGGCCCGCATGGTGCCGTACTCCGGGTCGGAGAGCAGGTGGCGGGTGCGGTAGAAGACGTTGTTCATCGCCATGATCGCGGCGGCGGACTTGGCGGCGGTGTACGCCTCGGGGGAGAGGTTCACCTTCGCCTCCGGCTCCAGCTCACGCAGCACCTTCGGGGAGCGCGAGGCGATCGCGCACGCCAGGACGGTGCCCCACAGCTGCTGCTGCGGCAGGTCGCTGTTGCCGATGACCGAGCCGAGGTTGAGCTTCAGGTCCTTGGCGAAGTCCGGTATGGCGGCCTTCAGCTGGTCGAGGGCCATGGGTCACTCACCGGCCAGCAGGGCGCCCGCGTCCAGGGTGCTCTCGCCCTTGTTCCAGTTGCAGGGGCACAGCTCGTCGGTCTGCAGGGCGTCGAGGACCCGCAGGACCTCCTTGGGGTTACGGCCCACGGAACCGGCGGTCACCATCGTGAACTGGATCTCGTTGTTCTGGTCGACGATGAAGACGGCGCGCTGCGCGAAGCCGTCCTCGCCCTGCACGCCACAGGCCTGCATGAGCTCGTGCTTCGAGTCGGCCAGCATCGGGAAGGGCAGGTCGCGCAGGTCGGCGTGGTCCTTGCGCCAGGCGTGGTGCACGAACTCGGAGTCGCCGGAGACGCCCAGGATCTGCGCGTCGCGGTCGGCGAACTCGTCGTTCAGCTTGCCGAAGGCGGCGATCTCGGTCGGGCAGACGAAGGTGAAGTCCTTCGGCCAGAAGAACACCACGCGCCACTTGCCCTCGTAGGTCTTGTGGTCGATCTGAGCGAACTCCTTGCCGGCCTCGAGCGAGACGCAAGCGGTCAGATCGTACGCGGGGAACTTGTCACCGACAGTGAGCACGTGCACTCCTTGCGGAACGGAACGGCCGCCCTTTTGGGGCATTTGGCGGTTCCTGAGGGGGTTGGACTGGTCTCACATGCTGGCACAGCTCGATTGATTACAGAAATAGCTAGCATGGAAGGACGTGATCGGAGGTACCTATCAGTGGCTGTCGGTAATAGGGGAGCGAAGCAACCCACCCTCGCGCAGCTCCGCGCCTTCGCGGCCGTGGCCGAGCACCTGCACTTCCGGGACGCCGCGGCCGCCATCGGCATGAGCCAGCCCGCGCTGTCCGGAGCCGTCTCCGCCCTGGAGGAGGCCCTCGGCGTGCAGCTGCTGGAGCGGACCACCCGCAAGGTGCTGCTGTCGCCCGCCGGGGAGAAGATCGCCGCGCGGGCCCGGACCGTGCTCGACGCGGTGGGCTCGCTCCTGGAGGAGGCCGAGGCGGTACGCGCCCCCTTCACCGGGGTGCTGCGCCTGGGGGTGATCCCCACCGTCGCCCCGTACCTGCTGCCGACCGTGCTCTCGCTGTTCCACCGGCGCTACCCGCGCCTCGAGCTCCAGGTGCACGAGGAGCAGACCCACTCGCTGCTCGACGGGCTGGCCGCCGGGCGGCTGGACCTGCTGCTCCTCGCGGTGCCGCTCGGGGTCCCCGGGGTCACCGAACTCCCGCTCTTCGACGAGGACTTCGTGCTCGTCGCGCCACGGGACCACCCGCTCGCCGGACGCCGGGACATCCCCCGCGAGGCGCTGCGGGACCTGCACCTGCTGCTGCTCGACGAGGGGCACTGCCTGCGCGACCAGGCCCTCGACATCTGCCGGGAGGCAGGCCGCACGGAGGGCGCGGCCGTCACCACCACCGCGGCCGGGCTCTCCACCCTGGTCCAGCTGGTGGCCGGCGGTCTCGGGGTGACTCTGCTGCCGCGCACCGCACTGCGGCTGGAGACCACCCGCAACGAGTACCTGGCCACGGGCTGGTTCCAGGAGCCCGCACCGGCCCGGCGGATCGCGCTCGCGATGCGCACCGGCACCGCCCGCCAGGAGGAGTTCGTCCAGTTCGCCGCCGCCCTGCGGGAAGCCGTACGGCCGCTGCCGGTGTGGCCCGCGGAGTAGTCCCACGGGCCGCACCGGCAGCGGCGGCGGGCCGGATCACTCGGTGCGCAGGCCGTCCGGGCGCATCAGGCGCAGCAGGGGCGGCATGCTGAGCGCGGTCACCAGCAGGACGACCGCCCCGCCGATGCCCGCCATCCAGGCCACCGAGGCCCAGTCCACGGTCACCGGCACGTTCGTCATGCGCATCAGGACGGCGCCCAGCGCCAGGCCGGTGGCGGTGGCGAGGGCCAGGCCGAGGCCGATGGGCAGGGCCGTCTGCCAGAACACCGACAGGCTGAGCGTGCTGCGCCGGGTGCCGAAGGCCACCAGGGCCGACAGCAGCTTCTTGCGCTCGCGCAGCTGCTCCAGCTGCGAGACCAGCATGCTCGCGCCGATCAGCAGGAGCACCAGGACCGCGCCGATGTAGAGACCGGTCCGGATGCTCGCGAAGCGGTGGCTCTGGTCGGTGGTCCGCAGGGTCATGGCCGTCGCCAGCGGATCGGCCCGGAAGGCCGTCGTCCGGGCCCGCTCCAGGGCGTCGGGCACCGCCGGGTCGAGCTGCACGTACACGGAGGAGTACCCGGTGACCCCCCGGCCCTTGGGGGCGGCCCCCGGGGTGGCCAGGATGCCCGCGCGCTCGGTGCCGGCCGGGTCCGGCCGGGCGGCCACGGCGCGGATGCCCTTCGGCACGCGCCAGGCGACCGGCCTGGCCTCGTCGCCGGAGCCGCCGACGAGCAGCCTGCCGCCCGGCTTCGCCAGCGCGGCCGCGTTGGCGTCGTCGTACCCGCCCTGCAGGAGGAAGGTGTCGCCGTCCTTGCAGGAGGGCAGGTCCGCGATCTCCCGCAGGGAGGAGCAGGTGGCGATGGTCAGCTCCGTCATCCGGTCCGCGTCCTTCGCCGAGGCGGCGGTGACCGTGCTCAGCGGGGTGACCCGGGAGACGCCCTGCGTCTGCCGCAGCTTCCGGGCGACGGTCTCGACCTGGGTGAGGATGCTCGTGTCCGGGTCCTGGCCGCCCCGGACCCACACCGACATCGCGGCGCGGGACGGGTCCTGGCCGGTGCGCGTGGTGTAGTCGCCCTCGACGCCCGCGAACAGCATGTGGAGGGCGATGGCCCCGGCCACCGCCACCGCGATGCCGTTGACCAGGCGCGCCGCGGTGCCGCTGCTCATCTGGAGCCGCCGTACGGCGAGCTGCCAGGAGACGCCGCCGCCGGAGAGCCGGGCCACGACCGTCTCGACCAGCCAGGGCAGGATCGCGGTGATGCCGACGAGCAGCAGCACCACCCCGCCGATGACCTGGTACTGGTTGAAGTCCCCGCTCTCCCGGCCGCGGCCCATCAGCGGGGCCAGCAGGCCGAGTCCGGCCACCGGGAGCAGTAGCCGCCACCAGATCCGGCGGCGGGAGGGCTTCGAGGTGCGCACGACGCCGAGCGGTTCGACGACCACGCCCCGCATCGCGAACAGGGTGACCCCCGCGGCCGCCGCGGGCACGGCGACGGCGACCAGGGCCGCCAGCCAGAGGCTCGGGGTGAGGTCGGCCGCGAACACGCTGCGGTCCATGAGCGTGACGTGGTCCGCGAACTGCCGTACGGCGAAGAAGACCACGGTGCCCAGGGCGAGGCCCGCCACCGACCCGGCGAGGGCCTCGCCCGCCGCGATCCGGCGCGTCATCCTGCCGTCGGCGCCCACCAGGCGCAGGGCGGCCAGCCGCCGGTCGCGGGCCTCCCCGCCGAAGCGGACGGCCGCGGCGACGAACACGGCGACGGGCATCAGCAGGGCCACGAAGACCGTGACCAGCAGCAGGGTCAGCACCGGATCGAGGCGTTCGGGCTCGATGTCGTTCGAGAAGCCGGTGATGCGCTTGACGGTGCTGTCGTCCCGCAGGGTGTCGGAGCCCATGTAGAAGGCGAGCTCGCCGGGGCCGAGCAGTCCCTCGTCGCCGATGGTCTGGGTGACCCTGCCGTCGAGGCGCTCGCGCAGCAGCTTGCCCTCGGGGGAGGCGAGCAGCTCCTTCAGGGCGGGGGAGACGGCGAGTTCGCCGGGTCCCGGGAACCGCTTCAGGCCGGGCGGCAGCGGGGCGTCCGGGCCCTCGGGGCGGAGCTGGCCGCCGTACAGGTCCGTGTTGCCGAAGGTGGTCTGCACCTCGGCGAAGAGCAGGGTGTTGCGGCCGGGCTGCGAGGCGGTGGGGGCGGTCCAGGTGCTGCGGGCGTCGGAGCGCTGGTCCCTGGCGGCCAGGGCGCCGGGGAGGGCGGTGGTGAGCAGCAGCAGGGCGACGCCCAGACCCACCCCGACACCGGTGAGGAGGGTGCGGGTCCAGCCCTCGCGGCCGCCGCCGACGGCGAACTTCGCGCCCATGCGCAGGTCCTGGGCCCAGGTCCGCAGGCGGCTCGGGGCGGGGGTGCTCATATGGCGTGCTCCATGTCGCGGGAGCGGCCGTCCCGTACGACGATCTCGCGGTCGGAGTAGGCGGCCACGCGGGTCTCGTGGGTGACCAGGACCACGGCCGCGTTGGTGGACCGGGCGGCCTCCGTGAGCAGCTGCATCACGCGCTCGCCGTTGAGGGAGTCGAGGGCGCCGGTCGGCTCGTCGGCGAAGACCACGCGGGGGCCGGTGACCAGGGAGCGGGCCACGGCCACGCGCTGGCCCTGGCCGCCGGAGACCTCGCCGGGGCGCTTGTCCTTGAGGTCGTCCACCTCCAGCTTCCGCATCCAGTCGAGTGCGGTGCGCTCGGCGGCCTTCCGCTTGAGACCGCTCAGGCGCAGGGGGAGGGCCACGTTCTCCACGCAGGTCAGCTCGGGGACGAGCTGGCCGAACTGGAAGACGAAGCCGAACTCGCTGCGGCGCAGGGCGCTGCGCTCGGCGTCGGACATGCCGGTCAGCTCGCGGCCGGCGTACGTGATGCTGCCGGAGTCGGGCGTGACGATCCCCGCCAGGCAGTGGAGCAGGGTGGACTTGCCGGAGCCGGAGGGCCCCATGATGGCGACGACCTCGCCGGGGTGGATGGAGAACCCGGCCCCGTCGAGGGCGTTGGTGGGCCCGTACGCCTTGCGGAGGTCGGTGGCGGTGAGCAGGGAGCCGGCGGGAGCGGCGGGGGCCGTCATCGGCGTACCTCCTGGGCGAGCTGGTCGAGGCGGGCGGCGGTGAGTTCCAGCCACCGCAGATCCGCTTCGAGATGGAACAGGGCGTGGTCGCAGACGAGCTGGTCGGCGAGGTCGCCCTTGCGCTTGCGGGTGGTCAGGATGCGCATGAGGCGCAGGTGCTCGGAGCGCTGGGTGTCGAGCAGGTCCTGGGCGCTGCGGCCGGTGAGCAGCGCGAGGACGACCTTCGTGTAGAGGGTCGACTGGAGGTACGGCTCCGGCTTCTCCGGCTGGGCCAGCCAGGACTCGACGTCGGTGATGCCGGCGTCGGTGATCGCGTACCGCTTGCGGTCGGGGCCGCCGCCGCTCTCTATGCCGTCGACCTCGACGAGGCCGTTCTTGAGGAGGCGGGACATGGTCGAGTAGACCTGCCCGTAGGCGAGGGGGCGGTCGTGGCCGAACTTCTCGTCGAAGGTGCGTTTGAGGTCGTAGCCGTGGCGGGGGCCGGATTCCAGCAGGGCCAGGAGAGTGTGACCGATGGACATGCCGCCGACTCTACACCCGGTGTATACCTCCGGTGTATACCCGGGGCGTATACCGCCCCACACCCCACCCCTGGCCCCGGGGATTCCGCCCTCGGACCCCTGCGCCTCAAGCGCCGGCGGGGCTGGAGGATTCGGGGCTCTGCCCCGGACCCCGCGCCTCAATCGCCGGCGGGGCTGGAACTGCCTCGGGGGCTCCGGTCCGGGGGCCCCTGCGCCTCGATCGCGGGTGCGGCTGAAAGATTCGGGGCTCCGCCCCGGACCCCGCGCCTCAATCGCCGGCGGGGCTGGAACTGCCTCGGGGGCTCCGCCCCCGGACCCCCGCGCCTCAAACGCCGGCGAGGCTGGAGGTTTCCGGGGTGCGCGCCTCAAGCGCGGGTGGGGCTGGAGGGTTCCGGGGTGCGTGCCTCAAGCGCGGGTGGGGCTGGAGGGTTCCGGGGTGCGCGCCTCAAACGCCGGCGGGGCTGGAGGGTTCCGGGGTGCGCGCCTCAAACGCCGGCGGGGCTGGAGGGTTCCGGGATGCGCGCCTTAAGCGCGGGCGAGGCCGGAGGGTTCCGGGATGTGCGCCTTAAGCGCGGGCGAGGCTGGAGGGTTCCGGGGTGCGTGGCTCCAGCGCCGGTGGGGCTGGATTTTGGGGTGCAGCGTTCGGGTTGCTGAGCCGAGCCGCAGGTTTCGTGCCGGCTCGGGGGCAAAATGCAGCCCGTCCGGCGTTTGAGGACCGGGGTCCGGGGCGGAGCCCCGGGGGGCCTGCCGCGGACGGGTGCGGGTTCGGGGACGCGGCCCGGGAAATCGAGCCCCGCCGGCGATTGAGGCGCAGGGGTCCGGGGCGGAGCCCCGAATCCGTCAGCCCCGCCGGCGATCGACGCGCGCGGGTCCGCGGCGGAGGGCCGGTCAGGGGGTCGGTGGTTTGCGGGGGCGGCCCCGTGAGGGGATGGGCGGCGGGTCCGCGGGCAGGCGGCCCGCGTCGGAGAGGGCCCGCCGCAGGAGGAACTCGATCTGCGCGTTCGCCGAGCGCAGCTCATCCGCCGCCCACCGCGCCAACGCCTCGTGCACCCGCGGATCCAGCCGCAGCAGCACCTGCTTCCGCTCGCTCCCCTTCCCCGCGGAGCTCACTGGTACAGCGTGCCCGTGTTGACGACCGGCTGCGCCGCCCGGTCACTGCACAGGACCACCATCAGGTTGGAGACCATGGCGGCCTTCCGCTCCGGGTCCAGGTCCACGATGTCCTCCTCCGCCAGGCGCGAGAGCGCCAGTTCCACCATCCCGACCGCCCCGTCGACGATCTCGCGGCGCGCCGCCACGACCGCCCCCGCCTGCTGCCGCTGGAGCATCGCCGAGGCGATCTCCGGAGCGTACGCGAGGTGCGTGAAGCGGGACTCGATGATCCGGACCCCGGCCGCCTCCACCCGCTCGTGGAGTTCGGCGGCGAGCTTCTCGGTGATCTCCTCGGCGTTCTGGCGCAGCGACAGCCCGGCCTCGTCGTGGGAGTCGTACGGGTACTCGATCGCGATCTGCCGGACGGCCGCCTCGGTCTGGGTCTCCACGAACTCGGTGAAGTCGTCCACCTCGAAGGTGGCCAGGGCGGTGTCCTCGACCTTCCACACCACGACCGCGGCCAGCTCGATCGGGTTGCCGTAGGCGTCGTTGACCTTCAGGACGGCGGTCTCGTGGTTGCGGACCCGGGTGGAGATCTTCTCCCGCGAGGTCAGCGGGTTCACCCAGCGCAGGCCGTCGGTGCGGATGGTGCCGCGGTAGCGGCCGAAGAGCTGGACCACCCGGGCCTCGCCCGGAGCCACCGTGTTCAGCCCGCACATCATGAGGAAGGAGCCGATGAAGACGAGCACCCCGAGCGGGATCAGGGCGGCCTTCAGGGCCGTGGCGGCCGCGACCGCGCCCGCCGCCACCAGCCCGCCGCCCGCGATCAGGCCCAGCAGCCCGCACAGCAGGGCCAGGCCCCCGCCGACGCTGTGCGCGGGGAACTCCCGTACCCGCTCCTCGCGGTCCTCCACCGGCCCCGATCCCGAGCCCGAGCCCGATTCCCGCGCCGTCGCCGCGGCCGTGCTGCCGTCCATCGTCCGTCCCCCGCTTCCGTCGGTCGGCCCGGCGGGCGCTGCTCGCCGCCGTTTGCCTAGCAAAGTGATATCAGTTTTTTGGCGCGGGGCAACCCTCCTGGGAGATGATGCGTCGGTTCCACGGGGGTGGGTGCTCATTCTCACGTCCGGAAAAGACCGGATTGGCCGACCTTTGTCCTTTCCCGCGGTGTTAGTTTTCTGAGCTGACGTCGGGGGGTACACGAGCGGAGCAGTGGGAGCGATGGGCCGAGCAGAAGCGCGACGCGCTCAGAAGCGCGGGTCGCGGCGGGCGCCGCGCGCCCGCAAGAACAAGCCGGCGGGCATACGCCGGTTCTTCACCTGGAAGAAGATCCTCGGCACCTTCCTCGGCGCGATCCTGCTCGGGATGGCCGCGCTGATCGGCCTCTACTTCTACGTGGACACGCCGAAGGGCAACGAGCAGGCCAAGCTGCAGAGCAACGTCTACGAGTGGTCCGACGGATCGGTCATGACCCGCACCGGTGAGGTCAACCGGGTCATCCTGCCGATCGACAAGATCCCCGCCGACGTCCAGAACGCCTTCGTGGCCCTGGAGAACAAGACCTTCTACGACGACAACGGCGTGGACGTGAAGGGTGTCGCCCGCGGCATCTTCAACACCCTCAGCGGCCGCGGCAAGCAGGGTGGTTCCACGATCACCCAGCAGTACGTCAAGAACTACTACCTGACCCAGGACCAGACGGTCACCCGCAAGCTCAAGGAGCTGGTGATCTCCCTCAAGGTCGACCAGGACATGAAGAAGCCCGAGATCCTCGCGGGCTACCTCAACACCAGCTACTTCGGCCGCAACGCGTACGGCATCCAGGCCGCCGCCCAGGCGTACTACGGCGTGGACGCCGAGAAGCTGACCCTGGCCCAGGGCGCCTACCTCGCCGCCCTCCTCCAGGCCCCCAGCACCTACGACTGGGCCGTCGCCGGCCCCGTCTCCAAGCAGCTCGTCCTGGGGCGCTTCGACAAGGCCCTCAACAACATGGTCGAGATCGGCGCCCTCACCCCCGCCAAGCGGGCCCAGGTGAAGTTCCAGAAGCCCATCGCGCCCAAGCCGGCCCCCGGCCGCGAGGGCCAGAAGGGCTACCTGGTCCAGGCCGCCGAGGCCGAACTGCGCGAGCAGGGCGTCTCCGAGGCCCAGCTCAACGCCGGCGGCTGGACCATCAAGCTCAGCATCGACAAGAAGAAGCAGGCGGACCTGGAGAAGGCCGTCGCGGACGAGCTGGAGTCCAAGCTCGACCGCAAGGGCCGCAAGACCGACGCCGCGGTCCAGGCCGGCGCCACCTCCGTGGACCCGAAGACCGGCCGCATCGTCGCCATGTACGGCGGCACCGGCATGAAGGACAAGTGGGCCAGCAACGCGCTGCGCACCGACTTCCAGCCGGGCTCCACGTACAAGCCGGTGGTGCTCGCCTCCGCCCTGGAGAACGACGCCGAGACCCAGGACGGCCGCAAGATCACCCCGCGCACCATCTACGACGGCACCAGCGGCCGCCCGGTGGAGGGCAGCGACACCCCCTTCTCCCCGGAGAACCAGGACCAGCAGGACTACGGCCCGATCACCGTCCAGAAGGCCACCAACTCCTCGGTGAACTCCGTCTACGCGCAGATGATCGTGGACGTCACCCCCCAGGCGGCCAAGAAGACCGCCCTGGAGCTCGGCATGAAGGACCGGCCGGGCTGGCCCGACGACCGGCCCGCCACCGCGCTCGGCACGATGAGCGCCAACACCGTGGAGATGGCGGCCGTCTACGCCACCCTCGACCACCACGGCAAGCGGGTCCGGCCCTCGATCGTCGAGTCCGCCACCCACGCGAACCGTACGTACAACCCGCTGGAGCCGGTCGGCGGACAGGCCATCAGCCGCGAGACCGCCGACACCGTCACCAAGGTGCTCACCGGCGTGGTCGAGGACGGCTCCGGCAAGAAGGTCCGCAGCAGCGCCTACGAGGCCGCCGGCAAGACCGGCACCACCGAGTCCAACGTCGCCGCCTGGTTCACGGGGTACACGCCCGAGCTGGTCACCGTGGTCGCGATGTTCGGCGAGGAGCCCGGCACGGGCAAGCAGGTCACCCTGACCGGCACCGCCGGCGGCGGCCGCGCGGGCGGCTCCTCCTTCCCCGCCGAGATCTGGCGGGCGTACACCCTGGCCGCCCTCGACGGCGCGGACACCGGGAAGTTCGACCTGGACGACGCCGACATGGGTGCACCGGACCCGGCGGACACGCCCAGCCGGACCCCGAGCCGCTCGGCGAGCCCGGAGTCCCCGTCGGCGACCCCGAGCCGGTCCCGCAGCCCGAAGCCGACGCCGAGCGCCTCCCGCAGCTCCGAGGCCCCGGATCCGACGCCCTCGCGGACCACGAAGAAGCCCAAGCCGCCGACGCCGACCCCGACGGTCTCCCCGTCGACGGATCCGGAGCAGCCGGACGGGGACCGGGCCGAGCAGTAGTCCGCCCGGACCCCGTCGCCGTCCGTGGGACGGCAGGAGGGGCGGCCACCGTGACGCGGTGGCCGCCCCTCCTGCGTTGCGCGGTGCAGTCCGCTGCGGCGCCCTCAGCCGCCGGGCCGCGGGGCCGCCGGGGCGGGCGCGGGCAGCGGCAGGTCGAACCAGACCACCTTGCCGCTGCTCAGCCGCGTCGCACCCCAGCGCCGGGCCAGCCGGTTGACGAGGAACAGGCCGCGGCCGCCCTCGTCGGTTTCCCGGGCCCGCCGCTGCCGGGGCAGCTGCGGGGAGTCGTCCCCGACCTCGCAGCGCAGTACGTCGGTGCGCAGCAGCCGCAGGGTCACCGGCCGCTCGGCGTACCGCACCGCATTGGTCACCACCTCGCTGACGAGGAGCTCCAGGCAGTCGCCGAGCTCCTCTTCCAGCCCCCAGCGGGCCAGTGCGCGGCGCGCGAACCGGCGGGCCCGGCCCGGAGCCGTCTCCTCCGGGTCCAGGAACCAGTACGCGACGTCGCTGGGCGCGATGCCGTCGAAGCGGGCGGCGAGCAGGGCGATGTCGTCGTCCCGGTCCCCGGGGCCGAGCATGTCCAGCACGTCGTCGCAGAGGGCCTCCAGGGGCGGCGGGTGGTCCAGGCCGGTGAGCTGCGCCGTGGTCGCCAGGCGCTCGCGCAGCAGCTCGATGCCGGTCCACACGTCCCGCAGCCGGCTCTCGACCAGCCCGTCCGTGTACAGCAGCAGGGTGGCGCCGGCGGGCGCGTCGAGCTCCACGGCCTCGAAGTCCACCCCGCCCACCCCGATGGGTGCGCCGGGCGGCACCCGGAGCACCTCGGCACGGCCGCCCAGGTGCAGCAGCACCGGCGGCGGGTGCCCGGCGTTGGCGATGGTGATCCGGTGCGAGACCGGGTCGTAGACCGCGTACAGGCAGGTGGCCATGCGGTCGGAGCCGAGCCGCTGGGCCTGCTCGTCGAGGTGGTGCAGGACCTCGGCGGGCGGCAGGTCGAGCTGGGCCAGGGTCTGCGCGGTGGTGCGCAGCTGGCCCATGATCGCGGCGGAGGTCATGGAGTGGCCCATGACGTCGCCGACGACGAGCGCGACCCGGCTGCCGGGCAGGGGTATGGCGTCGTACCAGTCGCCGCCGACCCGGGCGGTCTCGGCCGCGGGCAGGTAGCGGGAGGCCAGCCGGACCCCGGTGGGCTGCGGCAGGCCCTCGGGCAGCATGGTGCGCTGGAGCTCGTCGGCGATGTACGCCTCGCGGCCGTAGAGCACGGCCTTGTCGATGCCCAGAGCCGTGTGGGTGGCCAGCTGGGCGGCGACGAGCAGGTCGTTGGCCTCGAAGGCGGGCCGCTCCGGGCTGCGCAGGAACACCGCCGCGCCGATGACCCGGCGGCGGCCGCGCAGCGGGGCGAGGATCGCCCGCTGGCCCCGCGGCACGGGGTGCTCGGCGCCCAGCAGTTCGGGCAGCGCGGCGCGGGCCGCGGCGGAGGAGCCGAAGACGGGGCGGACCCCGCGCAGCACCTCGGCGAGGGCGCCGCCGGGGCGGATCTCGCACAGCTCGGCCGCGGGGAGGTCGCCCTGCGGGCCGACCAGGGGCAGCTGGCTGAAGTCGAGGATGTCCGGGGTGTCGTCGGCGGCGGGGGAGCCGGGGGCGGGTGCGGCCGTGCCGGTGCCGGTGCCGGTGCCGGTGCCGGTGCCGGCGGCGGGGGCCGTGCCGGGTGCGGACGGGGAGCCCGTACCGGGGGCGGTCGCGGTGCCCGAGCCGGTGCCGGACCCGGACGCGGATCCGGATCCGGACGCGGATCCGTTCCCGTTCCCGTTCCCGTTCCCGTTTCCGGTTCCGGACACGGCGGGGTCGCCGAGGTCTTCGAGGGGGCGGAGCCGGTCCGTCCGGCGCAGCCTTAAGACGACGGGGCCGGCCGGGCGCTCGTCGCCGACCGGGAGCGGGTCGCGCAGGTAGACGAGGATGGCGTCGGAGAAGGTGGGCACGGTCGCCCGGCACAGGCCGAGGACGATCTCGTCGAGGTCGATGCCGCGGGCGATCCGGCGGGTGGCGGCGCCCACGAAGCGCAGCCGGTCCCCCTCGCGGCGGGCCGCGGTGACCGGGTCGCCGACCGGGCCGACCGCACCGGCCGCACCGATCGCGCCGGTCAGGCCCGTACCCGTACCCGTACCCGTACCGGATCCCGGGGCGGCCGAGGCGGACGCCGGTCCCGGTCCGGGTCCTGGGGTCCCGGCCGAGGCGGCGGAGCGTGCCGCGCCCTCGTCGCGGGAGCGGGCGGCGGCCGAGCCGTGTTCGCGGCGGGCGCCCGGGATCTTCTCGCCGGGGCCGCCGCCCGGGCCGGCTCCCGGCGCCTGGTTCTGTCCCCGGGTGGCCTGCCCGGAGGCCGGCGGGGTCTTGCCGTGGCCCTCGGAGTCGGAAGCGGATCCTCCGGCACGGGGCACCCGAAGGCCGCGCTCGGCGGCCTTCGGCTGCGGCGGCACGTCGGAGCCGCCCGGCGCCGGGGCGGCCGCGGCACTCGCCGCGGCCCCGGCTCCCGGCTGCGGGCCCTCGTGGGAGGTGGGGTACTCCGTCACGCGTGGAATTCCATCCGTTTGCGCTCGATGTGCGCTGCACTCAACTCGGTCAGTCGCGGTATACCCGCTCAGGGCCGGGGGCACCTTCGCCCCGGCCGTACCTTCCCCGGAACTTCGTCCGGGAGACCCCCTGATCCTCGGTCCTGTTCCTCGGTCCTGATCCTCAGTCAAGTCTCGCGCACGGCATCAGAATTACGGATTGCAGCCTTGCGGAGGACGATCCTACGTTTGGACCCCGGGGGCGCATCAAGGGTCTCATGAGGTCATATGCGCCGGAGTGCGGTCCCAGTCCTCGGGCAGAACCGGAATCTCCCAGCTCGGATCGGGCCGCCAGTCCTGCCAGCCCGAGGAGAAGGGCGGCTCCCAGGCCCTGATCAGCTCCAGCGCCGCCGACCCGGCCGAGCGGACCCGGCCCGCCTGTGCGGCGTCCATCAGGCCGGAGCGCTGGGCCTGTGCGAACTCGTCCTCGTCGCGCCACTTCCAGCTGCGGTCCGGGTAGACGGAGATGTCGAGGAAGTGGTCCTCGGAGTCCACCCCGCCCGCCCAGCGCCGGCGCGGCTCCTCCAGGTTCACGTACCAGCTGCGGAACTGCCAGCCCCGCTCCCAGAAGAGCCAGACCGAAAACGGGTCCCCGGGCCGGGCCAGCTTGAGCACGCCGGTGCCCCACCAGCGGGCCCGGACGGTGGTGCGCGGGGCGGTGTAGCGGGTGGCCAGCGGCTCGTCCTGGACGGGGGTGCCGTCGGCGAGCACCGGCTTGACGCATTCGGTGCCCGGGGCCATCCACACCGCCAGCAACTCCGGCGTGTCCTGCACCACCGTCACCGGCCGGCAGATGTGGACGTGGCCCTTCAGGTCGGGGGCGTTGTCGAGGTAGCGCCAGAGGATGTGGTCCCCGGGCGCCCAGTGGCTCCCCTGCTCGCTGCCTTCCGCACCTGTCATGCGCAGATCTTAGGGCTGGGGCCCCCGGGGTCGCTGCGGTGCAGGTCACGGAGTGGATTCGGCTGAATTCCGACCCCCCGTGCGGGGCGGTCGGAACCGTTCAGGGGCGGGTCATCCTCAGGACGTCGAGGGCCGCGTCGAGCTGCTCCACGGTCAGGTCGCCGCGCTCGACGTACCCGGACTCCAGCACCACCTGGCGGATCGTCTTGCGCTCCGCGAGGGACTTCTTGGCGACCTTGGCGGCCTCCTCGTAGCCGATGTACTTGTTGAGCGGGGTGACCACGGAGGGGGAGGACTCGGCGTACTCCCTGGCCCGCTCCACGTTGGCGGTGATGCCGGCCACCGTGCGGTCGGCCAGCAGCCGGGAGGCGTTGGACAGCAGGCGCACGGACTCCAGCAGGTTCTTCGCGATCACCGGCAGCATGACGTTGAGCTCGAAGTTGCCCGCGGCCCCCGCCACGGCGACCGCCGTGTCGTTGCCGGTCACCTGTGCGGCGACCATGAGCACGGCCTCCGGGATGACCGGATTCACCTTGCCGGGCATGATCGACGAGCCCGGCTGGAGGTCCGGCAGATTGATTTCGGCCAATCCTGTGCGCGGACCGGAGGACATCCATCGCAAATCATTCGAAATCTTCGTCAGGGAGACCGCGATCGTACGGAGCTGCCCGGAGGTTTCGACGAGTGCGTCCCGGGCGCCCTGCGCCTCGAAGTGGTCCCGGGCCTCGGTGAGGGGCAGTCCGGTGGCCTCCGCGACCTCCGCGATCACGGCGGCGGAGAACCCGGGCGGGGTGTTGATGCCCGTGCCCACGGCGGTGCCGCCCAGCGGGAGCTCCGCCAGGCGCGGCAGCACCGCGCGCAGCCGCTCGATCCCGTACCGGGCCTGGGCCGCGTACCCGCCGAACTCCTGGCCCAGGGTGACGGGGGTGGCGTCCATCAGGTGCGTCCGGCCGGCCTTCACGACCTGTGCGAACTCGGCGGACTTGGCCTCCAGTGCGGCCGCCAGGTGCTCCAGGGCCGGGATCAGGTCCCGGGTGACGGCGGCGGTCGCGGCGATGTGGATGGAGGACGGGAACACGTCGTTGGAGCTCTGCGAGGCGTTGACGTGGTCGTTGGGGTGCACCTCGCGGCCCAGCCGCTCGCCCGCCAGCGTGGCCAGCACCTCGTTCATGTTCATGTTGGAGGAGGTGCCGGAGCCGGTCTGGAAGACGTCCACCGGGAAGTGGTCGTCCCAGCGGCCCTCCGCAACCTCCGCGGCGGCGCTGCGGATCGCGTCCGCGATGTCCGGATCCACCACCCCCAGGCGGGCGTTCACGGCCGCCGCCGCCCGCTTGATCCCGGCCAGTGCCTCGATGTGCGCGCGCTCCAGGCGCTGTCCCGAGACGGGGAAGTTCTCCACCGCCCGCTGGGTCTGCGCACGCCACTTGGCCTGCGCCGGGACCCGCACCTCGCCCATCGAGTCGTGCTCGGTCCGGTACGCGCCGTCCTGCTGGTCGTCGGTCATCTGTGCAGCCTCCTCAAAATCCCTGAAAACTTGAGCAATTGTCTTGTTCGAAGTGTTCCCAAGACTGCTACCGGCCAGTAAATACCGGGGGTAACACCAACCCCCGGGAGGCGTCCATGCCCCGCACGACACCCCGATTCAGATCTTCCTTGGCAGCCCTCGCGGCCGTCGCGGCCGCCCTCGGCGGCGTCACCGCGATCACCCCGACGGCCCAGGCCGCACCCGCCCGAGCTGCCGGAGCCGCGGCCGGAGCAGCAGCTGCCGCCCCGGCCGCGGCCGCCGCTCCGGCCGCCACGCCCCTGTCGCCGGAGCTGGAGGCCATCCGCGCCGCCGAAGCCGTCCGGATCTACGGCGACTCCGCCATCCGCCCCATGGCCGAGCGCAAGACCGGGCTCATCTCCCTCGGCGACAGCGAGATCTCCGGCGAGGGCGTGGGCAACTACGACCCCGCCACCAACACCTCGTCCAACCAGTGCCACCGCTCGCCCGACACCGCCATCCACCGCACCGGCATCCCCGCCGACCTCACCTTCAACGCGGCCTGCTCCGGCGCGTACACCGGCAACATCCGCATCGGCGGCAGCAAGCAGTACGCCGACGAGCTGGTCCAGAGCGACAGCCTCGCCATCAAGGCCCGCAACACCCGCATCAAGATGGTCCTGCTGGTCGCCGGCGCCAACGACGACCTCCAGTTCGGCCCGGTCATGACCGACTGCGTCACCCGCTGGGTGCTCAGCCAGGGCGTCTGCGAGCCCAAGTACGCGCCCGGCTGGCAGGCCCGCGTGGACGGGCTGCGCCCCAAGGTCGAGGCCACCCTCACCGACCTCAAGACCGTCATGCGGGACGCCGGCTACGCGGACTCCGACTACAAGCTCGTCGTCATGGGCTACCCGAGCCCGATCGGCCCGGACTTCTACGACAACCCGAACTTCCCCGGCAAGCTGCCCGGCGGCTGCGCCGGCTACGACTCCGACGCCACCTGGGGCCGCAACCAGGCCGTCCCCGCCTTCGAGAAGGGCATGCGCGCCGCCGCCCGCAACGCCGGCGCCCTCTACCTCGACAACTCGCGCCTCTTCCACGGCCACGAGGTCTGCATGGAGGACACCTGGGCCCGCGGGCTCTACCTGGACCTCGGCGACCACTTCCCGTGGGACGAGAACACCGCCCGCCAGTCCTTCCACCCCAACTACAAGGGCCACGGCGCCTTCGCCTCCTGCCTCACCCAGTTCTACGCCTCCGGCCTCACCGAGGCGAGCTGCGCCGACCCGGCGAGCACCGGCACCCCCGTCCTCCAGCCCGGTGCCTGGGACGACCTCTTCAAGCCCCTGAAGAACGAGGCCACCGGCAACTGCCTCGACGCCAACGGCGGCGCCAGCGCCAACAACACCGCCGTCATCGGCTGGGACTGCCACGGCGGCCGCAACCAGGGCTGGTGGTACGACTCCGCCCGCAAGTCCCTGAAGACCGAACTCACCCACGACCGCTGCCTGGACGCCCCCGGCGGCAACTACGGCGCCGGCACCGCCCTGATCCTGTGGAACTGCCACGGCGGCGCCAACCAGCAGTTCGTCCGCGACGGCGCCACGATCCGCCCCGCCGCCGCCCCCGCCATGTGCCTCACCGTCACCACCCCCAACTCCCCCCTCCGCCTCCAGCCCTGCACCACCACCCCCACCCAGCGCTTCGCCTGACCCCCACCCCCGCCCGAACCCCCACACCCCCCACAGCCCCGGCCGACGACGTCGGCCGGGTGCGGTGTTTCCAGGCACCCTCAAGCCGGGCCAGTGGCTCCGTGTCGCTATGGTCCCGGACCATCAGCCGCCGCTTGTTTTGGAAGATTCGCTGAGCGATGGTGACGTATCCGACTGGGATCCGGAGTCGAGTAGCTGGTACCAGGCGGGGGGCTCGCTCATTTTCGCAGTTCAGGCCGCTGTTGATGGCCCTGTCGAGTGCCAGGTGTGGAAGTCGGACCCTCGGGAAGTTCTCCCGTCAATCCTCTTCGAGGCGGCGCTCCCCTGTTCATCGGGGTGGCTTGTCCTGCACGATCCGAACGAGTGCGCCCGAATGCGATTTCCCGCCGTTCGTGGAGTGGTTTCCTGCTCGGTGCGGGTTGACGACGTGCAATTCCCTTCGCGAGTTCAGATCCTGCTGAAGTCAGGGGAACGGAAAGACCGGTGAGGAGGTCGTCGTGGGGTCGGGGCGGCGGATGAGCGGGCTGCGCTACGTGCCGGAGTGGTACGCCGCTCAGTGCGATGGGGAGTGGGAGCACGAGTACGGGGTCCAGGTGGTGACGACGGACAACCCCGGGTGGCACGTCCGGATCGACGTGGTGGACACGGGGTTGGAGGGGGTCGTCCTGCCCCGGGAGCGGCGGGACCTGCCCGGCGGTGGCTGGGTGATCGCCTGGAGCGACGGCCGGGCCTTCGAGGCGGCCTGCGGTGCGGACTCGCTCGGTGCCGTGGACGCGCTGTTCGAGGAAATGGCTCAGAGGGCAGGGCCGTTGACGGCGGATATGGATTGACTGACCCGGCTGCCGGGCCGTTTCGGGCCCGGCGGCCCCCCGGGCCCGGTCTGTGTCGTGCGGGAGTGCGGCTGGTCGCCGGGATTCGGGGAGTCGGGCGAGGGTGGCGGGGGCGCCCGTGCCTGGGTCGGAGGGTTCAGTCCCGCGGCAGCAGGGGGACCGGGGCCCGGTCCAAGGTGATGCCGAAGAGGTCGCGGTAGGTCTGGAGGAGGGGCTCGTCGCCTTCCACGTGCTGCCGGGTGCGGCCCGATGCCGTGGTGGTGATGAGGGTGCGGTCCGTGAGGGTGGTGCGGCCTTCGGGGGTGAGGCGGGTGCAGACCGGGCCGCGGGTGAAGTGGGAGTCCGGGGAGGTGCGGTGCCACCAGGCGCCCGCGCGGAAGTGGGCCAGGTCGCGCGGGCGGCGCTCCAGCAGGTACTGGGCCACGCCGTCCTGGAAGACCTCGATGTCGCCGCCGGGGGCCTCCGCGAGGCGGAACACGCCGCCCGGGTCCTGCTGTTCGCCGCGGTCGTCGAAGGCCAGCGGGAAGTGGCTGTGGTCCCCGAAGCCCACGTCCGCCAGCCAGGCCCGTCCCTCGCACGACTCCACCCGCAGGGCCAGGTGCCCCGCCGGGATGCCCGTACCGCCGCCGGCCGGGTGGACCTGGGCCGAGAGCAGGTCCACGCCGTAGCCCAGGGTGCGCAGCAACAGGGCGAAGGCGCCGTTGAGTTCGAAGCAGAAGCCGCCGCGCCCGGCGCCCAGGATCTTGCCGAGGAGGGCCTCGGGCTCCAGGGAGATGTCCTCGCCGAGGTGGATGGACAGGTTCTCGAAGGGCACCGCGTGCAGGTGCTTCAGGTGCAGCTCGCGCAGGGCCCCGGCGGTCGGCCGCCCGGGCCGCTCGGCGCCGAGGCGGGCCAGGTACGCGTCCAGGAGTTCGGGAGACAGGAGTTCCATCGGCCCAGTCTTGCCGATCACGGCCCGGAACGGCCGTCCCCGCGGGGATGATCTCCCCGGCTCCGCCTGGCTCCGCCCGGCCCGGCCCGGCCCGGCCCGGCCCGGCCCCGCCCGGCCCGGCCCCGCCCGGCCCCGCCCGGCCCGGACCCCGGCCCGGACCCCGGCCCCGCCCCGCCCCTGGCCGGGCCCCCGGCCGGGGCCCCTTGCCCGCGCGCCCCTCGCCGGGCGCCCCGCGTCCCGCCGTCGGACAATGGAGGAGGTCCGGACCGGGGGCCGGGAGGGGAGGGCGAGGGGGAGTCCGTCACGCCCAGGAGGCAGGACATGTCCCGCAGCTTCAGGAGAATCGGTCTGTTCGGTGCCTGCGCCGCCGCGACCCTCGCGTTCGGCGCGTCCGCCGCGCCGGCATGGGCCGCCGACCCCCCGAGCGACTTCACGCTGTACGCCAAGGAGGTCCCGGCCGGCGACGAGAGCAGCCCGGGGGACGAGCAGCCGAAGGTCGGCGACACCTTCACCTTCGCCGACGACATCTACCGCACCAAGGGCGGACCGGTCGTCGGCCGGGACGGGGTCACCTGCGCCGTGGTCCGGTCGACCGACTCGGGTACGGACATGCAGTGCGTCGGCACCATCGTGCTGAACGGCGGCCCCGGCGGGCAGATCGCCGCCCAGGGCCTCACCTCGGTGGACACCTCCGGCCAGGAGTCGTCCGACTTCGACATCGCCGTCACCGGCGGCAGCGGGGACTTCAAGGACGCCCGCGGCTACATCCGCATCAGCGACGAGGGCGACGGCTACCAGAAGATGGAGTTCCACCTCGGCGGCTGACACCCGCCCGGGGGACGAGCACCGAGGGGCCCCCGGCAGACGCCGGGGGCCCCTCGTTCACTTCATCCGCCGGTCGGGCGCCGCCGGGCGCGCCGCCGCGCCGCGCCGCGTCCGGTCAGGACAGGCGGCGTCCGGTCAGGACAGGCCGGGGCCGCGGACCGGGATGTGCGTGAACGTCGGCTCCGGGGCCGGGTTCTGGAAGAAGTCGTTGCCCTTGTCGTCGACGACGATGAAGGCCGGGAAGTCCTCGACCTCGATCTTCCAGACCGCCTCCATGCCGAGCTCCTCGTACTCGACGACCTCGACCTTCTTGATGCAGTCCTGCGCGAGGCGGGCCGCCGGGCCGCCGATCGAGCCGAGGTAGAAGCCGCCGTGGCTGCCGCACGCGTCCGTGACCTGCTGGGAGCGGTTGCCCTTGGCCAGCATGACCTTGGAGCCGCCCGCCGCCTGGAACTGCTCGACGTACGAGTCCATCCGGCCGGCCGTGGTCGGGCCGAAGGAGCCGGAGGCGTAGCCCTCGGGGGTCTTCGCCGGGCCCGCGTAGTACACCGGGTGGTCCTTCAGGTACTGGGGCATGCCCTCGCCCGCGTCCAGCCGCTCCTTGATCTTGGCGTGCGCGATGTCGCGCGCGACGACCAGCGGGCCGGTCAGGGACAGGCGGGTCTTGACCGGGTGCTTGGTCAGCTCGGCCAGGATCTCGTCCATCGGCCGGTTGAGGTCGATCTTCACCACGTCCGACGAGGCGTCCAGGTGCTCGTCCGTGGTCTCCGGCAGGAAGCGGGCCGGGTCCTTCTCCAGCTGCTCCAGGAAGACGCCCTCGGCGGTGATCTTCGCGACCGCCTGGCGGTCGGCCGAGCAGGAGACGGCGATGGCCACCGGCAGGGAGGCCCCGTGCCGCGGCAGCCGGACCACGCGCACGTCGTGGCAGAAGTACTTGCCGCCGAACTGCGCGCCGATGCCGATCTTCTGGGTCAGCTCGAAGACCTTCTCCTCCAGCTCCTTGTCCCGGAAGCCGTGGCCCAGGGCCGAACCCTCGGTCGGCAGCTCGTCCAGGTAGTGGGCGGAGGCGTACTTCGCGGTCTTCAGCGCGTGCTCGGCGGAGGTGCCGCCGACCACGATCGCCAGGTGGTACGGCGGGCAGGCCGCGGTGCCCAGCGAGCGGATCTTCTCCTCCAGGAACTTCATCATCGAGCCCTCGTTGAGGACCGCCTTCGTCTCCTGGTAGAGGAAGGACTTGTTGGCCGAGCCACCGCCCTTGGCCATGAAGAGGAACTTGTACGCGCCGCCGTCGGTCGCGTACAGCTCGATCTGCGCGGGCAGGTTCGAGCCGGTGTTCTTCTCCTCCCACATGGTCAGCGGGGCCATCTGCGAGTAGCGCAGGTTGAGCTTGGTGTAGGCGTCGTAGATGCCGCGGGAGAGGGCCGCCTCGTCGCCGCCCTCGGTGAGCACGTTCTGGCCGCGCTTGCCCATGACGATCGCGGTGCCGGTGTCCTGGCACATCGGGAGCACGCCGGCGGCCGCGATGTTCGCGTTCTTCAGCAGGTCGAGGGCCACGAACTTGTCGTTCGAGGAGGCCTCGGGGTCGTCGATGATGCGGCGCAGCTGCGCGAGGTGGGCCGGGCGCAGGTAGTGCTGGATGTCGTGGATCGCCTCGGCGGCCAGCTTGCGCAGGGCCTCCGGCTCGACCTTGAGGAACGTACGGCCGTCGGCCTCGAAGGTCGAGACGCCCTCGGAGGTCACCAGCCGGTACGGGGTGGTGTCCTCGCCCAGGGGCAGCAGGTCGGTGTACGCGAACTCCGGCATTTGGGTAGCCATTCCTCACTCGGCAGACAGCGCTGGCGACCATTTGGCAGCGCAATGCACCAGCGTAGGACCTCGCCCCGGGGTCCTGTCTGTGAGGTAAGGCTCACTCGCCCCGAATCGGCACTATCGCGATCTATCGCGTCTCGCTATGCTGGCCGGGTGGACCTCGAAAAGCACCCCGCCCAGCCGGGGCAGGACCCCGCCGGTCCCGCCGCGGCCGCCGCCGCGATCCGGGCCTCCGACGCCGACCGCGACCGCACCGCCCGCGTCCTCGGGGACGCCCTCGCCGAGGGGCGGCTGACCGCGGAAGAGCACGCCGAGCGCCTCGATGCGCTCTTCACCGCCAGGACCGTGGGCGAGCTGGACCGGCTCGTACGGGACCTCCCCGCGGGCGCAGCCGGAAGCGGAGCCCCGCGCGACTCCGGGGCGCCGCAGCCGCCGCAGCAGCAGCCGTACGCCGCGCCGTACGCCTCCGCGGCGCAGCAGCAGCCGTACGGCCCGTACGGGTCCCGGGGCGCCGAGCCGTACGCCGGGGAGCCGGACACCGTGGTCGCGGTGTTCGGCAGCACCAGCCGCGGGGGCCGGTGGCGGCCCGCCCGGCGCACCCGGGCGTTCGCCGTCATGGGCGACGTCACCATCGACCTGACCCAGGCCTTCTTCGAGCAGCAGCTCACCGAGATCAATGTGACCTGCATGCTCGGCAATGTCGAAATCCTGGTGCCGGAAAACGTCACGCTCCGCGGATTCGGCAACGGCGTACTCGGCAATTTCGAAGTCCGCGCGAACGGCCCCGCGCATGTCGATCCGCAGGCCCCCGTCGTGGTCGTCCGCGGCATTTCGGTGCTCGGCAATATCGAGGCCCGCAACAAGTCCGGAGCCAGACTGGTGGACCTCGGGGCCCGCATGCGGAAGCAGGGTTGAGCCCGCGTCCGCCGGGGAAGGGGGCGGGCCGCGGGCGGCCGGGAGGCCGGTCCGCAGCTTCCTTCCGGGGGCGGAATTCGGTCTAACTTTCCTGAAGCGGAACACAGTGCATACGGCTGCGCGCAGCGGGTAGAGACAGACGCATCGTCTCTCGCTCGCGAATACGTCGTCAGGAGTAGACCGTGCAGCAACCGCCGCATCAGTCCCTGCAGGCAGCCGCCGTGAAGTGCGTTCCGAGTATCCCGAACCCACGGCTGCCGGTCAGGGAAGAGGACGGCCCGTGGCATTCCGAGGCGGTGTGCCGCCGGGACGAGGCGGGACTCTTCTTCGCCCCCTCCAAGGAGCCGACGGCCGCCCGGCTGTCGCGCGAGGAGGCCGCCAAGCGCGTCTGTGCCCGCTGCCCGGTGATGGTGGCCTGCCGCGAGCACGCCCTGCTCCAGCCCGAGCCGTACGGGGTCTGGGGCGGCCTGACGGCCGCCGAGCGCCGCGTGGTGCTGGCCCGGCGCCGCCGCCGGGCGGCGGAACTCCGCCAGGGCCGGGCCGCCGGACCGGTGGCCGCCGCGGGCTGATCCGGCGTACCCGGATACGCGAAGGGCGCTCCCGCCGCACAACGGGAGCGCCCTTCGCGTACTGCGGATCAGTGGCCTGCTGATCCCGGGAGCGGCGACCGACCGCCCCGGAGGGCGGGTCCGGCCGCCGGAGGCCGGACCGCTGCGCGCGGACGGGCGCCGCGCGCAGCGGACTGGGTGCAGGGGACCGCGTACCGCGGACTACTGCGCGCGGTCGAAGTCGATGGCGCTGTAGGCGCGCAGCTTCGACAGGCGGTGGGTCGACTCGATCCGGCGGATCGTGCCCGACTTCGAGCGCATGACCAGCGAGGACGTGGTCGCGGTCTCGGAGCGGTAGTGCACGCCGCGCAGCAGCTCGCCGTCGGTGATGCCGGTCGCGACGAAGAAGACGTTCTCGCCGGAGACCAGGTCGTTCGTGTGCAGGACGCGGTCCAGGTCGTGCCCGGCGTCCAGCGCCTTCTGGCGCTCCGCCTCGTCCTTGGGCCACAGCTTGCCCTGGATCGTGCCGCCCAGGCACTTTATGGCGCAGGCCGAGATGATGCCCTCGGGGGTGCCGCCGATGCCGAGGAGCAGGTCCACACCGGTGCCCTCGCGGGCCGCCATGATCGAGCCGGCCACGTCGCCGTCCGAGATGAACTTGATGCGCGCGCCCGTCTCGCGGATCTCCTTGACGATGCCCTCGTGGCGGGGGCGGTCCAGGATGACCACGGTGACGTCCTCGACGGCCATGCTCTTGGCCTTGGCCACCCGGCGGATGTTGACCGAGACCGGCGCGGTGATGTCCACGAAGTCCGCGGCCTCGGGGCCGGTGACCAGCTTGTCCATGTAGAAGACCGCGGACGGGTCGAACATGGTGCCGCGGTCGGCGGCGGCGAGCACGGCGATCGCGTTCGGCATGCCCTTGGCGTTGAGGGTGGTGCCGTCGATCGGGTCCACGGCGATGTCCACCTCGGCGCCGGTGCCGTCGCCGACCCGCTCGCCGTTGAAGAGCATCGGGGCCTCGTCCTTCTCGCCCTCGCCGATGACGACGACGCCGTTCATCGAGACGGTGGAGACGAGGGTGCGCATCGCGCGTACGGCCGCGCCGTCGGCGCCGATCTTGTCGCCGCGCCCGACCCAGCGGCCGGCGGCCATGGCGGCGGCCTCCGTGACGCGGACGAGCTCCAGGGCGAGGTTGCGGTCGGGGGCCTCGGGAGACACCTCGAGCTGAGGCGGCAGGCTGTGCTCGGTCATCGGAGCGCACCTTTCTGTACGACGACGGCGCGACACGGCCGTAAAAAAGAGGGTGCTGGAACTCTATCGGTAGGTCGACATATTGAGCAGTGGGGGTCACGTATGAGCGGCGCACGGGTGTCCTGAAGGGGGCGCAGCGCGCGCCGGGCGCCCCTCACCCGCGCGCCCGGCGACCCTGGCGATGATCGCTTCCGGCCATAGGGGACGATGGGTCCCGTGGCAGGTATGAAAGGCAAGCAGACGGTCCAGGACATGGTGCGGTCACTGGCGGTGATCGGCGTCCTCGTCGCGCTCATTTACGTGTTCATCCCGCACGACGAGAAGGCGGACCCGACCCGGGTCGTGGACTACCGCGTCGAGCTCCTCACCGCCCGGCGCGCGGCCCCGTACCCGGTGGCGGCGCCCGTGGGCCTGCCCGAGGGGTGGCGCGCCACCTCGGTCACGTACGAGCGCAAGAACTCGAACGCCTGGCACCTGGGCTTCCTGGACCCGTTCGACCAGTACGTGGCCGTCGAGCAGTCCACCGATCCGGCCGCGGACAAGTACGTGCGCAGGGTGTCGCGCGACGCCGCCGACACCGGGGGGCTCCACAAGGCCGGGGGGCTGATCTGGCAGCGCTGGGAGGGGCCGAAGTACCGGGCGCTCGTCCGCAAGGAGCAGGGCGTGACCACGGTGGTGACCGGCACGGGCTCCTTCGGGGAGCTCGCCGAGATGGCGGGGGCCCTGGAGATGAAGAAGGGCCCGCAGGCGACGCAGGGCTGACACGCGGCGCGCGGGCGGGGCCGACGCCCCCGGCGCCCGCGCGTGCGCGGGCCCCAGGCAACGCGGCCAGGGCTGGCGGCCAGGCGGCCTCCGGCGCCCGCGCGTGCGCGGGCCCCGGACGCAGACCCAGATGCACACGCACACGCACACGCGAAAGAGGCCGGTCCCGGGATTCCGGGGCCGGCCTCTCGTCGCTGTGCGCCTCGGGCGCAGTGATCAGACCGTGGTGACGACGTCGTCGTAGGCCAGGCGCGGGGAGCGCGGGAACCAGGCGTCCTCGCCCGGCTTGCCGATGTTGACCACCATCAGCGGGGTGTGGTCGGCGTCCAGGAACTCCTTCTGCACGCCGGCGAAGTCCAGGCCGGTCATCGGGCCGGCGGCCAGGCCGGCGGCGCGCACGCCGACGATGAAGTACGCGGCCTGCAGGGCGGCGTTCAGCAGGGCGGAGCCCTCGCGGACCGGGCGCTCGCTGAAGAACATGTCCTTCGCCTGCGGGAAGTGCGGCAGCAGCTGCGGGAGCTCCTCGTGGAACTCGTTGTCCGCGGAGAGGATCGCGACCAGCGGGGCGGCCGAGGTCTTGGCCTGGTTGCCCTCGGCCATGTGCTTGACCAGGCGCTCGCGGGCCTCGGGGGAGCGGACCAGCGTGATGCGCAGCGGGGTCTGGTTGAAGGCCGTGGGGCCGAACTTCACCAGGTCGTAGATGGCCTGAACCTGCTCGTCGGTCACCGGCTCGTCCGAGAAGGTGTTGGCGGTGCGGGCCTCGCGGAAGAGGAGGTCCTGAGCGGCGGAGTCGAGAACGAGGGACATCGGGAGGGCCTTTCGTACGTGCTGGTCGAAGCGACGTGAACGACCTTAGGGCGAGATAGTCGAAAATTCAACTAAATCTGCCGCCGGGTGCTGCGCGTCACAGTCGTTGACTGCTCAACGACCCCCTCAACCTGCCCAGGCAGGCACCTATTCCCCGTCTTCGGAAGCCGCTCCGTCGCCCGTGCCGGGGCGCCCGTCCGCGGCCCCGTCCCGGGCGTCCCGGCCGGCGAGCGCCGAGTCCAGCCGGGCCCGGGCCCCCTCCAGCCAGTGCCGGCACACCTTCGCCAGCTCCTCGCCGCGCTCCCACAGCGCGAGCGACTCCTCCAGGCTCGTGCCGCCGGCCTCCAGGCGGCGCACCACCTCGATGAGCTCGTCCCGCGCCTGCTCGTAGCCCAGCGCCGAAGCGTCCGTCCCGGCCATCAGATCCACCCTAGGTGTGTAGTCCTGCGTAAACATTGCGCGCGCGTGAAACCTGCCGCCGCACGCACCCGGCGGCTCTCAGCAGCCGGATGCTCCTTCTGCCGCATCCCCGGCGGGCCCGTCCTCGCCCCGCTCCTCGCCCGCCGCCACCCGGACCGTGAACTCGCCCTCCGCGACCCGGGCGCGCAGCCGGTCCCCGGCCGCGACCTCCGCCGGGGAGCGCACCACGTGCCCGTCCGCCCGCTGGAGCACCGCGTACCCGCGCTCCAGCGTGGCCGCCGGGGAGAGCGCCACCACCCGGGCCCTGGTGTGCGAAAGCTCCGAGTCGGCCCGGTCCAGCAGGTGGCCGAGGGTCCGCCGGCTGCGCGCCAGCAGGGCCTCGACCTGCTCCTCCCGGTCCTCGACCATCCGCTGCGGATGGACGAACACGGGCCGGCCGAGCGCGTGCGCCAGCCCCCGCTCCTCCCGGTCCAGCAGCCCGCGCACCGAGCGCAGCGCCCGGTCCCGCAGCAGCCGGACCCGGTCCAGCTCCTCGCCCACGTCCGGGACCACCTTCTTGGCCGCGTCCGTCGGGGTGGAGGCGCGCAGGTCCGCGACCAGGTCGAGGAGCGGGGTGTCCGGCTCGTGCCCGATGGCCGAGACCACCGGGGTCCGGGCCGCGGCCACCGCCCGTACGACCTGCTCGTCCGAGAACGGCAGCAGGTCCTCCACGCTGCCGCCGCCGCGGGCCACGATGATCACGTCCACTTCGCCCAGGGCGTCCAGCTCCTGCACCGCCCGCACCACCTGCGGTACGGCGTGCACCCCCTGGACGGCCACGTTCCGCACCTCGAAGCGGACCGCGGGCCAGCGCCGGCGGGCGTTCTCCAGCACGTCCCGCTCCGCCGCCGAGGCCCGGCCGCAGACCAGGCCCACCAGCTGGGGCAGGAAGGGCAGCGGCTTCTTGCGGTCCAGTGCGAACAGGCCCTCCGAGGCCAGGCTCCGCTTGAGCTTCTCCAGCCGGGCCAGCAGCTCGCCGATGCCCACGGGCCGTATCTCGGTGGCCCGCAGCGACAGCTGGCCGCGCGGTGCGTACCACTCCGGCTTCGCGAGGAGGACCACCCGGGCGCCCTCCGACACCACGTCCGCGACCTCGTCGAACACCTGCCGGAAGCAGGTCACGCTCACCGAGATGTCGTGCGAGGGGTCGCGCAGCGTCAGGAAGACCACGCCCGCCCCCGGCCGCCGCGACAGCTGGGTGATCTGCCCCTCCACCCACACCTGGCCGAGCCGGTCGATCCAGCCCCCGATGAGCCGGGACACCTGGCCGACGGGCAGCGGCGCCTCGGCCGACGTATTCAGACCCATGCATGCAGGCTAACGGGCGACGCTGACAGGGCCTCAGGACGGCGCGTCGTCCGCCACCCGGGGTCCCGCCCCGAACCCGGCGCGTCGTCCGCGTCCCGGGGTTCTGCCCCCGAACCCGGCGCGTCGTCCGCGTCCCGGGGCTCTGCTCCCGGACTCGGCGCCGCGTCCGTCACGCCGTCCCCCGCCGCCGCTGCACCGCCAGGACGCCCAGCCCCACGGCCAGCCACACCGCCCCCACCACCTGCGCCGTGCCCGAGGCCTCGGCGATCACCGCCACCGTCACCGCCGCCCCCAGCAGCGGTGCGGCCAGGTGCCGCCACCAGTGCGGGCGCCCCGCCATCCGCCGTACGGCGAACCAGCCCACGACCGACGCGTGCAGCAGCGTGAAGGCCGTCAGCGCCCCGATGTCGACCACGGACACCAGCCGGTCCAGCCCGTCGTCCCGCCGGGCCGCCCAGACCGCCGCCGCCAGCGTCACCGCCGCCGCCACCAGCAGCGCCGGCCGCGGGGTGCCCGAGCGGGTGTGCCCCAGTGCCCGCGGCAGCCGCCCCTCCCGGGCCATCGCGAACAGCAGCCGCCCGGCCGCCGCCTGCCCGGCCAGCGCGGCGAAGGCCGCCCCCACCGCCTTGCTCAGCGCGATCAGATCGTGCAGCCAGCCGCCCACCGAGGCCTCCACCGCGTCGTAGAAGGCCGGGCCCTGCTTCGCCGGATCGGCGGCCAGCTCCGCCGCCGACACCGGCTCCAGCAGCGCCGCGAGGTACGTCTGCGCCAGGAACAGCACCCCCGTCAGGGCCAGGCAGAACAGCACCGCCCGGGCCACCCGCGCACTGCCCCCGGTCACCTCCTCCGCGAACGAGGCGATCGCGTCGAACCCCAGGTACGACAGCACCGCCACCGACACCGCCCCGACCACGGCACCGAGGGAGAAGCCCATCGAGCCGTCCCCGGTCAGCGGCGAGAGCCAGCCGCGCTGCGCCCCGTCCCGGACCAGTACGGTCACCGCCGCCACCAGGAACACCGCCAGCACCAGCACCTCCAGCACCAGCACGGCGAAGCCGACCCGCGCGGCCGCCCGTACCCCCCAGAGGTTCAGCGCCGTGGTCACCGCCACCGCCAGCGCCGTCCACACCCACCGCGAGACCTCCGGCACCAGGGCGTGCAGGGCGATCCCGGAGAACAGGTACGCCACCGCCGGGATCAGCAGGTAGTCGAGCATCGCCATCCAGCCGGCGATCATCCCCGCGCCCTCGCCCAGCCCCTTGCGGGCGTACGTGAACACCGAACCGGCCTGCGGGGCCACCCGGACCATCTGGGCGTAGCTCAGGGCCGTGAGGGCCATCGCCGCCGTGGCGAGCACGTAGACGAGGGCGACCGCGCCGTGCGAGCGGGCGTCGAGGGTGCCGAAGATCCCGACCGGGGCCATGGGCGCGATGAACAGCAGCCCGTAGACGACCAGGTCGCGGAAGCCGAGGTTCCGTCGCAGTCGGCCGGCCTCCCGGCCCGCCGTGGCCGTGTCGGCCGCCATACCGCCCCCTCGGGTCCCGGGTACGTGTTTTCGACCCAGTCTGCGGGTCGGACGCGATCTTCGGCGGTCCGGAGACGGCCGTACGATGGACGGCATGACTGCTCCCGCCTCCCGCCGTGTCCTCCTCGCCGCCCCGCGCGGCTACTGCGCGGGCGTGGACCGTGCCGTGATCGCTGTCGAGAAGGCCCTCGAGCAGTACGGCGCACCGGTCTACGTCCGGCACGAGATCGTGCACAACAAGTACGTGGTCCAGACCCTGGAGAAGAAGGGCGCGATCTTCGTCGAGCGGACCGAGGAGGTCCCGCCCGGCAGCATCGTGATGTTCTCCGCGCACGGCGTGGCCCCCGTCGTCCACGAGGAGGCCGCCCGCGGCCGGCTCGCGACCATCGATGCGACCTGCCCGCTGGTCACCAAGGTGCACAAGGAAGCGATCCGCTACGCCAACGAGGACTTCGACATCCTCCTCATCGGCCACGAGGGCCACGAGGAGGTCATCGGCACCTCCGGCGAGGCCCCGGACCACATCACGATCGTGGACGGCCCGCACGACGTGGACAAGGTGACCGTCCGCGACGAGTCGAAGGTCGTCTGGCTCTCGCAGACCACGCTCTCCGTGGACGAGACGATGGAGACGGTCGACGCACTGAAGACCAAGTTCCCGCTGCTGGTCTCGCCGCCGAGCGACGACATCTGCTACGCCACCTCCAACCGCCAGGCGGCGGTCAAGGCCATGGGCTCCGACTCGGACCTGGTCATCGTGGTCGGCTCCAAGAACTCCTCGAACTCCATCCGGCTCGTCGAGGTCGCCCTCGACGCCGGCGCGCGCGCCGCGTACCTGGTGGACTTCGCCAGCGAGATCGACGAGGCCTGGCTGGAGGGCGTCACCACGATCGGCCTGACCTCGGGCGCCTCGGTGCCGGAGGTGCTGGTCGAGGAGGTGCTGGAATGGCTCGCGGAGCGCGGTTACGCGGACGTGGAGATCGTCAAGACCGCCGAGGAGTCCATCACCTTCTCGCTGCCCAAGGAGCTCCGCCGGGACCTGCGGGCGGAAGCCGCCGCACTGGTCGCCGGGGAGTAGCCGCCCCGGGCGGTGGTCTCGCCGGGGAGTGGTCCTTTTCGTACGGTGTGTCCATGCAGATCTTCGGTGTGGACATCGGCGGTTCCGGCATCAAGGGCGCTCCCGTGGACCTGGACCGCGGCGACCTGGCGCAGGAGCGCCACAAGGTCCTGACCCCGCAGCCGGCCACCCCCGACGGGGTGGCCGGCTGCGTCGCAGAGGTCGTGCGGCACTTCGACTGGCAGGGGCCGGTCGGCATCACCTTCCCCGGCGTGGTCGCGGGCGGGGTCACCCGTTCCGCGGCCAACGTGGACGCCGGCTGGATCGGGCTGGACGCGCGGGCCCTGCTCGCGGAGCGGCTGGGCGGGCTGCCGGTGACGGTCCTGAACGACGCGGACGCGGCGGGCGTGGCGGAGATGACGTACGGGGCCGGGCGCGGCCGGGCCGGCACGGTCATCCTGCTCACGCTGGGCACGGGCATCGGCAGCGCGCTCTTCACGGACGGCCGGCTGGTGCCGAACACCGAGCTCGGCCACCTGGAGCTGCGCGGGCACGACGCGGAGACCAAGGCCTCGGTGAAGGCGAAGGAGGACGGGGACCTCAGCTGGGAGCGGTGGGCGAAGCGGGTCCGGCGCTACCTGGCGCACGTGGAGATGCTGTTCTCGCCGGACCTGTTCATCATCGGCGGCGGCGTCAGCCGCAAGGCCGACCGCTTCCTCCCGCTCCTGGACGGCATCCGCGCCGAGATCGTCCCCGCCCGGCTCCAGAACAACGCGGGCATCGTGGGGGCGGCGATGGCGGCACGGGGCCCGGCGTAGGGTCGGGTAGCCGGTCGGTCAGGCGGTCGGGGGCGGGGACGGGTGGCCGGTCGGTCAGGCGGTCAGGGGCAGGGACGGGCGGCCGGCGGTCAGGCGGTCATGGGCAGGGACGGGTGGCCGGTCAGGCGGTCCGGCGGTCGGGGGTGGGGACGGGCGGCCGGTCAGGCGGTCCGGCGGGGCATGCGCCGCTTCCCGATCAGGACCGCCTTGCGGACGATGACGATCAGGGACGCGATGAGCGTCCCCCCGTACAGCCACCCGGCATGCAGGGACAGGGCGGTCACCACTCCCATCAGCTGGCCGCCGAAGCCGCCCGTACCGCCGGCGATGGGCCACACCCCGGCGGCGAAGGCGATCGGCACCGAGACCGGGGCGGTCACCAGGTCCGCCGGCCGCACCCAGAGCGCGGTGGCGGCGGCCACGGGCAGGAACAGCACCCCGTACGCGAGCAGCGAGCCGTCGAAGAGCAGCCAGGCGAGCCCGGCGGCCAGCACCATCGCCACGCAGGCGAACAGTCCGCCGCCCAGCCCGGTCAGCCGGGGTTCGGGCAGCCGGCGCAGCAGCGGCGCCGGCCGGGCCGCCCCCGGGCGGGGGCGCGGCCGGGCGACCCGGGCCCCGCGGGCCGCGGCCTGCGCGGGCAGCGCCGGACGGGCGCCCGGCGGCCGGCGTCTCGGAGGGTGATGCGGTGAACGCGTCCTGTATTGCTCCACGCGACCAAAGTAGGTCCGCAAACGCCCCGGACGGCCTCCGGACACGCGTTTCGGCGTACTTGGCCGGTTCTGGACGCCATGTGCCGCGGCAGGCGGCCCCGGGCGGCCGCACGGGCGGCGGGGGCCGCGGGCAGGGCCCCGTAAACTGGGGGGTGGCCTGACCTCGGGCCGCCCCACCTCCAGCTCACGGGAAGTCGCCAACGTGTCGCTCACGATCGGAATCGTCGGCCTGCCGAATGTCGGCAAGTCGACCCTGTTCAACGCCCTGACCAAGAACGACGTGCTGGCGGCCAACTACCCGTTCGCCACCATCGAGCCGAACGTCGGCGTCGTCGGCGTCCCGGACCCGCGCCTCGCGGTCCTCGCGGGCATCTTCGGCTCCCAGAAGATCCTGCCCGCCACGGTCGACTTCGTGGACATCGCCGGCATCGTCCGCGGCGCCTCCGAGGGCGAGGGCCTGGGCAACAAGTTCCTCGCGAACATCCGCGAGTCGGACGCGATCTGCCAGGTCATCCGCGCGTTCAAGGACGAGAACGTCGTCCACGTCGACGGCAAGGTCTCGCCGAAGGACGACATCGAGACGATCAACACCGAGCTGATCCTCGCCGACCTCCAGTCCGTCGAGAAGGCCATCCCGCGCCTGACGAAGGAGTCCCGCCTCCAGAAGGACAAGGTCGCCGTCCTCGCCGCCGTCGAGGCCGCGCAGAAGATCCTGGAGGGCGGCGAGACCCTCTTCTCGAAGGGCATCACCAAGGGCACCGAGCAGGGCGACCTCCTGCACGAGCTGCACCTGCTGACGACCAAGCCCTTCCTGTACGTCTTCAACGTGGACGAGGACGAGCTGACGGACGACGCGTTCAAGGCCGAGCAGTCGGCCCTGGTCGCCCCGGCCGAGGCGATCTTCCTCAACGCCAAGCTGGAGGCGGACCTGGCGGAGCTGGACGACGAGGAGGCCCTCGAACTCCTCCAGTCCGTCGGCCAGGACGAGCCGGGCCTGGCCACCCTGGGCCGCGTCGGCTTCGACACCCTCGGCCTCCAGACCTACCTGACGGCCGGCCCGAAGGAAACCCGCGCCTGGACCATCAAGAAGGGCGCCACGGCCCCCGAGGCGGCCGGCGTCATCCACACCGACTTCCAGCGCGGCTTCATCAAGGCCGAGGTCATCTCCTTCGCCGACCTGGTCGAATGCGGCTCGGTCACCGAGGCCCGCGCCAAGGGCAAGGCCCGCATGGAGGGCAAGGACTACGTCATGCAGGACGGCGACGTGGTCGAATTCCGCTTCAACGTGTGAGCGGACACCCCGCCTGCCCCGAAGGGGCCGGCCTCTGCGGAGGGCGGCCCCTTCGGGGTGTCCGTGGCGGGTTCAGGTGGTGCGCGGTGGGGTGAGATTGTCGAGGTCCAGGGTGATCTCGAAGGGCACCGGGCGTTCGAGGGTGCCGCGGAAGATGCCGGCGGGTGCGGAGGCGCAGGTCGGGTGGTCGAGCTCGTACGCGTGGACCACCGGCGCCCCGTCCTCGTCCTCGATGCACCAGTAGTGCGGGATCCCGGCCTCCGCGTACTTGCGGAGCTTCACGGTGCGGTCCCGGTGGGCGGGCTCGGGGGAGACGACCTCGATGACGAGCTGGACGTCCTCGGGGGCGTACCAGGTGCGGTCGGGGTCGTAGGGCAGCTCCGTCAGCAGGAGGTCCGGCTCGGGACGGTTGCGGGCATCGAGGCGGATGGTCATCTCCCGTTCGACTTCGAAGCCGGGCGGTGCCTGCGCCATGAGCGTCGTGGTGAGGGCGGTGACGAGGCGGCCGTGCCAGGACCGTTGGGGCGACATCCTGAAGACGAGTGCTCCGTCGATGAGCTCGGTGTGGCGGGGTGCCTCGGGGAGGCGTCCAGGTCCTCCGCGAACCAGCCTTCCGCGCGCGGCGGGCGCATCCAGTCGGGCAGCGCGCTCATGGCTTCACGGTAGCGGCCCGCGACCCGCGCCGGAGAGCCGGCGGTCCGGGTCACGGGGTTTCGGCAGACTGCGCTCCACGGCCGGACTCGCGCCCGGGTCCGGCCATGGAGTCCCCGGACGGCTCAGACGGTCGCGAGGGCGGCGGCCGTGCGGGCCAGCTCGCGCAGTTTCCCGCGGGTTTCGGCGTCGGTCGAGTAGACCACCGTGCCGATCATCCCCCGGGTCAGCAGCACCTTGTACGTGTTGCGGATCAGGCGGTCCACATCCGCGTCCGGGACCGACTTCTTGAAGACCGGGTCCTTGGAAGCCGTACGGTCGGTGATCCAGCGGTCGCCGCGCCACACCAGGTCGGGGCCGATGATGACACCGCTCCAGTCGTACTCGAACCCCTGTGCCGTGTACACGCAGCCGACCTGGCCGAAGCCGGCCGGGTCCGTCGCCCACAGCGCGGCCGGGGGAGCACCCCCGACGGCCCGGTCGCCGAAGACGTTCCAGGGCCGCTCCCAGTCGTCGATGACGACGTCCGCGGGCAGCGCCTGACCGGCGGGGACCTTCTTGGTCCACTTCCAGCAGTAGCCGGCCGACATGCGCGCCCCGTATCCCTGCGCCCGGCGGCCTTCGAGGAACGCCTCCATCTCACGGGGGCTGTCCGCGACCGCGAGCTGCATCCTGCCGTCGGGCTCCCACTCCACCGGGCCGCCCGGTTCGAGTCCCAGCAGCCGCACCACCCAGCGCAGGTACGCGTCACTGCCGCCGCACCGGAACTGGCTGTCCAGAGAGACCACCCGGCAGCCGAGACCCTTTGCCGCGGCGGCCGCCCTGATGTCCGCGACGGTCCCCATTTCGCCGGGCCGGACGACCTGGTGTTCGTCGAGCAGGAAGACCGGGACGCGTGCCGCGTCGATGAGCTCCTCGATCTGGGCCTTTCCGGTGCGGTGGGACGCAGGCGTGTACCGGTTGGCCGAGGTCTCCCGGATGCGGTGGGCCTCGTCGCAGATCAGGACGTCGAGGCCGTTGCGCTCCGCGGTCATGAAGCCGTTGAAGTACTTGAAGAGCTCCTTCACCTCGCGCTTGCGGGCGCCGGCGACCTTCCTCATGGTCGTGGTGAACGAGCTGGAGCCGGTGGCGTGCAGCGCGGTCGTGCCCTGCCGGTACAGCGCGCCGAGCAGGGACAGGGCGATGACGCTCTTTCCCGTGCCGGGCCCGCCGGTGACGACCACGACCTCCTTGTGGTCGGACCGGCCGGCACGCCGGACGGCGTTGAGGACCGTGCGGTAGGCGACCTTCTGTTCGTCGAGGAGGACGAACTGCTCGCGCTCACGGACCTCCTGGGCGGCCACCGCCATGAGCTGCCGTGAGGGGCCGACCTTGCCGTCCACGAGCTCGTCCGCGGCGGCGGCGCCGGGCCCGGCGCCCAGTCTCGAGCGGAGGAACTCGATGAACTCCCCGCGCCTCGCGCCGACGAAGAGCCGGCCGTACGGGCCCTGCTCCGCCTCGAAGAGGCCGCTGACGCCGAACTCGGTGGCGTTGTGCAGGTATGCGGCGCCGCTGAGGCGCTCCGGGTGCGCCGCCAGCGTCCCGTTGAAGGAGACCAGGTATTCGCAGTAGCCGCGCACCTGGTCGACCGGGTTCAGCACGGCCCGGGCGTACGCGTCGACGCGGCACAGCGACGGATCGTCGTCGTCCGGCTCGGCACTGCTCCACTGCTTCAGCTCCACGACGACGTACGAGGGCAGGCCGGTCTCGGGGTGCACCCCCGCCAGCACGGCATCGGCACGCTTGCTGTTCAGCGGCAGTCCGTACTCGAGGAGCATCTCCACCCGGCCGAGCCCCGCATCGTTGAGTGCGCTCGCGAGGACCGGGATGCTCCGCTCCCACGAACGGACTTCGGACGTGGACGGCTTGTGGCCGTGCACGTGCACGAACTGCTCCGTCAGACGGAGGAAGAGGGCACCGGAGAAACACTCGGCGGCGACCGCGGCAGCGGAGTCGCGGAACAGCAAGGGATGCCCTCCAGGCAGCACGAAGGAACTCGTGCGGGTGGGGGCATGTCCTTCGGTGACTCCGTGCAGCGGAGTGGAAGCCCGGCGGGCCGCAGCTACGTCGGGATCAAGGCTACCTGTGGCGTGTGCGGTGAGCGGGCGGCAGGTGGGCCCCTTCCGCGGTGAGCTTGGGCCGGTCCCCGTCGTAGTGCTGCATGCCGATGGTGCCGGGGACGAGCCTGCGCAGTGCGTTCTGGGTCTCGGGGTCGACCGCGTAGACCACGGTGCCGACCACACCGCGGGTCAGGAGCACGTGGTAGGCGTTGAGGACGCACCGGGCGACGATCGCGTCGTCCACCGAGTCGTGGAACGCGGGATCGCAGGAAGCGGCCCGGTCCACCGTGAACTTCCCGTCGCGGAACAGGAGATCGGGGCCGATGATCACGGCGTTCCAGTCGTACTCGAAGGTCTGGGCCGTGTAGACGCAGCCGATCTGCCCGACCCCGCGGTGGTCGGTCGCCCACAGGTCCGACCTGGGCGCGCCTGGGAAGCTGTGTGCCGGCTTGACGTTCCACGGCGAGCTCCAGTCGCCGATCCGCACGTCGTCGACGAGCCGGTCTCCGCCCGGGTTGCTCCACGGCCAGCAGAAGCCGGCGGTGATGCGCGCCGTGGCCCCCTCGTGGTGGCGTTCCAGGATGAACTGCTGCATCTGACCGGGGGAGTCCGCGACCGCGAGGGTCATCCGCCCGTCCGGCTGCCAGGCCGCCGGGTCGGAGGCGTCGAACCCCAGCAGCTGCTGGACCCAGCGCTGGTACCGCTTGCTTCCACCGGCCCGGAACGTGCCCTCGAGGTCGGTCACTTCGACCGCGCAGCCCATGCTCTCGGCGAGCTCCCTGAGGTAGGCGGCAGTGCCCACCTCGTCCGGGCGGATCGACTGGTGGTCGTCGAGCAGGAAGATCGGCACCTTGGCGGCCCTGATCACCTCGGTCGCCTGGGGCCGGTCGTCGTCCCGCAGCTCCGTGGGCATCCAGCGGTGGGTGGAGCTGCGCCGCATGCGGTGCGCCTCGTCGCAGATGAGGACGTCGATCCCGTCCGGAGGTGAGTCGGTGAAGCTGTTGAAGTACCGGTACATGCGGTGCGCCGCACGGCGCTTGCCCGCCACCTGTCCTGGGCGGGCCGTGCCGATCATGATGTCCCGCAGGGTCTCCGTGTAGGCGTGCGAGCCGCTGGCCAGCACGGCCTCCTGGCCCTTCAGTCCGAGGGAGCGTTGCAGCTCCAGGGCCACGGCGCTCTTGCCGCTGCCGGGCCCGCCGCGCAGGATGTGGACGCGTTTGGCGTCCCTCCGGCGGGCCGGGGCGTGTGCCGTCTCCGCGTTGTAGAACAGCCCGACGTTGAAACCGCCGAAGCCCGAGGACCTCTCCAGGTGGCGGGTGATCCGGTCGAAGGCCACGTACTGCTCGTCGAGGAGCGTGAGACCACCGCCGGTGACGGAGCGCTGCCGGGCGACGTCGGTGACCTTGCGCAACGGCTCCCGTCGGGCGTGCCGGAGAGCGTCCGCGGCCCGCTTTCCGGACGCCGCCGAGAAGCGCGAGGTGAGCACCCGGCGGAAGCGGTCCAGGTCGTCGAGCGTGTAGAGGAAGCCGTGGTCGGTCTCGGGGAGGTCGAACAGGGCCTCCACGTCGGCATCGCGCGCGTTGTGGAGCAGGGCCACCCCCATCAGCTGGTCTTCGGCCTCGCGCAGGTGGGGCAGGTAGCGCAGCATGTAGTCGCAGTAGAGCTGGACCTGCCGCACCGGATGCAACTTGTTCTTCCCGCTGCCGAACCCGAGGTCGACGGCGATCGGGCACAGGGGGTCGACCGTGGCGTGGCGCACTTGCTTCAGCTCGACGGCGAGGTACGAGTCCCTGTCCGTGCCGGGATGCCGGCCGCAGAGGACCAGGTCCACTGCGGAGTTGGTGTGCGGCAGGCCGACTTCCACCTGGATCTCGACCGCGCCGAGCCCGCATTCCAGCAGGGCCTGGACCACCACCGGGATGCTGTTGTTCCAGGACGCGACGTCCCCTTGACCGGCCGGCACCCCCTTGACCCGCAGGTGCTCGCGGATCAGCCGGTCCGTGAGCGGGAGGCGCGGCGATCCGGCCGGGGCGGCGAGCAGCCCGAGTTCGGCCGCGGACAGTTGCAGGAGCACGAGGATTCCCCAGGCACGAGATGACTCGTGCGGGTGGGGGCATGTCCTTCGTGACCCCGCCGGAGCGGAGCGGAAGCCCGGCGGGCCGCAATGACAGTGCGTAGGGTAACCCGCCGGTGGGAAATGAGGGCGGGCCCCTGGAGGCCCGCCCGCCGCCCCGGCTCAGCCGAGGCGGTGCACCACGGCCTGCGCCAGCGCCCACATCAGGTTCGAGCCGAAGCCCGCCGTGATGCCCACCAGGACGTCACGGACCCAGGTGCGGTGCTTGGGCGTGTACTCGACGTCGTCAGTCACAGGACGCGTCCCCTTCGGTTGTGACCGGTGACGGTGCCGGGTGGCTCCCGCCGGGAGCGCACCAGTGGCCGACCGCACCGAACCGAAGGGCTGACGACCCGCCCAGGTCACGTCGCGTACATCCTCCGGGGAGGACATTGCGGTGCAGGCCAACGCTAACGCACGTACGGACGTCCCGGCCCGGGTTTCCGGACGGGACATCACCCCCCTGCCCGGCCGGCTGCTCCGCATGCCCCCGCCCCGTGTGGCATTCGGAGGGTCGTCGGGGTGGGGGTGGGAGGGGCGGCATGCCTCGTTGATCTTTGGGTGGGGGTGAGTACGTTCTCTCGGAGCGCGCGGTCTCGACGGCAGACGCGGGGGGCGCGACGGCTCTCGGGAGGCTCAGGCCGTGACCAGATGGCGATGGCGCAGCAGACTGGCGACCGTAGTGACCGCGACGAGCCTGCTGGTGGCGCTCGCCCCCGCGGTGGCCCCGGCGCTCGCCGCGGGGCCCGGGGATCCGGCGGTGCGGCGGGATCCCGCGACCGGGCACGCGCGGATGGTGTTCCGGTCCGGGGGCTACCTCACCGAGCCCTCCAAGGCGGCGCCCGAGCGGATCGCGCTGGGTTACGTGCGTGCGCACCGCGAGGCCTTCGGGCTGTCGGAGGAGCAGGCCGGGCAGCTGGTCGTGGTCGGCACCTACCCCACGCGGCACAACGGGGTCCGGCAGGTGGCGATCGGTCAGGAGGTGGACGGCATGCGGGTGTACGGCGGGCTGCTGACCGCCGCCGTGGACCGCCGGGGACGGCTGGTGCTCGTCGGCGGCCTCGCCGCCACCGGGACCCCGGCCGGCCGTGTCGAGCTCACCGCGCAGGACGCCCTCGACGAGGCCGCCCGTTCGCAGGGGGCCCGGCCGCACCAGCAGCTCAGCGGGGCCGACAACCACCACAAGGGCCGGCAGAGGTTCAAGAACGTCTACGCCGAGCGGCTGAAGAAGCCCGCGGACGTCACCGCCGAGCTGGTGTGGTTCCCCGCGGACGCCGGCCGCGAGCTGCGCCCGGCCTGGCTGACCGACATCGAGACCTCGGGCACCTCCTGGGACCAGACCGTGGTCGATGCCGAGGACGGCCGGATCCTCAGCCGGGACAGCCGCTTCAGCCACTCCGGTCCCGAGGGCACCGTGTTCACCACCCAGCACCCGGACGTGGCCGGCGCGGCCCGCACGGTCACCCCGTTCAGCGGGCGGGACGGCTCCTGGGTGGCGGGCCGCCTCACCGAGGGCAACAACGTCAACGCCTACCGGGACGAGGACAACGACAACAATCCGGACGCCGGCCGGCCGCAGTCCCCGGCGAGCGGGGACCCGGCGTTCCAGCACTTCAATTACGCGTTCGGCGACGTGTGGCGGACCAACCGGAGCCACACCCAGGCCAACCTGGACGCCGACGTCGACGCGAGCGTGACGCAGCTCTTCCACTACGTCAACGTGATGCACGACTACCTCTACGGACTCGGCTTCGACGAGGCCTCGCGCAACTTCCAGACCGCCAACTTCGGCCGCGGCGGCACCGGCGGGGACGCCGTGCTCGCCGAGGCCCAGGACGGCTGGAACTTCGGCTGCAAGAACAAGGCCGGGGCGAAGATCCGCTGCCTCAACAACGCCAACTTCCTGACCCTGCCCGAGGGCACCGCGCCGCGCATGCAGATGTACATGTGGGACGACTCCACCGGGTTCGACTGGCGCGACGGCTCCTTCGACGGGGACGTCATCGCGCACGAGTACGGGCACGGGCTCTCCGAACGCCTCGTCGGCAACGGGGACTTCGGCAGCGGCCCGCAGACCGACTCCCTCGGCGAGGGCTGGGCCGACGCCGTCTCCTTCCTCAAGTGGGGGGACGCGGTGGTCGGGGAGTACGACTCCGGCAACACCTTCTCCGGGCTGCGCTCCCAGCCGTACGACTCCCACACGGGCACGTACGCGGACTACGACGCGGCGGTCGACGTGCACGCGAACGGGGAGATCTGGGCCGCGGCCGTGTACGACGTACGCGCCGCCAAGGGCATCGCCTACACCCAGCAGCTGCTGGTCGACGGCCTGAAGAACACCCCCCGCAGCCCGAGCTTCCTCGATGCCCGCGACGGCCTGCTGGCCGCCGACATGACCAACACGGGCGGGGCCAACCAGTGCCTGCTGTGGCGGGTGTTCGCCGCCCGCGGGATGGGCGAGGGCGCCACCTCCAGCGCGGACCAGAAGACCGTCACGGTCAGCAGTACCGTCCCGGCGGCCTGCCTGCCCACCGCCGCGGCCGGCGGCCCGTACACCACCGACGAGGGCACCGACGCCACCCTCGACGCCTCCGGGTCGGCCCCGGGCACGGCTTCCTCGGCCGGCGCCCTGGTCAGGTACGAGTGGGACCTGGACGACGACGGCCGGTACGACGACGCCACCGGCCGTACCACTGCCTTCCGCGAGGTCGGCCGGGACGGGGTCTTCACGGTCGGCCTGCGGGTCACCGACGCCGCGGGGAACACGGACACCGACACGACGACCGTCACCGTCCGCAACGCCGCGCCCGTACCGGCCCCCGACCCGGTCGCCCCGGGCCCCGAGAACACCGCCGTCTCCCTCACCGGCAAGATCACCGACCCGGGCTGGGAGGACCCGCTGACCGCCACCGTCGACTGGGGTGACGGCAACGGCCCGCAGCCGCTCGACGGCACCCCGGAGAACGGCCGGCCCGACGCGACCCTGTCCTTCGCCACCACCCACACCTACGGGGACGACGGGACCTTCCGGATCGAGGTCTGCGGCAGCGACGACGACACCCGGACCTGCGCCACGACCGACGCCGTGATCGGCAACGTCCGCCCGACGGCCGCGATCTCGGCGGACGGGCAGACGGTGTTCAACGGGCAGAAGGCCTTCATCGCGCACGCCGGGGTGCCGGTGGCCGTCACGGGCTCCACCGCCGACCCGGGCAGCGACGACCTGACCCTCACCTGGGCCTGGGGCGACGGGGCCGCGGACTCCCTGGTCTCGCTGGTGAACCCGCCGGCCGCCGACCCCGACCCGAGCCCGTCGGTCCAGCCGCGCTCGCTCACGGAGACCAGGGCCCACGCCTACGCGCAGGCCTGCCTGTCCACGCTGACCTTCACCAGCGCGGACGACGACGCGGGCAGCGCCTCCGACACCGCCGCCGTGATCATCACGGGCAACGCGAAGCTCGCGCACAACCAGGCGTACTGGATGAACCAGTACGCCGGGCGGGCGCCGACCGGGCAGCTCACCCAGGCGCAGCTGAAGTGCCTGCTGGGCGTGGCCTCGTTCATGAGCGCGGTGTACGGGCCGCTCACCCCGGCCCAGGCGTACGCGATCCTCTCCTCGGGCTCCCCGCAGCCGCGGGCCCTGATGTCCACCCAGCTGCTCGCCGCCTGGCTCAACTTCGCCAACGGCGCGTACGACCTGGGCACGCGGGTGGACACCGACGGGGACTGGGTCAAGGACTCGACCTTCGGGGCGGCGGTCGCCGCGGCCGAGGCGGTCTACAACAACCCCGCCTCGACCGGTCTCCAGCTGGACCGGCAGACGCGGATGCTGCTCTCGTTCAACGTGCGGGACGGTGGCTGACCGCCGCCTGGCCTGCCTCGCCGCCCTCGCACTCTTCACCGGGTGCGGGGGCGGCCTGCCGCAGGCCCCCGAACCGCCGCGGCCGCCGGCCGCGACGGGCACGGCCTCCGCGGGGTCCCCGGTTTCTCCGGGCTCGCCGGCTGTTTCCGACCCGGCTGCGACGGCCCCGGCAACGGCCCCCTCCGCCTCCCGCACCGGTTTCGGAGCCCCGGCGCGCGGGCGGCTGTTCACGGCGGCGGACGACGGTTTCGCCGGGTGGCTCGCGGTGGGGGAGACGGCGCTGCTGCGCGTGCCGGAGCCCGCGGGCGGGGCCGGGGAGGAGCCCGGCACCCGCGGGGGTTCGGTGCTGCTGGGCCGGATCAGGCAGGTGCGGGGGAGCGGGTGGCGGGAGTGGGAGCTCCGGGCGGTGCGGCCGGGGACCACCCGGGTGCTGGTGCCCCGGGCGGGCGGCCCGCGGGCCGTGCTGACCTTCCTCGTGCCGTGAGGCCCGCGCCCCCCGGGGGCTGGGGCGCCGCGGTGTTCAGGGGCGCAGGTCCGTGCGGTCCAGCCAGGTGAAGGTGACGGTGACGGCCTCGCCGGCCGGCACCTTGGCCGCCTGGCGCAGGGTCCGCGTACGGGCCGATTCCACGAGGTCGTTCCAGGGGGCGGTCCAGTCGGGGGGCTGGCCCGGGGGAGCGGGCACGCTGTGCAGTGCGGACGTGCGGCCGTCCTCGGTGCGCCAGAACTGGGTGCCGAGGATCAGCTGCCCGTGGTCGGCGAACTCGTCGACCAGCTCGCCGAAGTGGACGGCGGGCCAGGCGGGGCAGTCCCCGTGCCGGCCGGTCTGGAGCCGGGCCGCGCGCGGGGGCACGAAGGGGGTGCGGGCGCCGAGCCGGGTGAGGGCCCAGCGGATGCCGGCGGGCTCGGTCCGGTCCGGCGGGAGGTTGCGCTCCAGGCAGGCCCGGTAGGCGCGGCGCAGGGGCTCGGCCGCCTCGCCGATGCCGAGTTCGCCGAGGGCGAGGGCGGCCCATTCGCGGACGGTGGCGTTGCCGCCGGAGAGCAGTGCGATCAGGGCGGGGCCGCAGCGGGGGTCGGCGAGTTCGCCGAAGACCTCGATGGCGGTGAGCTGCCCGAAGCCGCCGAGGGAGGGCAGCGCGGCGACGAGCGCGGGTACGCAGTCGGGCCCGGCGGCGATGAGTCCGGCGCGGGCGTCCATCGCATCGGCCGCCCCGCCGTCGAGCCGCCGGACGAGTTCCTCGATGTGCGATGTCCCCGAAGTCATACGGGCGTCCCTCACGGCGCAGTCGGCGGGCAGTTCCGGCGTGCGCAGTGTTGCGGAACCGGCCCGCAGATCGCCATGGAGCTGCGGTGGGCCGCCACGACTTTGTGACAAAGGCGCCGGGGCCACGGCAGCGGCCGGGCCCGATACCGCGTGGGCGGTATGGAAATCGGGGGCGATTCGCACGGATTGTGAGGTGCCCCGGCGGCCGTTTCCCGTGGTCGGAGGGGGTTCTTGAGCGCTCCTCAAGGGCTGGAACTCGCCGATGAATCCGAAGAAATAGGAACGTAGAGGAACATTTCGAAGGCCTTGAGTCGATCGGAACGGCTGATTCCGGGCCGACTTAGGCATCACTAACGGCGAAAACAAGCCAGTCGGAATAAAGGATTCCAATCCAATGGAATAAGAGGTTCCGGTCTGTTCTGTGATGATCATGGCCTCCGCCCGGATCCGCATGGTCCTGGCGGCGCCCGCGGTCACCCGCTCCGCCCCAGGTCGGAAGGGGTTTCCGGCGGTCTGCCCGGCCGCAGCGAAGCAGCTCCGCCCGCCCCGCCCGGATGTCACGGACCGTAACGGCGAGCGGCCCCGGGCCCTGTCTCGATGACTTCTGTCGAGCCCCCCTGCCTGCTGATTCAGTGGTCCGCGTTCGAGCCGGACCGAGCTGAGGAGGCCTACATGGCCGAGATTCGGAAGATCGAGAAGCCCGCGGCCACCGCGGGCCCGCGCCCCTGCGCCTTCGTGTCGCAGGACAAGGGCAACGCCCCCACCATCGTCCCCGCGCACAAGCACCTCGCGGAGGACACGGAGGCCGCCGAGCAGCAGAAGCACGACGCCGAGGCCTGACACCTCGCTGCCGGAAGCCGGGGCCCGGTCCCAGCCGGGCCCCGTCTCCGACAACCCCCCCACGGACCCTTTGGGGCCACTGCGGGCCGCACGCGTCCGCGCCCGAATCCCCCGTCGAATTTCCGGATGCCGCGAGAGCAGGGACATCACCATGTCGAATTCCGTCTACCAGTCCTCCCGTTACGTTCGTACGCTCCGCTCGGGGCAGGACCGCGACTTCACGCGGTTCGGCGGCCGTATCGACGCATTCGACTTCGATTCCCGCGGTGAGACCATCGCCTTCCACTCCCTCTTCGGGAACGCCCGCCTCGTGGACCCGGAGACCATCGCCCTCCTCAACGAGGCCTCCGCCGGCATGGGGATCGAGCAGCTCCGCGACCGGGTGAGCGAGGCCTCGCTGCGCGACCTCATCGAGTCCCGCTACCTCGTCGAGGCCGGGCACGACGAGAGCACCGAGATCGCCGCCCTCCTCGACAGCCGCGAAGAGGTGCTGGGCACCGGGGTGTTCCACTCCTCGATCCAGCTCGTGCTCACCAACGCCTGCAACTTCTCCTGCCAGGGCTGCTTCGCGTACAACTTCGACGGCGGCGTGGAGGAGCGCAACACCTCCGGCGAGTCCGTCAAGCCCGGCCCCGTCCTCGTCGAGCTGCGCACCGCCCGCCAGGACACCGGCCCCACCTTCGCCAAGGGCGACTGGAACAAGGGCGACAGCGAGTCCCGCAACCCCTCCATGCACATGTCCAAGGAGGTCGCGGAGAAGACCATCCGCGAGGCCATCGCCCTGCGCAAGGCCAACGGCGGCGGCCACCTGACCGTCTCCTTCTTCGGCGGCGAGCCCACCCTCGCCCGCGGCACGATCCTGCACGTCCTGCGCACCTTCGGCGACAGCTACGACGGGGTCACCCTCTCCTACGACCTCACGTCCAACGGCTCCCGCATCGACAAGGAGCTGCTCGCCGCCCTCGCCCGCCACAAGGTCGACACCACCGTCTCCATCGACTACCTGGTCCCCGAGACCGGCGAGTTCCGCGGCGGCCAGCAGCAGCGCACCCCCTGGGGCGTGGTCCGGCAGGCGATCCTCGACATGAAGGCGGCCGGGGTCCCGGTCAACATCACCACCGTGCTCTCCCAGTACACCTGGGACAAGTGGGGCACCCCGCTCATCGACTTCGTCGCCGAGGCCGGCATCCCGGTCCTCGACGTGATCGTCTCCTTCCAGGCCAACGAGTTCTTCGCGCAGCACAAGCCGAGCGACGTGGCGCAGCGCCTGCTGGAGGCCGTCGACTACGGCCGCTCCGTCGGCGTCCAGCTCAGCGGCTACTGGTACCAGACCTTCCAGATGATCATCGACGAGTCCACCTGGGCCGAGCACGCCGACTACAAGACCTGCCCGGCCGTCGGCCGCCAGCTCTCCATCGAGCCCAACGGCTCCGTGTTCGCCTGCAAGGCCACCGCCCGCAAGCTCGGCTCGATCGACGACTGGAAGGGCATCTTCACCTCCCCCGCCTACAAGGACTACGGCATGCGGGCCTACACCAACGGCCCCGGCTGCCAGGGCTGCGAGCTCCAGGGCACCTGCTCGGGCGGCTCGGCCGGCGCGCTGGAGGAGGAGAACGGCTCCATCCACCTGATGTCCCCCGGCTACTGCAGCTACATGCGCGAGGTCGTGCAGGGCCTGCTGGAGCGCCACCACGCCCAGGTCGCGGCGGCGTACGTCTGAGAACAGAAGGTCACCAAGGGTCATGGCAACGATAGGAATGCACTTCGGGCACGACGCCGCCGTCGCGCTCACCGACGCGGGCGGGTTCCACGTCATCGAGGCCGAGCGCCGGGTGGGGCAGCGGCACGTCTGCGGGGGCAGCACCGAGGTCGCCGGATCCGTCGCCGACTGGGCGGCCGAGCTGGCCGCCGCGGCGGGCACCGCGGTCACCCGGGTCGCGGTCGCCGACTGGTACACGCCCGTGTGCCCGGTGCTGCCCCCGGCGCTGGTGGACCTCGTGAACCTGGACCCGGCCTGGTCCGCCCCGGGCCGGGACCTGGCCGACGCCGTCGTCCGCCGCATCTCCGCGGAGGACTGGCCCGTCGACCTGACGGCCGCCACCCGGGGCGCCCCGGCGGGCGCCCCCGAGCTGGTCGCCGTACGCCACCACTACGCCCACGCGGCGCTGGCCTACTACGCCTCGGGGGCCGAGCGGGCCCTCGTCGTCGCCCTCGACGGCACCGGTGCGTACGCCGAGTGCGGCATGGTCTGCCTCGGCGACGGGGACCTGCTGACGCCGGTCATGTCCTTCAACAACCGCACCGGGCCCCGCTTCGGCCTGGTCGCCGAGGGCCTGGCCCGCCGCATCCACGGCAGCCAGTTCCACACCGGCAAGCTGATGGGCCTCGCCGCGACCGGCGACCCGCACCGCGGGGTGCTGCCGATCCTGCGGGCCATGATGGTCCCGCAGCAGGCCCGGCGGGCCGCCCCCGACCTGTACGCGCCGCTGGACGACCTGTGGCTGGCCGGCACCGCGCTGCGGTACGAGGACGACTGGTGGGAGTTCGACCCGGACAGCGGGGGCTACCTCGACGGGGGCCTGGCCGACTCCTCGGACGACGACGTGGTGCACTCGTACGCCACCGTGTTCCCCGACGCCTTCCGCACCGCCGAGGGCGAGGTCGTCGAGGTCGGGCACGGCCCGTACGAGCGCAACTGCCGCCACCTCGCCGCCACCTTCCAGGCCGCCCTGGAACTCGACCTGGTGGGCCTGATCACCGGCCTCAGCCGCCGCTACCCCGGCTACCGGGCCCTCTGCTACGCGGGCAGCTGCGCCCTCAACATCAACGCGAACACGGCCCTCGCCGAGTCCGGCCGCTTCGACTGGGTGTACGTGCCCACCTGCTGCGACGACTCCGGAGTGGCGCTCGGCGCGGCACTCGCCGCCGCCGAGCCCGAGGACCGGCCCCGGCTCACCGGCCTGGTCTGGCCCGCCCTCGCGTACGCCGGGCCGCCGCTGGCCCTGCCCGGGGCCGGGGTGCGGAAGGCCGGCGAGGCGGCCGGGCACGAGGTGCGGACCCTGTCCGGCCGGCCGGAGGTCGTCGAAGAGGTGGCCCGGATGCTGGCCGAGGAGAAGGCCGTGGCCTGGCTCGAAGGGGACCTGGAGACCGGCCCCCGCGGGCTCGGCCACCGGGTGCTGCTGGTCTCCCCGCACTGGCTGGGCGCCCGCCGGCACCTGTCCCGCACCGTCAAGGGCCGCGAGTGGTACCACCCGGTGGCACCCGTCTGCCCCGAGGAGCTGGCCGACCGGTACTTCACCGGGCCCCTCGACCACACCGACACCATGCTCTTCACCGCCCGGGTCCGGGACGAGCACGCCGAACTCCTCTCCCAGGCACGGCACATCGACGGCACCGCCCGGGTGCAGACCGTACGCGCCGAGGTGCAGCCCGACCTGCACCGGCTGTGCCACCGGGTGGGGGAGCTCACCGGGCTGCCGATGCTGATCAGCGCGAGCGCCAACGACAACGGCAGGCCCATCCTCAACGGCCTGGACGAGGCGCTGGACCTGCTGGCCGGCACCGTGCTGGACGCCGTCGTCCTGCCCGAACACCACACGATCATCGAAGCGAGGGAGCCCCGTGGCTAGCGTCCAGTTGAGAGACATCCGCAAGACCCTGCCGCTGCGGGCCATGACCCCCGCCGAGTGGGAGCAGTGGATCACCGAGGGCTACGTGATCATCCGCGAGGCGGTCCCGGAGCAGAACGCCGAGAACCTGCGCAACGCCCTCATGGAATTCCTCGACATGCGTCCGGACGACCCGTCGACCTGGACCTCCCCGCACACCGGCAACGACCGGCTGCCCGGCCACAGCGGCCTCGTCGAGATGTACAACCACCAGGCCCAGTGGGACAACCGGCAGACCCGGCGGGTCTACGACGCCTTCGTGGACATCTGGGACCGCCCCGACCTGTGGGTGACCATCGACTTCGCGAACGTCAACCCGCCCAACCACGGCGAGCGCGAGTTCGACGGCTTCATCCATTGGGACGTGGACACCTCCACCGACCCGCTGCCGCTCAGCTGCCAGTCCGTGCTCTCCCTCACCGAGGGCAACGAGAAGATCGGCGGCTTCCAGTGCGTGCCGGAGATCTTCACCCACTGGAAGGACTGGGTGGCCGCACAGCCCGCCGACCGCGACCCGTACACCCCCGACATCACCGGCTACGAGATCACCACGCCGAGCGTGAACCCGGGCGACCTGATCATCTTCAACAGCCTGCTCCCGCACGGGGTGCACCCCAACATCACCGAGGACCAGGTGCGGATGGCCCAGTACCTCACCATGGCCCCCGCCCGCCCCGACATCGAGGGCATGGCCGAGGCCCGGGTCCGCTTCTGGCGGGACCGGGTGCCCCCGCACCCGCCGGAGGGCGGGGTCCGCAAGGAGGAGCACCTGCTGTGGGGGCCCGCCGAACTCAGCCCGCTCGGCGAGCGGCTGCTGGGTTCGCGGGGCTGGGACGAGGAGTGAGCCGGTCCCATGGCTAGCGCCGCCACCGCCGAGAAGGCGCCGTCGTCCGCCGCCGCCCCGCCCCTCGGCCGCCCGTTCGGGTGGCTGTGGGGCTCGTCGGCCGCGTCCAACGCCGGCGACGGCATCACCCGTACCCTGCTCCCGCTGCTCGTGGTCTCCGGACACCCGGACCCGGCGGCGGTGGCGGGGCTGACGGCCGTCAACATGCTGCCCTGGCTGCTGTTCGCGCTGCCCGCGGGCGTGCTCGCCGACCGCTGGGACCGGCGCCGCATCGTGCTGTACAGCAACCTGCTGCGCGCCGCCGCCCTGCTGGCCGCCGTACCGCTGTTCGCCGCCCGGCCGCCCCTCGCCGTGCTGTACGTGCTCGCCTTCCTGCTGGGCATCGCCGAGACCCTCGCCGACACCGCGGCCCCCGCGATGCTCCCGGGACTCGTCGACGACCGGAACCTGGAACGGGCCAACGGCCGGCTCCAGACCGCGCAGACCGTGCTCAACGAGATGGTCGGACCCCCGCTCGCGGGCCTGCTCATCGGGGTGGCCGCGACCGTGGCCCTGGGCGTCGGCGGCTCCCTGTACGCGATCGCCGCCGTGCTCCTCGCCGGGCTGGCCACCGCCGGCGCGGGCCGCCGCCGCACGGGCGGTCCGGCGGAACCGGACGGCACCGGCGAGGGCGTGCAGGAGGGCGGGCAGGAGGGAACGGCGGCAGCCGGCACCCCCGGCGGACCCGCCCCCGAGACCGTCCTCCAGGGCATCCGCGCCGGCCTGCGCTTCGTCCTCGGCCACCCCGTCCTGCGCCTGACCCTGGCCGCCAGCGCCCTGTACGGCCTGGCCTTCTCCGCGACCTTCTCGCTGCTCGTCCTCCTCGGCGAACAGCGCCTGGGCCTCGGAGCCACAGGCTACGGACTCCTGATGGCCGCCGGCTCCCTGGGCGCCGTGGCCGGCAGCTGGCTGGTCCCCTGGGGCACCGACCGGCTGGGCACCGGACGGCTGGCCTGCTGGTCGCTGGCCCTCTCCGGGGCCGCCTACGCGGCCGTGGGCCTGTCCCGCACCGCCTGGCAGGCCGGACTCGCGCTGTTCCTGAACGGCATCGTGATGATGGGCTGGAACATCCCCGTCGTCTCCCTGCGCCAGCGGCTCACCCCCGAGGCCTTCCAGGGCCGGGTGATGAGCGTGTCCCGGCTGTGCGCCTGGGGCGCCATGCCGGTCGGCGCCGCCCTCGGCGGAGCGCTGGCCCGGATCACGTCCGTCCCGGCCGTCTTCGTCACCGCCGGCCTGGCCCTCACGGCCGGCTCCCTGCTGCTGTTCGCGCCCCTGGGCCCGCGGACACCCCGTACCGAAGCTTCCGACAAGGAGTGACCATGACCACCGACCTCTACGACACCATCATCGTCGGAGGCGGCCCGGCCGGCCTGAACGGCGCCCTGTACCTGGGCCGTTCCCGCCGACGGGTCCTGGTCGTCGACTCCGGCGACGCCCGCAACATGGCCGCCGGCACGATGCACAACCTCATCACCAACGACGGCGTCACCATCGCCGACTTCCGCTCCCGCGCCCGGGCCGAACTCGGCGCCTACGACGTGTCGTTCCGGGACGACGAGGTCGTGTCCGTGCTGCCCGGCGACACCTTCGTCGAGGTCACCACCAAGGAGTCCGGCACCTTCCGCGCCCGCACCCTGCTCTACGCGGCCGGCGTCCGCTCCCAGCTGCCTCCCGTCCCCGGCATCGAGGAGCTGTGGGGCAAGGCCGTCTTCGAGTGCCCGTACTGCCACGGCTGGGAGGTGCGCGGCAAGAGCTTCGGCGTCTACGGCGGCACCGTGCCCAGCGAGTGCCTGGCCACCACCCTCACCGCCTGGACCGACTCCATCACCTACCTCTCCGACGGCCGCGAGCTCCCGGCGGACGAGCAGGGCCGCCTCGACGCCGCCGCCATCCCCACCCTCGCCGACAAGGTGACCCGCCTGTCCGCACACGAGGACGGGGTGGCCGTGCACTTCGACGGCGGCGGCAGCGCCGTCTTCGGCGCGCTCTTCCTCCACATGGACACCGAGCCCCGGGTGGAGCCGCTGCGCCCCTGGCTGGAGGCCCCCGACCTGGAGTCCGTACAGACCGACGAGCGCGGCCGCACCAGCCTGCCGCGCCTGTACGTGGCCGGAGACCTCGGCAACAACATGCAGCAGGGCGCCATGGCCGCGGCCAGCGGCGGACTCGCCGCCATGGCCGTCAACTCCGACCTGATCCGCGAGGACCTGCCCGGCGCGCTGTACGACCTGCCGCCGGCCGCCCACTGACCCCTGATCCCCGACCCACCCCGCACACCAGGACCGGGAGGCCCCGCGGCATGTCATCGCCCCGCGCCGAACTCACCCCGCACATGGAGCACTACACCTTCGACCTGGAGGACCAGCCCTACATCGGCTTCTTCCAGCACGGAGACGAGAAGACCCCCGTCTCCACGACGGACGCCCACGGATTCCGGTACACCCGGGGCCCGGCGGACGCCCTCGCCACCGTCGCCGGCGACCGCCCGGCCGGACCGGTACGCGTCCTCGCCGGCAGCTCCGCGATGTACGGGGTCGGCGCCACGGGTGATGCCGCCACCGTGGCCTCCCGGCTGTGGACCGCGCACGCCCCCCGGCTGCCCTGGCTCAACTTCACCGGCCAGAGCCACAATTCGGTCCAGGAGCTGATGCTCGCCACCCTCTTCCGGCAGCTGCTGCCGCAGGTCGAGGACATCGTGCTCTGCTCCGGGGTCAACAACCTCGTGCTCAGCCGGCTGCCCGCCGAACAGCAGGGCCGGCACGGCGCCTTCTTCGACTGCGGCGCCGCCCCCGAAACCGTCCCGAGCGCAGCCGAACGCATCGCGCACGCCGCTGAACTGACCGTCCGCCACCTCGGCACGTGGAAGGCGCTGGCCGACGGCATCGGCGCCCGGCTCCACTACGTCCTCCAGCCCCTCGCCCCCTGGGTGCGGGAGACGCCCACCGAGGAGGAGCAGGCCCTCTTCGACGAGCTGGACGGAGTGTCCAACTTCCTGCGCTACCACAACGACATCTCCACCATGGCCGTCGGCCGCGCCTACGCGGACGCGATCGCCGCGGGCTGCGCCGAGGCCGCAGTGCCCTTCCTCGACCTGAACCCGCTGCTGGGTGCGGCCGCCGCGCCCACCGACTGGCTGTTCATCGACCGGGTGCACTGCACGGACCTCGGCTACGACACGGCGGCCCGGCTGATCGCCGAGCACCTCGACCTCGACTGAGACCCGGAAACAGGAGCAGGAGCACCCATGTCCGTACTGAAGGGACTGCCGGACCGGCTGCTGCGCCGCACCGCGGACCGCCGGCCCGAGGAGGCGGCCGGGACCGGCCCCGAGGCGGAGGACGCGGCCGGAGCCGAAGCCGGAGCCCCCGCGGCCGGCGCCCGGCGCGGCGGCGGCCGCATGCGCCGCCAGCCCGACGACGACGCCTCGGTCTACCCCCTGTTCTGAGGCCCGCGGGGCAGGACGAGGCACCACGAAACGAGACGAGGAGGAGGTCCGCCCGTGCCGGAACTGATCCTGGGCATCTCGGCGTACTACCACGACAGCGCCGCCGCCCTCGTGGCCGACGGCGTGCCGCTGGCCGCCGCGCAGGAGGAGCGCTTCACGCGCCGCCGCCACACGCCCGAGTTCCCCGCCCGGGCGGTCGACTACTGCCTGCGCGAGGCCGGGGCCGGCTTCGGCGACCTGGCCGGGATCGCGTTCTACGAGGACCCGGCGCTCAAGTTCCGCCGGGTGCTGGCCACCTGGCTGGCCGCCTCGCCCGGCGGCCGGCAGGTGTTCGGCGACACCCTCCCCCAGTGGCTGCGCTGGAAGCGGAAGGCCGGCGAGGAGGTGGCCCGGACCCTGCGGGAGCAGTCCGGCGGGCTGCACCTCCCGCCGGTGTCCGTGCACCGCCACCACTTCACCCACGCGGCCTCCGCCTTCTTCCCCAGCCCGTACGAGTCGGCGGCCGTGCTGTGCATCGACGGGGTGGGGGAGTGGGCCACCACCACCATGTGGCACGGCAGCGGACGGCGGCTGCGCCCGCTGGGCGAGCTGCGCTTCCCGCACTCGCTGGGCCTGCTGTACTCCGCGTTCACCTACTTCTGCGGGTTCAAGGTCGACTCCGGCGAGTACAAGCTGATGGGCCTCGCCCCGTACGGCACCCCGCGCTACGCCAAGCTGATCCGCGAGAAGCTCGTCCACGTGAAACCGGACGGCTCCTTCCGGCTCAACATGCGCCACTTCACCTTCCTGCACGGCCGCACCATGGTCGGCGCCGGCTTCGAGGAGCTGTTCGGCGGCCCCCGCCGGGAACCCGAAGGACCGCTCACCGACCGCGAGTTCGACCTCGCGGCCTCGGTGCAGCAGGTCACCGAGGAAATCGCCTTGAAGCTGGCCCGCACGGTACGGGAGCGGACCGGCGAGCGGCGGCTGTGCCTGGCCGGCGGGGTGGCCCTCAACTGCGTGGCCAACGGCCGGATCGTCGCCGAGGGCCTCTTCGACGAGGTGTGGATCCAGCCCGCCGCGGGCGATGCGGGCGGCGCCCTGGGCGCGGCCCTGGCCGAGTCGCACCGCCGCGGCGCCCCCCGGCCGCACGTGGCGCGGGGCACGGACGCCATGGCGGGCTCCCTCCTCGGCCCGGAGTACGGGCCCGAGGAGATCGAGGCCTTCCTGACCGGCCGCGGGATCCCGTACACCCGGCTCCCCGCCCGGGAGGTCCCCGGGCGGGTGGCGGCCGAGCTGGCCGCGGGCCGGGTGGTCGGCTGGTTCCAGGGCCGGATGGAGTTCGGGCCCCGGGCCCTGGGCGCCCGCTCGATCCTGGCCGACCCGCGCGATCCGCGGATGCACTCCACGCTCAACCTCAAGACGAAGTTCCGGGAGTCCTTCCGGCCCTTCGCCCCGGCGGTGCTCGCGGAGGACGCCAAGGACTGGTTCGACCTGCCGCAGGAGAGCCCGTACATGCTGATCACGGCTCCGGTGGCGGAGGCCCGGCGGCTGGCGCAGCCCGGCACCGGGCACCTGCGGGGGATGGACCTGCTGCGGGTGCCGAGGTCCGAGGTGCCGGCCGTGACCCACGTGGACCTGTCCTCGCGGGTGCAGACCGTGGGGGCGGACCGCAACCCGCGCTTCCACCGGCTGCTCACCGAGTTCCGCGAGCGCACGGGCTGCCCGGTCCTCGTGAACACCTCCTTCAACGTGCGCGGCGAGCCCATCGTGAACACGCCGGAGGAGGCCTACACCTGCTTCATGCGCACCCACATCGACCTGCTGGTGCTCGGCGACTTCCTGCTGGAGAAGCCGGCCCAGCCCGAATGGCGCGAGGAGGGGGACTGGCGTGCGTCCATCCCCATGGACTGAACCGGCACGGCGGGCGGGGCTGGCCCTGCTCTACCACCTGGTGGTCGTCCCGGCCGGGGCCCTGCTGCGGCTGGTGCACGATCCGCTGACCCGGGCCCGCGACGACCGGGTGCCGAGCTACTGGCGGCACTGAGCGGCGGGCGCGAGTGAGACTCCGGTCATGTTCCGGGCGGGATTGCAACCCTTTGGGCGCAGATCGCATCAGGTAGGGCGGGGATGCCCAGCCGATCTGTCCCGTGGGGGGCAGGCATGACCGTTCGGAGCGAGTTCCGTGCACCAGTACCCGCCAGGCCCGCGGCCCGATGACCAGCCGTACCCGAATTCCCACGGGGACCAGGGGCAGGGCCACGAGCCGCAGCAGCAGTGGTACGGGCAGCAGCCGCAGGCGCCGGCCGGGCCTCCGCAGCAGCCGCGGCAGCCGCAGGGCGCGCCCTGGCCCGGCGGGCCGCAGTCCGGCCCCCCGCAGGCACCGCCGCCGTACGGCCACCCGTACCAGCAGCAGGGGTACGGGCAGCAGGCCGCGCCGCGCCCGTACGCGGACCGGCCCGGGCCGGTCCCGCAGCCGTACGGGGAGCAGGCCTACGCGGACCGTCCGTACGGCGGGCAGGCCTACGCGGACCGCCCGTACGGCGGGCAGGCCTCCGCGGACCGTCCGTACGGGGAGCAGGCCTACGCGGACCGTCCGTACGGCGGGCAGCCGTACCCCGCGCCGCCGCAGTACGCCGGGCCGCCGCAGCCGCCCCGCGGCGGGGCCGCCCCCTACGGCGGGCAGCCCGGGCACCCCGCCGCGCCCGCCCCCGCGGGCGGCGGCGAGGAGCCGCCCGCCCCGCGCCGGGGTTCGCGCCGCCGGATCTGGATCAGTGCGGTGCTCGCCGCGGCGGTGCTCGCGGGCGTCGGCTTCACCGGCTGGAAGCTCGACTGGTTCAACGACAACGGGGAGCCGGTCACCTTCGGCCGGCCCCCCGCCGCAGCGGGCGGGGACGGCGCGGGCGCGACGGGCAGGGCCAAGGAGGAGGACAAGGCCTCCGGGGTCTCCATGCCCACCGGCCCGGCCGCCGAGTTCCGGCGCACCACCCGCCTGGACGACGGCACCTCCATAGCCAAGACCCGGCTCACCGGCGCGAAGTCCGGGTTCACCGGCGACGTGTGGGTCTGGGTCCCCAAGGAGTACGACGACCCGAAGTACGCGAAGAGCGCCTTCCCGGTCCTGATCTCCCTCCCCGGCGGCAACGGCTACCCGACGAACTACTGGGCGGACCGCAGCCTCGGCCTCCAGAAGGCCGTCACGGAGGGGGTCAAGGACGGCACCAGCCTGCCCTTCATCCTGATCATGCCGGTGCTCAACCCGGACGAGAAGAACTACTACGACGGCTCCGACATCCCGGGCCAGCCCAAGATGGGCACCTGGATGGCCGAGGACGTCCCCGCCTTCACCAAGGCCAACTTCCGCACCTTCACCTCGCGCGACGGCTGGGCCTTCATGGGCAACTCCTCCGGCGCGTTCGTCGGCCTGAAGATGGTCATGCAGCACCCCGACCGCTTCAAGGCGGTCATCGCGAGCGGCGGCGAGACCGCCCCCGACTCCCCGCTGTGGCGCGGGGACAAGAAGCTGATGGACGCCAACGACCCCGGCAAGCTCGCCGAGAAGCTCAGCCGCGGCACCGGCCCCGAGGTGTACGTCAACTTCCAGATCGGTACCAAGGAGGGCAGCCAGGACCTCGCCCGCCTGAAGAAGTTCGAGAAGGACTACGGCAAGGGCCCGGTGAAGATCACCACCCGCGTCATCCAGAACGGCGACCACAACGGCTGGGACTACGTCCGGGGCATGAAGGAAGGCTCCCTGGAGTGGATCAGCAAGGTCATGGCCAAGCCCGTACCGGACGCGGGGTGACCGCCGTGCCCCCGTACCCCCCGTACACCGGCCACGGCCACCCCGCCCCGCCGCCGCCCGCCCCCCGGCGGCGGCGCGCCCGGCGCCTGCTGCTGGTCTGCGGGGTGCTCGTCGGCGCCCTGCTCGCCTCCGGCGGCGCGGCCTGGAAGCTCGGCCTGCTCTCCGAGAACGGCCGGCCCATCTCCTTCGGCCGCCCCGACCCCGCGCAGGAGCCGCTGCCCGGGCGTCCGGGCGTGAGCATGCCCAAGGGCCCCTCCGCCGACTTCGTACGGGCCTCGCGGCTCTCGGACGGGACGGAGATCGGGCGCACCACCCTCGTCGGGGCGAAGTCCGGGTTCACCGGCGACGTGTGGGTGTGGGTGCCCAAGGAGTACGAGGACCCGCGGTACGCGCGCAGCGCCTTCCCGGTGCTGATCTCGCTGCCCGGCGGCCGCGGCTACCCGAAGAACTACTGGATGGGCACCGGCCTCGGCCTCCAGAAGGCCGTCACGGACGGGGTCCGCAACGGCACCAGCCTGCCGTTCATCCTCGTCATGCCGGTGCTGAACCCCGACAAGAAGTTCTACTACGACGGTTCGGACATCCCGGGGCAGCCCAAGATGGGCACCTGGATGGCCGAAGACGTCCCGGATTTCGTGAAGGCCAACTTCCGGACCTTCGAGTCCCGCGACGGGTGGGCCTTCATGGGCTCCTCCTCGGGCGGGTTCGTGGCCCTCAAACAGGTCATGAAGTACCCCGAGCGCTTCAAGGCGGTCATCGCCTCCGGCCCGGAGACGGCACCGGACTCCCCGCTGTGGAAGGGCCACCGCAGGGAGATGGACGCCAACAATCCGGAGCTGCTCGCCCGCCGGCTGATCGCGGCGAAGGGCCCGGCCGTCTACGTGAACTTCCAGATCGGCACCCGCGAGACCGGGCGCGCCAAGCTGGAGCGCTTCATGCGCCTGTACGGACGCGGTCCCGTGCACACCCGCCTCCAGGTGATCGAGGATGGGGAGCACAACGGGAAGTCCTACGTCCGCGGCATGAGGGAGGGTTCCTTGGAGTGGATCAGCAGGGTGCTGCTCGCCCCGACCCCCGACCCGGTTCCGGCCGCCGGCCGTGAAGACGCACCCGACGTCTGATGGGCACCTGGTTCAAGGGCCTGGCCGCGGCCGCGGCCGGCACCGCCACCCTGTTCGCCGTGGCCGTGCTCAAGTACGACGAGACGGCCCCGCTCGCCTTCCCCACCGTCGGCGTGCTCATGGCCGACGGGGAGCACTGGTGCACGGCGAGCGTGGTCGACAGCCCGAAGGGCAACGTGGTCGCCACCGCCGCGCACTGTGTGAGCCCCGCCGGGGAGGACGGCGAGCCGGGGGAGCTGGCGCACGACGGGCTGGCCATCGGCAAGCTCTCCTTCGCCCCCGGCTTCTCCGGTGAGGGGGCCGGGCGGCGGCCGCTGGGCACCTGGAAGGTGGCCTCGGTGCACGTGGACGACCGCTGGCGGCTCTACGGGGACGACACGGCCGACTTCGCCTTCCTCACCATCGAGCCCGACGGGGACGGCCGCAGCGTCCAGGACGCGGTCGGCCACGGGGCCGCCCCCTCGCCCGACTGGGACTCGGCGGCCGAGCGGGACGTCACGGTGGTCGGCTACCCGCAGGAGGAGCACAACCCGGAGAACCGGCCGGTGTCCTGCACCACGCAGACCTCCGAGGACGAGGACGAGGAGGGCATGCTCTACATCAACTGCGCCGGTTTCTGGACGGGCACCAGCGGCAGCCCCTGGGTGGCCGACCGGGGGGCCAAGGGCAGCGCCGGCCGCCTGATCGCCGTGCTGAGCGGCGGGGACACCGATGCGGACTCCACCGCCGCCCGCTTCGACGACCGGGCCAAGGCCCTGTACGAGGCGGCCGCGAAGGGCTGACCGCCCGCACGGGGGCGGACCCGGCGGCGCGCGCCGGGCCGGACCGGGATCGGCCTGGCGCCGGGCCTTTTGCGGTCACCGCACTAGCCGCGCCGCTCGGTGCTCACGATCACGCAGACCCCGGCCACCACGATCGCGCCGCCGACCAGGATCGGCCAGGTCAGCGCCTCGTTCAGGACCAGCGCCCCGAGGAAGACGGCCACGACCGGGTTCACGTACGCGTACGTGGACACCAGTGACAGCGGGGCCGACTGGAGCAGCCAGGCGTACGCGGTGAAAGCCACGAGGGAGCCGACGAGCACCAGGGCGGCCAGGGCCACCCAGGAGCGGGCGGAGAAGTCCCCCGGGTGCAGGCCGTGGTGCTCGCCCCGGACCAGCCCGGTCAGCAGGGCCGCGATCCCGCCGAACACCATCTCGTACGCGCTCGCCGTGAACGGGTTGCCCGGCATCGGCAGCTTGCCCGCGGAGAAGGAGCCGAGCGACCACAGCAGGGCGGCGACCAGGATCATCAGCACACCGGACAGCCGCACCTCGCCGCTGAGCCCCGGCAGGGTCAGCACCGCCAGCCCCGCCATGCCGACGACCACCCCGCCCAGGGTGGGCAGCGGCGGCCGGTCCCCGGTGGCCGTCCGCATCAGCACCACCCACATCGGCACGGCGGCCACCAGCAGGGCCGCCAGCCCCGAGGGCACCGACTGCTCGGCGAGCACCACCAGCCCGTTGCCGCCGAGGATCAGCATCAGGCCCACCAGGGCCGCCGAGCCGAGCTGCGCCCGCGTGACGCGGAGGGCCGCCGGGCCCTGCCGCCAGGCCACCAGCCCGGCGAGCAGCAGGCCCGCCGTGACGAAGCGGGCACCCGCGGAGAGGAACGGGGGCATGGTCTCGACGACGATCCGGATGCCCAGGTACGTCGAGCCCCAGACCACGTAGACGATGCCGAGGGCGGCCCAGACGGCTCCGGTGACCCGGCGCGCAGGGGCGCCCGGGACGGGGTCCGTCCTCGGGGACGGCTGGTCCGTTTCCGCGGGTTTTGATATGCGCATGATCCAAGATCCTAGGGACCGGAGGGTCTTCGGGCCAGGATCCTGCCCGCTTTCGGGCAGGATCCCCGGGAAACCCTTCTGGAGCCGGGCGGCAGGGGGGCGGCGCAGGGGCCGCCGGAGGGGGGCGGCTCCCCTCTTCTCAGCCCTTCAGCAGCCCGTTCAATTCCCCGTACGGCACCCCGTCCTCGACCGCCGTGTAGGTGCCCGCGGTCAGCAGCTCCCGGGTGGCCCGCGCGGCCACCGCGTACGCGGCCGAGGCCACGGCCGAACCCAGGGTGATCCGGGCCGCGCCCAGGGCGGCGAGTTCGGCCACGCCCGGGTCCCCGGGGCCGACCAGCAGGTTCAGCGGGGCGTCGATGCCCTTGGCCAGCGCGGCCACGGTGTCCGGGTCGGTGGTGCCGGGCACGAAGATGCCGCTGGCCCCGGCGGCGAGGTAGCGCTCGGCGCGCGCCAGGGTCTCGCGCAGCCGGGCGGGGCCCGGCTCGCCGAGCCCGAACAGGTAGGTGTCCGTGCGGGCGTTGATGTAGAGCGGGATCCCGCTCGCGTCGGCGGCCGCCCGGGCCGCGGCGATCCGGTCGGCGAGCTCGGCCGGGTCCCGGTCGGCGTCCTCGATGTTGATGCCGACCGCGCCGGCGGCGATCACCTGGGCCACGGTCTCCCCGACGGCCGCCGCGTCCGCGCCGTGCCCGCCCTCGATGTCGGCGGTCACCGGCACCCACACGGCGGCGGCCACCCGGGCCACCAGCTCCACCGCCCGGTCCCGGGCGATCGCGTCCCCGTCCGGGGAGCCCAGGCTCCAGGCCACTCCGGCACTGGTCGTGGCCACGGCCGGGGCCCCGGCGGACTCGACGACCCGGGCGCTGGCCACGTCCCAGGCGTTGGCGAGGGCGAGCGGGGTTCCGGGGACGTGCAAGGAGCGGAAGGTCTCGGCGAGTTCGGCCTGGGTGCGCTGCTGCGGGCGGTGAGTGGTCATGGGGGCAGTCCATCACCCCGGGGGCCCGGTGCGCGCGCGAAAATCCGACACCTGCGTGGCGGGCGGGGCGGTCCGACTTCGGGGAGTAGCCGCATCTTCGCGCTGCGGGGACCCGGGGGGCGGCCGGGCGGGGCGATCTTCCGGGTGCGGGCTGCGGCGGCGGAGGCCCAGTTCATGGCGGCTGCGAGCCGGGTGCGGGTGCCCGGCCGCCGGTCCGGGGCCTTTCGTGACCGCCGTGTGGCGTGCCTGTGAAGCGTCGGCTGTCCTCTTGTGGGATCTCGGTGAGGTGGGTCAACCTTTCGGATGCAGGCGGGAGTTGGCCGCACAGCGTTGTCATGTCCATGCCTGCATCACCCCCCGCAGCGCACCACCTATGAGGAGGACCCCTCACATGACCGTGATGCGTCCATCACGCCGGAAGATCGCCGGCCTCAGCGCGACCGCCGTCGTCGCGCTCGTGCTCGGCGCGGCCTCCGCGCTCCCCGCCTCGGCCGCCCCCGGCGCCGCGGCGGAAGGCGTCATCGAGAACGCCGGCGCCCCCGGATCCGTCCCCAACAGCTACATCGTGACCCTGGACGGGGCCGTCGCCGACTCCGCCGCCGGCCGGGCCCTGGCCCGCGAGTACGGGGCGCAGATCCGCCGGACGTACAAGACGGCCCTCAACGGCTACTCGGTGCAGGTCTCCGAGGCGCAGGCCCGCAAGCTGGCCGCGGACCCCGCGGTCAAGTCGGTCGTCCAGAACCGCAAGTTCACGATCGACGGCACCCAGCCCAGCCCGCCGTCCTGGGGCCTGGACCGGATCGACCAGAAGGCGCTGCCCCTCAACTCCAGCTACACCTACCCGGACAAGGCCGGCGAGGGCGTCACCGCGTACATCATCGACACCGGTGTGCGCATCACGCACTCGGACTTCGGCGGCCGGGCCTCGTACGGCTACGACGCGATCGACAACGACAACACGGCGCAGGACGGCCACGGCCACGGCACGCACGTGGCCGGCACGGTCGCGGGCACCTCGTACGGCGTCGCGAAGAAGGCGAAGATCGTGGGCGTCCGCGTCCTCGACAACTCCGGCTCCGGGACCACCGAGCAGGTCGTCGCGGGCATCGACTGGGTCACCCGGAACGCGGTGAAGCCGGCGGTGGCGAACATGTCCCTCGGCGGCGGCGCCGACTCGGCACTGGACACGGCGGTGCGCAACTCCATCGCGAGCGGCATCACGTACGCGGTGGCGGCGGGCAACGAGTCCACCAACGCGAACACCAAGTCCCCGGCCCGGGTCACCGAGGCGATCACGGTGGGTGCGACCACCAGCAGCGACGCCAAGGCCAGCTACTCCAACTACGGCACCGTGCTCGACCTGTTCGCCCCCGGCTCCTCCATCACCTCGTCCTGGAACAGCGGGGACTCGGCGACGAACACCATCTCCGGCACCTCGATGGCCTCCCCGCACGTCGCGGGCGCGGCGGCCGTCTACCTGTCGCAGAACCCCTCCAGCACCCCGGCCCAGGTGAGCACCGCCCTGGTGAACGCGGCCACCCCGAACGTGGTCGGCAGCCCCGGCACCGGCTCCCCGAACCGCCTGCTGTTCGTGGGCGGCGGCACCACCGTCCCGCCCGGCCCGCGGTTCGAGAACACCGGCGACTACGCGATCAACGACAACGCCACGGTGGAGTCCCCGATCACGGTCAGCGGGGTCCCGGGCAACGCGCCGGCCACCCTCAGCGTCGCGGTCGACATCAAGCACACCTACATCGGCGACCTGAAGGTGGACCTGGTCGCGCCGGACGGCTCCGTCTACACCCTGCACAACCGCAGCGGCGGCAGCGCGGACAACATCCTCCAGACCTACTCGGTCAACGCCTCCTCCGAGGTGGCGAACGGGACCTGGAAGCTCCGCGTGAACGACAACGCCAACGTCGACACCGGCAAGATCGACTCCTGGGCCCTGCAGTTCTGAGCCCCGGGGCCGGTTCCCCGGCGTCGCGAAGGTCCTGAACGTCCTGCGCATCCCGGACGTCCGGAAAGCTCCGGAGTGAAGGGGCGGCCGCCCTCCGCGGCCGCCCCTTTGCGCTGCTCCCGGCCCCGCTGCTCCGTACGGGCCTCTTCGGCCATCACATCGGGTGAAGCCATGGCCTTTGCTTGCGGTCTTCAACCGTAGGTTGCCAGGCTGTCGCTGTCTGTCAACCTGATGGGAGTGGCCCGTGACTTTCGGTGAGCAGCCGGCCTATCTGCGTGTCGCAGGGGATCTGCGGCGGAAGATCGTCGATGGGTCCCTGCCCCCGCATACCCGGCTGCCCTCGCAGGCCCGGATCCGCGAGGAGTACGGGGTCTCCGACACGGTCGCCCTGGAGGCCCGCAAGGTCCTCATGGCGGAGGGGCTCGTGGAGGGCCGCTCGGGCTCCGGAACCTACGTGCGCGAGCAGCCGGTGCCGCGCCGGGTGGCCCGCTCCGGGTACCGCACCGGGGGGGTCTCGACCCCGTTCCGGCAGGAGCAGGCCGACGCGGCCGCGCGCGGCACCTGGGAGTCGCGCAGCGAGCAGACGACGGCCGGGGCCGAGGTGGCCCAGCGGCTCGGCATCGAGCCCGGGGACAAGGTCATGTGCACCCGGTACGTCTTCCGCGACGCGGGCGAGGCCATGATGCTGTCCACGTCCTGGGAGCCGCTCGCCGTCACGGGCCGCACCCCCGTGATGCTGCCCGAGGAGGGCCCGCTGGGCGGCTGCGGGGTGGTGGACCGGATGGCCGCCATCGACGTGGTCGTGGACAACGTCGCCGAGGAGGTCGGCGCCCGTCCCGGCCTCGCGGAGGAGATCCTCACCCTGGGCGGGGTCCCCGGGCACGTGGTGCTGGTCATCAGCCGCACGTACTACGCCTCGGGCCGGGCCGTGGAGACGGCCGACGTGGTGGTCCCGGCGGACCGCTACCGGGTCTCGTACCACCTTCCGGTCCGGTAGCGCGGCCGCCGGGCCCGGCCCTCCCCCTTTCCCTCTCCTTCACTCCCGTCGCGGCGCCGGCGTGCGCCCGGGGGGTGCGTGCACGGCGCGTCCGTACGCATGGCCGGATGCGTACGCCGTGGGGTACCTCTTCGTGAAAACCCGTATCCGCTCCGTGAAGGTCGGGCGTAAGCTCAGGCATATGCGTATTGCGGTTTCCTGGGCGAGGACGTCAGCGGAGGGTGAAGCGCGATGAACGACAGCGGTGCCGAGCTCCCGTGGCTGGTCATACGGCAGGACGACAACGGCAACCGCTACCGGGTGGGCAGGTACCCGAGCCAGGCCGAGGCCGAGAAGGTGGCGGCCAGCCTGGAGGACCACGGGCACCGGCAGCTCTACTGGGTCGAGCGGATCGGTCAGACCGCCACGACGAACTGAAGGACCCCAACGGGGGGTGCCATAGGCTCCGTCCATGACTGTACGAGTGGTCGTGGGCGGAGCCGTCTGCCATGAGGGGCGGCTGCTCGCCGCCCGCCGCAGCGCCCCGCCCGAGCTGGCAGGCCGCTGGGAGCTCCCCGGGGGCAAGGCCGAACCGGGCGAGACCGTGCCCCAGGCCCTGGTGCGCGAGCTGCGCGAGGAACTGGGCGTGGAGACCGAGGCCCTGGAGAGGATCCCGGGGGAGTGGCCGCTGAGGCCCGGACTGGTCCTGCACGTGTGGACCGCCCGCCTGCTCTCCGGGGAGCCGCAGCCGCTGGAGGACCACGACGAGCTGCGCTGGCTGGGCCCGGACGAACTCGATGCCGTGGACTGGCTCGACCAGGACCGCCCCGCGGTCGCCGAGGCCGGCCGCCGGCTGCGCGCCGCCGCTCCGACCGCCGCCCCGACCGCCGACTGAGACCGGCGACTCGGACCGCCCGGCCGCGACCGCCGACGCACGCTGCTGCGACCGCCGACCGCCGACCGCCGACCGCCGACCGCCGACCGCCGACCGCCGACCGCCGACCGCCGACCGGCGCCGCCCCGGCCGCGACCGCCGACCGGCAGCGCCCCGGCGCCGCCCGCCGGCTGCGGGCCGGGCGGGGACCGCGCCCCGGGGTGCTCCCGTGCGCCGCGCTCGGGCGGGCGCACGGCTGCCGCCGTGTACGCCGCACGGGGCGCATGGGGCCGGGGGTGTACGCCGTTCGTGCCACAGTGCGCCGGTGGGTGGGTGGCGGGGCGGTACGACGCCCCGGATATCGGGTATGTCGCTATTAATCCACATCTCATCCCCCTGACGAACCGGACTGGGGTCCCCCTGCTGGCCCGGGAAGTGATCGGCGTGATCGATTCCGAATCCGACTGCGCCGACAGCGCCGAATGGGCTTTCCCCGCCGAGCCCGGCGCCGTACGCACCGCCCGGCACGCCGTGCGCGGCGCCCTCCGCTCGTGGGGCCTCGACGCGGTCGGCGACGTGACCGTCCTGCTGGTCAGCGAGCTGGTGACCAACTCGCTGCGCTACGCGTCCGGGCCCATCGGCGTCCGGCTGGTACGGCAGAATCCGGCCACGGGCCAGGTCGCGCACGGCCCCGCCCTGCTCGTGGAAGTCTCCGATCCGCTTCCGGATCCGCCCCGGGAGCGGGTCGCCTCGCCCGAGGACGAGGGCGGCCGCGGGCTGCACCTGGTCGCCGTCTCCGCGCAGCGCTGGGGGACCCGGCACGGGAAGACGGGCAAGACCGTGTGGTTCGAGTTGGCCCTGCCTGGTGAGTAACAGTGTGAGGACAAGCCGACGATCACCGGACCGCGGAAGGCCGCGGCGGGGCGCCCGGGGCCCGGTGCATCACAGGCGGAAAACGAACGAGACCTTGCTGTGATCGTGAACGCCGTGCCGTCCGTGGCCGTGGTGCTGAATACTTCGTCCAAGGCCGGTCCGGTTGCGGTGAGCTGGAGGGGACGGTCGCGTGAGCGAAATACCTGCGCAGGCACAGCACGTAGAAGTGCCCGGAGCGCCGTGGCGCGAAGCCGTGTGGCACAGCAGTCCGCCTGGCTCGATCTATGACCACATACGCGTTGCGTCCTTCTCGATCGGCCCCGACGGGCTGGTCGACCAGTGGAGCCGGCGCGCCGAGGAGCTCTTCGGCCTGCCCGCCTCCCAAGTGGTCGGCCGGGACCCCGTGGAGGCCTTCATCCCCGCGGAACTGCGCCCCGGCGGCCGCCGCAGGATGTCCGAGATCCTCGACGGCAAGGAATGGACCGGCCTGGTTCCGTTCCGGATGCCTTCCGGCACGGACGGGGTCCACGGCCCCGAGGCCGTGGCCGAGATCTATGTGATGCCCACCGAGACCGAGCTCGGCGAGCGGGCCGCGCTCTGCGTCGTCGTCGACGTACAGGCCCTGCGGCGGATCGAATCCGACCTCGCCGCCTCGCAGGCGATATTCGGCCAATCTCCCTTCGGCTTTCTTCTCTTCGGTACCGACCTCACCGTCCAGCGCGCCAACCGCCGCTTCGCCACCGTCTTCGGCGGGGCCGCCGAGGACCACCGCGGCCGCACCGTCCACGACTACCTCCCCCGCCGCGAGGCCGACCGGATGGCCGCCGCCCTCCGCCGGGTCCTCGAAACCGGCGAGGCCGTCACCGACCTCCAGATCAGCGGCGCCGCCCCCGGCAGCCGCGAACACCGCCACTGGTCCATCAACCTCTACCGCGTCCACGGCGCCTCCGGCCGCCCCGTCGGAGTCGCCGGCCTCGGCACCGACGTCACCCGCCGCCACCTCGCCGCCCGCGAGGCCGCCGGGGTCCGCCGCAACCTGGCCCTCCTGAACGAGGCCGGCGCCCGCATCGGCAGCTCCCTGGACCTGGAGACCACCGCGCGCGAACTCCTCGACGTCACCGTCCCCGGCTTCTGCGACCTCGCCGCCGTGGACCTGTACCACGGGCTGCTGCTCGGCGACGACGACCGGCCGGTGCGCACCGCGGGCGCCCCCGCCCGGCCCTCGGCCGCGGGCGGCGGCGGGCTGCGGATGCCCTCCGCGAAACTCCGCCGGGTCGCCTTCGCCAGCGCGGTCTCCGACGCCCCGCTGTCCGGGCCCGGCAGCGTGGGCCCCGTCGCCGTCGGCGAGACCCACCGCTACCCGGCCACCTCGCCCGCCGCCCTCGCCCTGCGCACCGCCCGGCCCCGCCTCGTCCTGGGCGGCGGACCCGACGACCTCGTGCAGTCCACCCTCGTCGTGCCGATGGTCGCCCACGACACCGTGGTCGGCCTCGCCCAGTTCTCCCGCACCAAGGGCAGCGAGCCCTTCGGGGAGCGGGACCGCGCCGTGGCCGTGGAGCTGGCCGCCCGGGCCGCCGTCTCCATCGACAACGCCCGGCTCTACCGGCGCGAGCACGAACGGGCCCTGATCCTCCAGCGCAGCCTGCTGCCCCCCGGCGACCCGGAGGCGGCCGGTCTGGACATCGCGTGCCGCTACCTGCCCGGGAACGCGGCCACCGAGGTCGGCGGGGACTGGTTCGACGTCATCGAGCTGCCCGGGCACCGCACCGCACTCGTCGTCGGCGACGTGATGGGCCGCGGCCTGCGCGCCGCCGTGGCCATGGGCGAGCTGCGCACCGCCGTCCGCACCCTGGCCCTGCTCGACCTGGAGCCGGCCGAGGTGCTCGCCGCCCTCGACGAGGTGGCCCGCGGCCTCGGCGCCTCCGGCAGCCGGCAGTCCCGCAGCCGCGAACGCGAGGCCGACCTCTCCGAGGTCTACCTCGCCACCTGCGTCTACGCCGTCTACGACCCCGTGACCCGGCGCTGCACCATCGCCAACGCCGGCCACATGCCGCCCGTGCTCGTCGAACCCGGCGGCGAGGGCCCGCTGCTGCTGGAGATACCGCCCGGCATGCCGCTCGGGGTGGGCGGCGAGCCCTTCGAGGAGACCGAGGTGGAACTCCCCGAGGGCGCCCTGCTGGCCCTCTACACCGACGGGCTGGTCGAGTCCCGCGACCACACCCTCGACGAGGGGCTGCGCGGCCTGCGCGAGGCGCTCACCGACCCGGTCCGCCCGCTGGAGGACGTCTGCGACCACGTCCTCGGCAGCCTGGAGACCCGGCACGGGGAGGACGACATCGCCCTGCTCATGGCGAGGGTCCAGGGGCTGCCGGCGGACGCCGTCGGCGACTGGCAGCTGTCCCGCGAGGCCCGCTCGGTCGGCCGGGCCCGCGAACTGGCCCGCGCCAAGCTGGTCGCCTGGGGCCTGGAGGCCCTGGTGGACACCACCGAGCTGCTCGTGAGCGAACTGGTCACCAACGCCCTGCGGTACGGGGAGGGCGAGATCCGGCTGCGCCTGCTGCTGGACCGGACCCTGGTCTGCGAGGTCTGGGACGCCGGCCTGGTGCAGCCCCGGCGGCGGCGCGCCCGCGACACCGACGAGGGCGGCCGCGGACTCCAGCTCGTCGGGCTGCTCTCGGCGGGCTGGGGCTCCCGGCGCACCCCGCGGGGCAAGACGGTCTGGTTCGAACTGCCCCTCCCGGGGGCCGAACCGCTCGCCGAACTGTCCGCGGAACAGCTCCTCAGCATGTACGGCTGACGAGCACGCCATGCCCGGCTGACGCGTACGGGCGTACGGGCGTGCGGGCCGGCCGGGCGGGTCAGGCCGCCCGGCCGGACTTCAGGGCCGCGAGCCGGGCCTCGACCTCCGCGTCGCGGCCCAGGTCGTCCAGCGCCTCGAACTGGGCGTCCAGCGAGGAGGCCGCCAGCTCCTGCCTGCCCAGCGCCCGGGCCTCCTCCCGCCGGACCTTGTCCTCGAAACGGCTCAGCTCGCTCGTCGGGTCCATCACGTCGATGCTCTTCACCGCGTCCAGCATGGTGTTCTGGGCCTCCGCCGTCTTCGCCCGGGCCACCAGCTCGTCCCGCTTCGTCTGGAGGTCCGCCAGCTTGGCCTTCATCGACTCCAGGCCGGCCTTCAGCCGGTCCACCACCTCGGTCTGCCCCGCGATCACCGGCTCCGCCGCCGCTGCCTCCTGCTCCGAGCGGAGCTGCCGGCCCAGCGCGACCTTCGCCAGGTTGTCGAAGGTGTCGGCCTCCGCCTGCTGCCCGGCCGCCCGCAGCTCGTCCCCCTTGCGGCTGGCCGCCAGGGCCTTGCCGCCCCACTCGGCCGCCGCGTCCACGTCCTCCCGGTGGTCCTGCTCCAGCATCCGCAGGTTCCCGATCGTCGTGGCCACGGCCTGCTCGGCCTCCGAGATGTTGTTCGAGTAGTCGCGGATCAGCTGGTCCAGCATCTTCTGCGGATCCTCCGCCTGGTCCAGCAGCGCGTTGATGTTCGCCTTCGCGAGCTGGGTGACGCGGCCGAGGATGGTCTGCTTGCTCATGAGCACGCTCTCCTGGGAGGGGAGGGGGGACTGTGTGTGAGGGGAGGGGCGCGGACGCCGGGGCCCTCCTACGGCCGGCGGCCGCGGCCCGGGGCGCGCGCCGGGGTCAGAAGCGGCCGCCACCGCCCAACCGGCCGCGGGTGCCGCCGCCCCCGAACGAGCCCGGCCCCAGGCTCCCGCCCCCGCCGAAGGACCCGCCGCTCCCGAAGCCCCCGCCGCCGGAGGAGCCGCCCCCGCGCCCCGCGCCGAGCAGCTCGCCCAGGATGATCCCGCCGAGCACCGCGCCGCCCATGCCCCCGCGCTGCCCGCCGCCCCCGTACGGGTTCCGGTACCCCTGCACGTCCTGCTCGGCCAGCTCCCGCGCCTGCTGCGCCAGGGCGTCCGCCTGCTGGGCCTCCGCCAGGGCGGCCTGCGGGTCCTGCCCCGCCAGCGACCGGGAGCGGGCCAGACGGCGTTCCGCCTCGGCCAGCCGGGTGCGCGCCCGGCTGCCGACCGCCCCGCGGCTGGTCGTCACGTAGTCGGCGGCCGCACCGATCGTGGAGCGGGCGGCCAGCTGCGCCTGCTCCAGCAGGGCCGCGGCCCGCTGCCGTCCCGACTCCCGCTCCCGGGCACCCGCCAGGGCCTCGTCCAGGGCCGCATCGGCCTCCTCCACCCGGCGCAGCGCGTCGATCGGGTCGTAGCGGCCCGCCGCCACCTGGGCCCGCACATCGGTGAGCACCGCCTCCGCCCGGCTGATCCGGCCGCTCAGGTCCGCGGTGGAGACGCCCTGGGCGGTACCCGAGAGCAGCCCCCGGGCGTCCGCCAGATCGGCGTCCGTCTCGGTGAGAGCCCCGTCCAGCCGCCCGGCGGCCTCGGCGAGCTCCTGCGCCCGCCGGTCCACCGCCGCCACGAGGATCGCCGCCTGGTCCACCGCCCCCTCCACCGCCCGTACGTGCACGGCGGCCCGGGCGTTGTCCCCGGCGGCCAGGGCCGCACGGGCCTCGCCCAGGCCGGTGGTCGCGAACAGCAGGCGGTCCTTGGCCTGTTCGGCGTTGCCCGCCACCGGGGCCGCGGCCGAGTCCGCGTACCGGCCGGCCAGCGCGGTCAGCACGGCCTCCGCCGTGCCGGTCCGCCCGGTCAGGTCCCGGAACCGCTCCTCCACCGCGGCCAGCGCCTGCGGGGCGTTCCTCTCCAGCGAGCGCAGCCGGTCGAAGTCCGCGGACTGCGCGTCCAGCCGCCGGTTGGCCTCGGAGCAGCGGGCCACGATCTCGTCGAGCAGCCGCCGCCGGGTCGGGTCGTCCTCCGGATAGGCGTCGTCGAGCTGCTGGCGCAGCCGGAAGGCGTGCACCAGCTCGTCCTTCGCGTGCGCCAGGGCCTCGGCGAAGGGCCGGGCCGCCTCCTCGCCGAACTGTGCGGTCGCGAAGCCGAGCTCCTCCGTGCTGGTGCGCACCGCGTCGTCGGTCCCCACCAGCAGGGCCCGGGCCCGCGCGTCCAGCTCGGGCAGCGGCACCTGGCCCGGGGGAGCGGCCGGGGTGCCCCAGCCGGGCGGTCCCGGGGTGGTGGCGGGAGCCTTGCGGCGGCGGCTGCGGCGGTAGGCGTACGCGCCGAGGGCCCCGGCGGCGCCGACCGCCACCACGGGCAGCACGTAGTCCCCGGCCCCGCTCTCCGTCCCGGCGCCGCCGCCGGGGTCGGGATCGCCCGGGGTGATCTCCGGCACCGGGACCGGGCGCCCGCCCAGCACCGCGTCGTACCCGGCGGCCGCGCCCGTCGCGGCGCCCGCCCAGTCGTTCTGCCGCAGGGCGGGCTCGATGGCGTTGCGGGCCACCTCGGCGAGCTGCGCGGCGGTGAGTCCGGCGGCCGGGCCGGCGGAGTACGCGTACTGCCGGTCCCGGGTGGCGACCGCGAGCAGGACGTCGTCGTCGCCCAGGCCGTTGCGCTCGGCGGTGGCGTCGGCCCAGCTCTGGGCGGAGCGGTCGCCGAAGTCGCGTACGTAGGTGACGAAGAGCTGGATGCGGCGGGCCGTGTACAGGCGGTCGAGTGCGGCTGCGACCGCCTGGCTGCGGGGGCCGAGGGCGTCTACGCGGTCGGTGATCTGGCCGTCGCGGGAGAGGGTGACGGGGTCCTCGGCGGGGGCCGCGTGTGCCTGCGCGGGGGTGGCTGCGGTGGCGGCTGTGCCGCCGGCCAGGGTCAGCAGGGCTGCCGCTGCTGCCGGGGCGAGTGCGGTGCGCAGGGGTATCCGCGGGCGGGGGCGTCTCTTCGGCGGCGTCACATTTGGGAGGGTATGGGTGGGGGTGCGGGGGCGCGACCGGAGCGGCCGTGACCCCGCGGGGGCCTTCTCCCCACCCCGCCCCTTCCCCGCACCGGGGCTCCGCCCCGGACCCCGCGCCTCGAACTCCCCCGGCCCCAGGGGGCCGGGAGATGCGGGCGGAATCAAGCCCCGCCGGCGATTGAGGCGCGGGGGTCCGGGGGCGGAGCCCCCGGAAGGGCTACAGCTCGGGCCGCCTCCGGATCCGGTTGCCCAGCCAGACCAGGGGGTCGTACTTGCGGTCGACCGCCCGCTCCTTCAAGGGGATCAGCGCGTTGTCCGTGATCTTGATGCCCTCCGGGCACACCTCCGTGCAGCACTTCGTGATGTTGCAGTAGCCGAGGCCGTGTTCCTCCTGGGCCGTCCGCTTGCGGTCCAGGCCCTGTTCGGACGCCGCGTCCAGCGGGTGCATGTCCAGCTCGGCCACCCGCATCAGGAACCGCGGCCCCGCGAAGGCGGGCTTGTTCTCCTCGTGGTCGCGGACCACGTGGCACGTGTCCTGGCACAGGAAGCACTCGATGCACTTGCGGAACTCCTGCGAGCGGTCCACGTCCACCTGCTGCATCCGGTACTCGCCCGGTGCCAGCCCGGCCGGCGGGACGAACGCCGGGACCTCGCGGGCCTTCGTGTAGTTGAAGCCCACGTCCGTCACCAGGTCCCGCACCACCGGGAAGGCCCGCAGCGGGGTCACGGTGATGGTGTCCGCCCGGTCGAAGACCGACATGCGGGTCATGCACATCAGCCGCGGCCGGCCGTTGATCTCCGCGCTGCACGAACCGCACTTGCCCGCCTTGCAGTTCCAGCGGACGGCGAGGTCCGGGGCCTGGGTGGCCTGCAGGCGGTGGATGATGTCGAGGACCACCTCCCCGTCGTGCACCTCGACCGTGAAGTCCCGCAGCTCCCCGCCCTCGGGATCGCCCCGCCAGACCCGGAAGCTCGCGTCGTAGCTCGTCACTCGTACAGCTCCTCTTCGGCGAGGTACTTGACCAGCTCTTCCTTCTCGAACAGGGCGAGCAGGTCGGAACGGATGGGCTCGGTGGCGGTGCGGACCAGCTCGATCCGGTCCGCCGCGGGATCCGCGGGTGCGGGGACGACGGGCCGGCACAGCAGGTTCACCGGGCGCCAGGCCCGGTCCATGGCCGGGCAGTCCTCCCGGGTGTGCCCGCCGCGGCTCTCCGTACGCTCCAGGGCCGCCTTCGCCACGCACTCGCTGACCAGCAGCATGTTCCGCAGGTCCAGCGCCAGGTGCCAGCCGGGATTGAACTGCCGGTGCCCCTCCACCCCCGCCCGGGCCGCCCGGGCGCGCAGCACCGAGAGCCGCTCCAGGGCCTCGCGCATCTCCGCGTCCCGCCGGATGATCCCGACCAGGTCGTTCATCGTCTGCTGGAGCTCCTGGTGGAGCGTGTACGGGTTCTCGGCGCCCTCCTCGGCGTGGAAGGGGGCCAGCGCCTCCGCGGCCGCCGCGTCGATCTCCCGCTGCGCCGGCGCGGGCCGGCCGCCCGGACCGCCCGCGTGCTCGGCTGCGTACGCGGCGGCGTGCAGGCCCGCCCGCCGCCCGAAGACCAGCAGGTCGGACAGGGAGTTCCCGCCCAGCCGGTTCGAGCCGTGCATGCCGCCGGCCACCTCGCCCGCCGCGAACAGGCCCGGCACCCCGACCGTGGCGGCCGTCTCCGAGTCCACCGCCACCCCGCCCATCACGTAGTGGCAGGTCGGGCCGACCTCCATGGGCTCGGCCGTGATGTCCACGTCCGCCAGCTCCTTGAACTGGTGGTACATGGACGGCAGCCGGCGCCGGATCCGCTCCGCGGGCATCCGCGTGGACACGTCCAGGAACACCCCGCCGTGCGGGGAGCCGCGGCCCGCCTTCACCTCGGAGTTGATCGCCCGGGCCACCTCGTCGCGGGGCAGGAGTTCGGGCGGGCGCCGGTTGTTGTCCGGATCCTCGTACCAGCGGTCGCCCTCCTCCTCGGACTCCGCGTACTTCTCCTTGAAGACGTCCGGCACGTAGTCGAACATGAACCGCTTGCCCTCGGAGTTGCGCAGCACCCCGCCGTCGCCGCGCACCGACTCGGTGACGAGGATGCCCTTCACGGACGGCGGCCAGACCATGCCGGTCGGGTGGAACTGCACGAACTCCATGTTCAGCAGCGGGGCCCCGGCCAGCAGTGCCAGCGCGTGCCCGTCCCCCGTGTACTCCCAGGAGTTGGAGGTGGTCTTGAAGGACTTGCCGATGCCCCCGGTGGCGAGCACCACCGCGGGCGCCTCCAGCACGAAGAACCGGCCGGACTCCCGCTCGTAGCAGAACACCCCCGCCACCCGGTCACCCGCGGCGGGTCCGCTGCCGGAAGCAGTCTTGAGGACGCGGGTGACCGTGCACTCCTGGAAGACCTTCAGCCCGGACTCGTGGTCCCCGGTCTCCTTGAAGTCCTCCTGCTGGAGCTGGACGATCTTCTGCTGGAGGGTGCGGATCAGCTCCAGGCCGGTGCGGTCGCCCACGTGCGCGAGGCGCGGGTACTCGTGCCCGCCGAAGTTGCGCTGCGAGATCCGCCCGTCCGGGGTGCGGTCGAAGAGCGCCCCCCAGGTCTCCAGCTCCCAGACCCGGTCCGGGGCCTCCTTGGCGTGCAGCTCGGCCATCCGCCACTGGTTGAGGAACTTCCCGCCGCGCATGGTGTCGCGGAAGTGCACCTGCCAGTTGTCGTGCTCGTTCACGTTGCCCATGGAGGCGGCGATCCCGCCCTCGGCCATCACCGTGTGGGCCTTGCCGAACAGCGACTTGCAGATGACCGCCGTACGGGCGCCCCGCTCGCGGGCCTCGATCGCGGCCCGCAGTCCGGCGCCGCCCGCCCCGACGACGATCACGTCCCACTGCTGCCGGTCGACTTGCGTCATGGTGGAAGGCACCTTTCGTCAGAAGAAGCGCGGGTCGTCGAAGGCGCCGGTGGCCAGCAGGTAGACGTAGAAGTCGCACAGGGCCACGCTCACCAGGGAGGACCAGGCGAGCAGCATGTGCCGGGAGTTGAGCTTCCCGACCAGGCCCCAGAGCCGGTAGCGGACCGGGTGCTTGGAGAAGTGCCGCAGCCGGCCGCCGATGATGTGCCGGCAGGAGTGGCAGGAGAGGGTGTACGCCCAGATCAGCACGATGTTCGCGAGGAAGATCAGGGTGCCCAGGCCCATGTGGCCCCAGGCGTAGTGCGCATCCCGGAAGGTCAGGACCGTGTCGTACGTGAGGATGCCGGCGACCGGGAGCGCCGCGTAGAAGAAGTACCGGTGCATGTTCTGGAAGACCAGCGGGAAGCGGGTCTCGCCCGTGTACTGCGCGTGCGGCTCGGCGACGGCGCAGGCGGGCGGCGAGGCCCAGAACCCCCGGTAGTAGGCCTTGCGGTAGTAGTAGCAGGTCAGCCGGAAACCGAGCGGGAAGACCAGGATCAGCAGCGCCGGGGACAGGCCCCACCAGCTGCCGAAGAGCTCCCAGTTGGGGCCGCCGCGCATCGGGACGCAGTTCTCCGCCAGGCAGGGCGAGTAGAAGGGCGACACGTACGGGGCCGCGTAGTAGTCGGCGTTCGCGAAGGCCCGCCAGGTGGAGTAGACGACGAAGGCGAGCAGGCCGGCCGCGGTGCCGGCCGGGGCCAGCCACCAGCGGTCGGTGCGCAGGTGGCGGGCCGGGATCGAGGCCCGCGAGGCGTGGTGCACGCCGGTGAGCCGGGCGGGTGGTTCGGTGCCTGTGGCCAAAGGTGACTCCGGGGGTGACTCCGGGTGGAGTGGTCAGGAGTGGCCCAGGAGACCCAGCCGCCCGGCGCGGGCCGGACGGCTGGGTCTGATGGGTGGGTCGATGCGGTTCCGGTACGGGTTCTGCACGGGTACGGCTCCGGCCGGTCCGGTTCCGGCCGGGTCCGGCGGGCGGGCGGACGGGCGGGCCGCCGGCGCGGGGGCGCCGGCGGCTTCCGGATCAGGGGGCCCGGCGGTCGCGGGCGCCGAGGCCCTCGTCGTCCGAGTCCGCCCAGAGGCTGCTGTCGTACGGGGTGTCGGGGATGGTGACCATCCCCGACCGGTCGGGCGGAGCCGCCCGGCCGCCCGGCTGCTGCCGCTGCGCCTTCTCCTTGCGCTCCAGCTGCTCCACCTTGCGGGTCAGCTCGTCGAGGTTGCGGCGTACGGCATTCAAATCGTCTTGCAGGGACATGACTTGCCCTCACTTCCGCAGGTTGCGGTGGCAACGCTCATGTGCGCCTGCGAGTGTCGCGCCTCCCGTCCCCGCTTGTGAAGGGACGTGCAGCGATTCCGGGCGCGCAGGCGCAACCTGTGCGCCCCTCCCGGCTCCATTCTCGTCCCTCGCCCGAGGGAACGCCCTGCGCGGCCGGCCCGCCCCGGTTGGTCCGCACGGGTGGGGTTCGCGGCGTGGCGCGGCCCGGCTCCGGAGGCCGCGGCGGGCGGTCGTTTTGAGTGGGTCCGGTCACCAGTGTGATCAGCTCCAAATACCGCCATCCGTGATCATGCACGGCCCGCCCCGGAGGTAGACACCCATGTCGCAGCGACGGCGCAGCTCCCTGGCGCTCCTGGCCTCCGGCGTACTCGCGCTGCCCCTGCTCGCCGGCTGCGGTTCACCGGACCCCGCGGCCGGGCCCGCCGCCGCGCCCCCCGACATCCGCGCCTCCGCGCGCGACCAGATCGCCGACGGCGGGGTGCTGCGCTGGGCCGTGGACGCACTCCCGGAAACGCTGAACACCTTCCAGGCCGACGCCGACGCCACCACCTCCCGGATCGCGGGCGCCGTGCTGCCCGCCCTGTTCACCCTCGACGCCCGCGGCCGTACGGTGGCCAACCCCGACTACCTGGAGAAGGCCGAGGTCATCGAGACCGAGCCGCAGCAGGTGGTCCTCTACAAGCTGAACCAGCAGGCCGTCTGGAGCGACGGGCGGGAGATCGGCGCACCCGACTTCGTCGCCCAGTGGCGGGCCCTGAACGGCAAGGACTCGGCCTTCTGGACCGCCCGCAACGCCGGCTACGAGCGCATCGAGAAGATCGAGCGCGGGGCGAACGACCTGGAGGTCAAGGTCACCTTCGCCAAGCCGTACGCCGACTGGCAGTCCCTCTTCACCCCGCTCTACCCCAAGCAGGTCACCGGCAGCCCCGAGGCCTTCAACGAGGGCGCGCGCGGCGCCCTGAAGGTCACCGCCGGCCCCTTCACCCTCGGCGCCATCGACAAGAAGGCCGGCACCGTCGCCCTCTCCCGCAACCCGCGCTGGTGGGGGGCCCCCGCCAAGCTGGACACCCTCGTGCTCACCGCCGTGCCGCGCGCCGAGCGGGCCGCCGCCCTGGCCGCCGGGAAGGTGGACCTGGCCGAAATCGACCGCTCCGGCGCCGAGCGGATCGCCCTCGCGGCCCGTGACCGCGGCCGGTCCGGGGCCGGCGGTCCGCTGCGCCACGGCCCGGGCGCCCGCACCACCGCCGGCCAGGCCCTGATGTCCTGGGCGATCGCCCACGGCTCGGCCCCGGAGCAGGCCGAGGCCGAACGGGCCGCCCGGCTCAGGAACGCGGCGGCGGTCCGCACGTACGCCGCCGAGCAGGCGGCGCTGCGCGGTTACCAGGTCCGCAAGTCGCTGGAGCCCGCCTACACGCAGCTCGCCCTCAACGGGGCCTCCGGACCCCTCGGCGACGAACGGGTCCGCCGGGCCATCGCCCGGGCCCTGGACCGCAAGGAGCTCGCCGAGGCCGTCCTCAAGCCGCTCGGGCTGCCCGCCCGGCCCGTCGGCAGCCACCTCGCCCTGGCCGGGCAGAAGGTGTACGCCGACAACAGCGACGCCCTCGGCGGCCGGGACCCGGAGGCGGCCCAGGCCCTGCTCGCCGACGCGGGCTGGCGCCGCGGCGGACCGCTGAGCAGCACCCCCGAGGAGGCCAAGGCGGGCGCCGAGGCCGACACCGCAACCGGCGACGACGGGAAGACCCCCGCGGCGGGCCCCGGCACCGGCAACGACGGGCTGTACATCGTGGGCCAGGACGACAAGAACGAGGGCGGGGGCGGCCGCGGCGCGGCGGACGGCAAGAACCTCCGCGGCCGCCCCGAAGGGCCCGTACGGCAGTCCCGCGCGCTCCCCGAGGGGGAGTACGGGCCCGGCTCCGGCGGCGCCCCGGACGGGGAGGTCGTCGATGCGGACACCGCGAGCGAGCGGGCCGGCGGCCCGGCCGCGATGGCCCCCGCACCCCTCGCCGAGGGCCAGGGCGCGGCTTTGATCGCCCAGGCCGAGGCGCTCGGCCGGGCCGGGGCGGACAGCGGCCGCGACGACGGCAAGAAGCCGGCCGACGAATCCGCGGACTCGTCGGCCGGGCTGCGCGCCGCGGCCCGGGAGCCGCGGGCCGGCGCCGCCGAGCCGCTCGCCGGGGCCTACGCCCCCCAGGGCACCAGGGCCCCGGTCCCGGCCCGGCAGGTCCGCACCTCCGGGCAGCTCCTGGCCAAGGACGGCAAGGCGCTCACCCTGCGCTTCGTGCTCCCCGCCGGGCCCGGCTCCGAGTCCCTGCGGACGGTCGGCGAGCGGATCGCCCGGACCCTGCGGAAGATCGGGATCGGCACGGAGCTGACCAAGGTCGCGGACGAGTCCTTCTTCAAGGACCACATCGCCTCCGGCCAGTACGACCTGGCGCTGTACTCGTGGCCCGCGAGCGCCTTCCCGGCCACCGACGCCCGGCCGATCTTCGCCAAGCCGGAGCCCGCGGCCGACGGCTCGCTGCTCGTCGAGCAGAACTACACCCGGGTCGGCACCGACCACATCGACCAGTTGTTCGACCAGGCGATCGGAGAGCTCGACGAGGAGGAGTCCCGCGAGCTGATGCGGAAGGCGGACGCCCGGATCTGGGCGGCGGCCGGGTCCATCCCGCTCTACCAGCGGCCCGAGCTGGTGGCCGTCCGCCCGGCCGTGGCCAACGCGGGCGCCTTCGGCCTCGCGACCCCGCGCTACCAGGACATCGGCTGGCGGAAGCCCGCGGCCGGAGCCGAGCGGCGCTAGCCGGCGCCGGCAGGCGCCGGCCGGCGCCGGCCGGCCGGGGTCCGGCCCGGCGCCCCGGAAGCTCAGAAGTGGCTCAAGTTCCTTGCCCGCCGGAGGCCCCGGCGGGCAAGGTCGGTCCCACCATTGACCCGGTAGCCCGTACGACCCGTACCGCCGCTCCACCCCGTGAACGCAGGGCCCACCCCGCCCGAACACCAGGCCACGCCCGGCCGTCGCCCCGGCGCAACAACCTCCGTCCGGCCTCTTGACAGACCCCCCGGCGAGCGGTTCCCGCCATTCGGCGTACGATGGGGTAAGGCCGTGGCAGGTTTTCCGCCCGGCGGGCTCGCGTGCCGGACCGTACGCGACGCCAATCCACGATCCGGGAGAAGCGCCGAAGTATGCCCACGCGCCACGATATTCGTAACGTCGCCATCGTCGCCCACGTCGACCACGGCAAGACGACCATCGTCGACGCCATGCTCAAGCAGGCCGGTGCCTTCGCCGCCCACCAGCAGCTCGACGACCGCATGATGGACTCGAACGACCTGGAGCGTGAGAAGGGCATCACGATCCTCGCCAAGAACACGGCGGTGAAGTACCACCCCAAGGACGGCGGGGCGCCCATCACGATCAACATCATCGACACCCCCGGCCACGCCGACTTCGGTGGCGAGGTCGAGCGCGGCCTGTCGATGGTCGACGCCGTCGTCCTGCTGGTGGACGCCTCCGAGGGGCCGCTGCCGCAGACCCGCTTCGTGCTCCGCAAGGCCCTCCAGGCCCGGATGCCCGTCATCCTCTGCATCAACAAGACGGACCGCCCGGACTCCCGGATCGACGAGGTCGTCAACGAGACCTACGACCTGTTCCTGGACCTGGACGCCGACGAGGACCAGATCGAGTTCCCGATCGTCTACGCCTGCGGCCGTGACGGCATCGCCTCGCTGACCAAGCCGGAGGACGGCACCGTCCCCGCGGACAGCGACAACCTGGAGCCGTTCTTCTCCACCATCCTGGAGCACGTCCCGGCCCCGACGTACGAGGAGGAGGCGCCCCTCCAGGCGCACGTCACCAACCTCGACGCCGACAACTTCCTCGGCCGCATCGCGCTGCTCCGCGTGGAGCAGGGCGAACTGCGCAAGGGCCAGACGGTCGCGTGGATCAAGCGCGACGGCACCATCCAGAACGTCCGCATCACCGAGCTGATGATGACCGAGGCGCTCACCCGCAAGCCGGCCGAGGTGGCGGGCCCCGGTGACATCTGCGCCGTCGCCGGCATCCCGGACATCATGATCGGCGAGACCCTGGCCGACCCGGAGAACCCGGTCGCGCTGCCGCTGATCACGGTGGACGAGCCGGCCATCTCCATGGTCATCGGCACCAACACCTCCCCGCTCGTCGGCCGCGGCGGCAGCGGCAAGGGCGCGGACGCCAAGGCCGCGGTCAAGGACCGCAAGGTCACCGCCCGCCAGGTCAAGGACCGCCTCGACCGCGAGCTGATCGGCAACGTCTCCCTCCGCGTGCTCGACACCGAGCGCCCGGACGCCTGGGAGGTCCAGGGCCGCGGTGAGCTCGCGCTCGCCATCCTGGTCGAGCAGATGCGCCGCGAGGGCTTCGAGCTCACCATCGGCAAGCCGCAGGTCGTCACCAAGGAGGTCGACGGCAAGACCCACGAGCCCGTCGAGCGCATGACGATCGACGTGCCCGAGGAGCACATGGGCGCCGTCACCCAGCTCATGGGCGTCCGCAAGGGCCGCATGGACAACATGTCGAACCACGGCTCCGGCTGGGTCCGCATGGAGTTCGTCGTCCCGTCCCGCGGCCTCATCGGCTTCCGTACGGAGTTCCTGACCCAGACCCGCGGCACCGGCATCGCGCACTCGATCCACGAGGGCCACGAGCCCTGGTTCGGCCCGCTGCAGACCCGCAACAACGGTTCGCTGGTCGCCGACCGCGCCGGTGCGGTCACCGCCTTCGCGATGACCAACCTGCAGGAGCGCGGCGTGCTGTTCACCGACCCCGGCACCGAGGTGTACGAGGGCATGATCGTCGGCGAGAACTCGCGCTCCGACGACATGGACGTGAACATCACCAAGGAGAAGAAGCTCACCAACATGCGCTCCTCCTCCGCCGACTCCTTCGAGGCGATCGTCCCGCCGCGGAAGCTCTCCCTGGAGCAGTCCCTGGAGTTCTGCCGCGACGACGAGTGCGTCGAGGTGACCCCGGAGGCCGTGCGCATCCGCAAGGTCGTCCTGGACCAGAAGGAGCGTTCGCGCACCGCCTCGCGCGCCAAGAAGTAAGCTCCACCCGGATCCCCGCGGATCCACGCGTTCCTGCAGCCCGCCCCCGCACGGTCTCCGTGCGGGGGCGGGCTGTTCGCGTCTGTCAAACGGATTATTGCGTTCACGTGTCCGCTCGTGTCCGACTATCGGCCGTCACGCTCCGGAACGTGCGCTAACCGTCCGTTTCGGGTGTGTCTGTCTGTGATCCATATGTCCGGATTTCGGTTTTCGGCCATGGGTTGATGTTGTGAAAACGAGACCACTTAAGTGTGGTTTACGGTCCGGGTTGTCCTTGAGGATGGCTCCATTGAGCTCGGGTCAATGGGTCAAGCGCTGTGGGGAGCGCCGACTCACGAGCACACTCGGGACATCGGTCCACTTGCCGTCAGGGGTGTCGGCAGAAGACCGGGGTCCCTCATGTCGAACAGTGGACTCATGAGGAGGAAACCCATGCGCGGTGCCAAGAGCGCCAAGTGGGTAGCGGGCGCGATCGTCGTGGCCCTGGCAGCAACCGCCTGTGGCGGGGGCAACAACGAGGGCAAGGGCTCCGACAAGGGCGCCGTTGACCCCAACGGCATCTTCTCGGTCGAGACGGGCGAGCCGGAGAAGCTCCTCCACCCGGCCGACACGATGGAGTCGAACGGCTCGATCGTCCTGAGCGGTCTCTTCTCGCAGCTGGTCGACTACACCGAAGACGGCAAGCTGACCATGGTCAACGCCGAGTCGGTCGACACCAAGGACAGCAAGCTCTGGACCGTCAAGCTCAAGAAGGGCTGGACGTTCCACGACGGCACCCCGGTGACCGCCGAGTCCTACGTCAAGGCGTGGAACTGGGCCGCGACCATCACCAACAACCAGGGCAACGCCTCCTGGTTCTCGGACATCAAGGGCTTCGAGAAGGTCCACCCGGAGAAGGAGGGCGCCAAGCCCACCTCCGACAAGCTGGACGGCCTGAAGGTCCTCGACGAGAACACCTTCACCATCGAGCTGACCGCGGCCATCCCGTACTTCGCGTACAAGCTCGGCTACGAGGTCTTCTCCCCGCTGCCGGAGTCGTTCTACAAGGACCCGAAGGCCGCCGGCGAGAAGCCGATCGGCAACGGCCCCTACAAGTTCGACTCGTGGGAGCACAAGAAGCAGATCAAGATCGTCCGCTACGACGGCTACAAGGGCGACAACAAGGCGAAGAACGGTGGTGTGATCTTCAAGAACTACACCACCCTCGAGACCGCCTACGAGGACCTGAAGTCGGGCAACCTCGACGTCCTGCGCCAGCTGGCCCCGAAGGACCTGCCGGTCTACCGCCAGGACCTCGGCGACCGCGCCGTGGACCAGGCGTACTCCGCCGTCCAGACCCTCGCGATCGCGTACTACGCGCCGCAGTGGAAGACCAAGAAGGTCGACCCGAAGGTCATCCAGGGCCTGTCGATGGCGATCGACCGCGACACCATCACCAAGACGGTGCTCCAGGGCACCCGCGAGCCGGCCACCGGCTGGGTCGCCAAGGGCGTCCTCGGCTACCAGCCGAACGCGGCCGAGATCACCAAGTTCGACCCGGCCAAGGCCAAGGAGCTCATCAAGCAGGGTGGCGGCGTTCCCGGCAACGCCATCTCCATCCAGTTCAACTCCGACGGCGGCCACAAGGAATGGGTCGAGGCTGTCTGCAACAGCATCACCCAGTCCACCGGCGTCAAGTGCGTGGGCGACGCCAAGCCCGACTTCCAGGCCGACCTCCAGGCCCGCAAGTCGAAGCAGGTCAAGTCGATCTACCGCTCCGGCTGGGTCCTCGACTACCCGGTGAACGCGAACTTCCTCCGCGACCTGTTCCAGACCGGCGCCTCGGGCAACCAGGGTGACTTCTCGAACAAGGAGCTGGACGCCGCCATCACCAAGGCGGACACCGCGGCCACCCTCGACGAGTCGGTGAAGGCGTACCAGGAGATCGAGAAGAGCCTGGTCAACTACATGCCGTCGATCCCGCTCTGGTACTACAAGGTCAACGCGGGCTACTCCGAGAAGGTCTCCGGCGTCAAGTACGCGCAGGACGGCGACCCGATCCTCGAGACCGTCGAGGTCAAGAAGTAGTCACTGACGTAGTCCGCTGTACGGATGTGGGCTGACGGGGAGTCAGCCCGCATCCGGCCTATACGCAGTGAACGGGGGGCCCTTCCGGGGTGCGGCGTGCGGGAAACCGGCACGCGCACCGGGAAGGGCCTGCCCTGGCTCCTGCCGCATTCTCAATCGGAGGCACGATGGGGCGCTATGTCGCACGACGACTGCTCCAGATGATCCCGGTCTTCTTCGGGACAACCCTGCTCATCTTCCTGATGGTGTACAGCCTGCCCGGTGACCCCGTGGCCGGCCTGTTCGGGGACAAGGGCACCGACCCGGCCACTCTTGCCAGACTCCGGCACGAGTACGGCCTGGACCAGCCGATCCTTCAGCAGTACTGGAACTACATCTCGAACATCATGTTCGAGTTCAACTTCGGTACGCAGATCCGCAGCGGACGTGAGATCACCGAGGTCATCGGGGCGGCGTTCCCGGTCACCCTGCGGCTCGCGATGTTCGCGTTCCTCATCGAAATGGTGCTGGGTCTCGGGCTGGGCATCGTCGCCGGCCTCAAGGCCGGCCGTCTCGCCGACAACCTGGTCCTGATCTTCACGCTGCTGATCATCTCGGTCCCGGTCTTCGTGCTCGGCTTCATCATCAAGACGGTCTTCGCCTTCCAGCTCGGATGGATCGAGCCGAACGTCAGTGAGGATGAGACCTGGGGTGAGCTCCTTGCTCCGGCCATCGTGTTGGGTGCGCTGTCCCTCGCATACGTGGCCCGTCTGACGCGCACCTCCCTGGCCGAGAACCTGCGTGCGGACTACATCCGCACCGCCGTCGCCAAGGGTCTGCCCAAGAACCGCGTCATCGGCGTGCACCTCATGCGCAACTCGATGATCCCCGTCGTGACCTTCCTGGGCACCGACATCGGTGCTCTCATGGGCGGCGCGGTCGTCACCGAGGGCATGTTCAACGTCAAGGGTGTCGGCGGCCTGATCTACGACTCGATCGTGCGCCGCGAAGGCCTGACCGTGGTCGGCATCGTCACCGTCCTGGTCGTCGTGTACCTCATCGCCAGCCTGCTCGTCGACCTCCTTTACGCGGTCCTGGACCCGAGGATCCGTTATGCCTGACATCACCAAGACCGCGGACAAGACGTCCGCCGAGGCCGTGCCCGTCGCCGTCCCCGCGCAGAAGCCCGAGAAGGCCCGCAGCCTCTGGGGTGACGCGTGGGTGGACCTGCGCCGCAACCCGTACTTCGTCGTGTCCGCGGTGCTGATCTTCCTCCTGCTCCTCATCACCGCGTTCCCGAGCTGGTTCACCAGCGCCTCGCCCACCACGGGCGACCTGGTCAAGCACTTCCTGAGCAAGCCGGAGCTGAGCAAGATCGGTTCGCCCGAGTGGCTCGGCTACGACGGCCAGGGCCGCAGCGTGTACGCGCGTCTCATCTACGGCACCCGTGCCTCGGTGATCGTGGGTGTGGCCGTGACGCTGATCGTCACCTTCGTCGGAAGCGTCGTCGGTATGATCGCCGGCTACTTCGGCGGCGTCGTGGACGCGGTGCTGTCCCGCATCACCGACATCTTCTTCGGCATCCCGTTCCTGCTCGGCTCGATGGTGGTCCTCCAGGCCTTCACCAAGCGGACCGTCTGGACCGTGGTCTTCGCGCTGGCCTTCCTCGGCTGGACCCAGATCACCCGCGTCATGCGCGGTGCCGTGATCACCGTCAAGGCGTCCGACTACGTGCACGCCGCCCAGGCCCTGGGCGCCGGCACCGTCCGGATCCTGTTCCGGCACATCCTTCCGAACGCCATGGCCCCCGTGATCGTCGTCGCGACCATCGCGCTCGGCGGCTACATCGGCGCCGAGGCCACCCTGTCCTACCTCGGTCTCGGCCTCGCGTCGCCGACCGTCTCGTGGGGTGTGGACATCTCGGGCGGTGCCAACCAGATCCGCGTGGCCCAGCACATCCTGCTGTACCCGTCGATCATGCTCAGCATCACCGTGCTGGCGTTCATCATGCTCGGCGAAGCAGTGCGCAACGCCCTCGACCCGAAGATGCGCTGAGGAGGGCGTACGTGACCACCATCGACAAGACCGCGACGGTCCCGGCCCCGCGTAACGGCGGGGACCACGAGGGTCCGCTCCTCGAAGTCCGCGACCTGCACGTGGAGTTCCACACCCGCGACGGCGTGGCCAAGGCCGTCAACGGCGTCAACTACAGCGTCTCGGCCGGCGAGACCCTCGCCGTCCTCGGCGAGTCCGGCTCCGGCAAGTCCGTGACCGCGCAGGCGATCATGGGCATCCTGGACATGCCTCCCGGCAAGATCCCGCAGGGCGAGATCTTCTTCCGCGGCCAGGACATGCTCAAGATGAGCAACGAGGAGCGCCGGAAGATCCGCGGCTCGAAGATCGCCATGATCTTCCAGGACGCGCTCTCCTCCCTGAACCCGGTGCTGACCGTCGGCTACCAGCTCGGCGAGATGTTCCGCGTGCACCAGGGCATGTCCAAGAAGGACGCCAAGCTCAAGGCCATCGAGCTGATGGACCGGGTGAAGATCCCCGCCGCCAAGGCGCGCGTGGACGACTACCCGCACCACTTCTCCGGCGGTATGCGCCAGCGCATCATGATCGCCATGGCGATGGCCCTGGAGCCGGACCTGATCATCGCCGACGAGCCCACCACGGCTCTCGACGTGACCGTCCAGGCCCAGGTCATGGACCTGCTCGCGGAGCTCCAGCGCGAGATGAACATGGGCCTGATCCTGATCACCCACGACCTCGGCGTGGTCGCCGACGTCGCGGACAAGATCGCGGTCATGTACGCGGGCCGGATCGTCGAGACCGCCCCGGTCCACGAGATCTACTCGCGCCCGGCGCACCCGTACACCAAGGGTCTGCTGGAGTCGATCCCGCGCCTGGACCAGAAGGGCCAGGAGCTCTTCGCGATCAAGGGCCTGCCGCCCAACCTGCTGCGCATGCCGTCCGGTTGCGCGTTCAACCCGCGCTGCACCGCCGCGCAGGACATCTGCAGCTCCGAGATCCCCGTGCTGCACGCGGTGACCGAGCAGGACGGCCGCGAGCTGCCGGGCCGCAAGAGCGCCTGCCACTTCTGGAAGGAGACGATCCATGGCTGACCTGACCAAGGGCGAGCCGATCCTCCAGGTGCGCAACCTGGTCAAGCACTTCCCGCTGACCCAGGGCATCCTGTTCAAGAAGCAGGTCGGCGCGGTCAAGGCCGTCGACGGGGTCTCCTTCGACCTCTACCAGGGCGAGACCCTCGGTATCGTCGGCGAGTCCGGCTGCGGCAAGTCCACCATCGCCAAGCTCCTGATGAACCTGGAGCGGGCGACGGCCGGCGAGGTCTTCTACAAGGGCCAGGACATCACCAAGCTGTCCGGGCGCGCGCTGAAGGCCGTCCGCCGCAACATCCAGATGGTGTTCCAGGACCCGTACACCTCGCTGAACCCCCGTATGACGGTGGGCGACATCATCGGCGAGACCTTCGAGATCCACCCCGAGGTGGCCCCGAAGGGCGACCGGCGCCGCAAGGTCCAGGAGCTCCTGGACGTGGTGGGCCTGAACCCCGAGTACATCAACCGCTACCCGCACCAGTTCTCCGGCGGCCAGCGCCAGCGCATCGGCATCGCCCGCGGCCTCGCGCTGAACCCCGAGATCATCATCTGCGACGAGCCGGTCTCCGCCCTGGACGTGTCCGTCCAGGCGCAGGTCATCAACCTGATGGAGAAGCTGCAGGACGAGTTCAACCTCTCCTACATCTTCATCGCGCACGACCTGTCGATCGTCCGGCACATCTCGGACCGCGTGGGCGTCATGTACCTGGGCAAGATGGCCGAGATCGGCACCGACGCCCAGATCTACGACCACCCCACCCACCCGTACACCCAGGCGCTGCTGTCGGCCGTCCCGGTCCCGGACCCCGAGGCCCGTGCCAACCGCGACCGGATCATCCTCACCGGTGACGTCCCGTCGCCGGCGAACCCGCCGTCCGGCTGCCGCTTCCGCACCCGCTGCTGGAAGGCCGAGGAGAAGTGCGCCACCGAGGTGCCGCTCCTGGCGATCCCCGAGCGCTTCGCCGGCTCGGACTCGCTCGCCGCCCACGAGTCGGCGTGCCACTTCGCCGAGGAGCGGGCCGTCCTGTCGGCCTGATCCACCGCGTACGCGCCCGAGGGCGCCCGTGCCGCAGCCGCGGCCGGGCGCCCTCGCGGCTTTTCCCGGCCCCGCCCGCCGCCAAAAGCCTTTGCCCGGCCGGGGATTCCCGTACCACAGTGGGCGGATGCTGACCGTACGGCCTGCCGGCCCGAACGACGCCACCGGCATCTGCGCCCTGATGAACGCCATCGACCTCGTGGAGATCGGACGCCCGGAGACCGACCTCGCCGAGGTGGAAGCGGACCTGCTGCACCCCGAGATGGACCTGGCCCGGGACTCCTGGCTGGCCTTCGAGGACGGCCGGCTCGTCGCCTACGCCTGCCTGTGGTGCGACGGGGACCCCGAGCGCATCGACACCGACCACTACGCCCTGCCCGGACACGCGGCGGCGGCCGAGCGGCTGCTCGTCCTGATGGAGGCCCGCGCGCTGGAGCGGGCCCGCGCCGCCGGGGCCGCACGGGCCGTGGTCCACCTCCAGCTCAACAGCTCGCCCACCACCGAGCCCGCCCTGCTGCTGCGCCGCGGCTGGGGCCGGGTCCGCCGGTACCACGTGATGACCCGCGCCCTCCGCGCACAGGACGGGCGGCCGCCCGCCCCGCCCGCCGGGCTGACCCTGCGCGACTGCACGGACGAGGCCGACCGGCGGACCGCCCACGCCCTGTACACGGACAGCTTCGCCGAGCACTTCGACCACCAGCCGCGCACGTACGAGCAGTGGCTCGGCGACATCGGGGCCGCCCGCCCGGGCATGGACTGGTCCCTGGTGTGGATCGCGCACCTGGAGGGCAGCGGGGACGTGGGGATGTGCATCAGCAAGGACCGGGACCGGATGGGCTGGGTGCGCAGCCTCGGAGTCCGCAAGGACGCCCGCGGCCGGGGGGTCGGCGGCTTCCTGCTGCGGCACGCCTTCGCCGTGTACGCGGCCCGCGGCCGGGACACCCTGGGCCTCGGCGTGGACACGCGCAACGAGACCGGGGCCCTCGCCCTGTACGAGGCGCACGGCATGGGACGCCACTACGCGGTGGACACCTGGGAGGTCGTCCTGAGTTGACGGGCCCCCGCCCCCCGGTGTGGCAACCGGGTGACAGCCGGGCCCGATCGGGCCCGCCCGGCATGCGGTCCTCCCCCATCCGGGGTGACATTGGCTCCACGTACGACCAGGGACGACAGGACGACCTGGGAGCCATGAGGAGGCACTCCATGCGCGGAGCCACGCACGCCAAGTGGGCCGCATGCGCGGTGGCCGTCGCCCTCGGAGCGACGGCCTGCGGCGGCGGAAGCGACAGCGGCGGAGGTGACGGCGCCGGGATCGTGAGCTCCTCGTGGGGCGACCCGCAGAACCCGCTGGAACCCGCGAACACCAACGAGGTGCAGGGAGGCAAGGTCCTCGACATGCTCTTCCGCGGGCTCAAGCGCTACGACCCGAAGACCGGCGAGGCCGTGAACATGGTCGCCGAGAAGATCGAGAGCACCGACCAGCAGAACTTCACCGTCACCCTGAAGGACGGCTGGAAGTTCAGCAACGGCGAAGCGGTCACCGCGCAGTCCTTCGTCGACGCCTGGAACTACGCCGCCGACGTGCGCAACAAGCAGAACAACTCCCCGTTCTTCGGCGACATCGCCGGCTACGAGGACCTGCACCCGGAGTCCGGCGACCCCAAGGCCAAGACCATGAAGGGGCTGGTCGTCAAGGACGCCAAGACCTTCACCGTGGCCCTCAAGGAGAAGTCCTCCACCTGGCCCGACCGACTCGGCTACCAGGCCTTCTCCCCGCTCCCCAAGGCCTTCTTCACCGACCACGCCGGCTGGCTCGACAAGCCCGTCGGCAACGGCCCGTACACGGTGGACTCGTACACCAAGGGCAGCGGCATGAAGCTGCGCAAGTGGGACGGCTACACGGGCCCCGACAAGGCCCAGAACGGCGGGGTGGACCTCAAGGTCTACACCGACAACAACACCGCCTACACCGACCTGATCGCCGGAAACCTGGACCTGGTGGACGACGTCCCGGCCCAGCAGCTGAAGAACGTCAAGAACGACCTCGGCGACCGGTACATCAACCAGCCCGCCCTGATCATCCAGACCCTCACCTTCCCGCTGTACGACCCGCGCTGGAGCAAGGCCGGGACGGAGAAGGTCCGCCAGGGCATCTCCCGCGCCATCAACCGCGAGGAGATCACCAAGCAGATCTTCCAGGAGACCCGCAGCCCGGCCAAGGACTGGACCTCCACCGCCCTCGGCGAGAAGGGCGGCTACAAGGACGTGTGCGGGGAGCTGTGCACCTACGACCCCGCCGCCGCCAAGAAGCTGATCGAGGACGGCGGCGGCCTGCCCGGCGGCAAGGTCACCATCACCTCGAACGTGGACACCGGCTCCCACCGGGTGTGGATGGACGCCGTCTGCAACAGCATCAACAACGCACTGGGCCGCGGCCCGGTCTGCACGGTCAACCCGGTCGGCACCTTCGCCGACTTCCGCAACCAGCAGAGCTCGTACAAGCTCACCGGCCCCTTCCGGTCCGGCTGGCAGGGCGACTACCCGCTGATCCAGAACTTCCTCCAGCCGCTGTACTACACCGGCGCCTCCTCCAACTACGGGAAGTTCAGCAACAAGGACTTCGACAGGCTCGTCGACGAGGCCAACCAGGAGAGCGACACCGCCAAGGCCATCGCCAAGTTCCAGGACGCCGAGAAGATCCTCGCCGCCCAGATGCCCTCCATCCCGCTCTGGTACCAGAACGGCAGCGCCGGCTACTCCGAGCGCCTCTCGGACGTCCAGCTCAACCAGTTCAGCGTCCCGGTCTACGACAAGATCAAGGTCGGCTGACCCCACGCCCTCGCCACTAGGCGTGGCCGCCCCGGCGCGCGGGATCCGCCGCCGGGGCGGCCACCAAGACTCTGGAGGCGTCTGATGGGACGCTACGTAATCCGCCGGCTGCTCCAGATGATCCCGGTGTTCATCGGCAGCACGTTCCTGATCTTCCTCATGGTGTACGCGCTGGGCGACCCCGTCGCGGCCCTCTTCGGCGACAAGGCCCCCGACCCGGCCACCGCCGCCCGGATCCGCAAGGACCTCTACCTCGACCAGCCCCTGTGGAAGCAGTACCTGCACTACATGGGCCAGATCTTCCAGGGCGACTTCGGGACCGCGTTCAACGGGCAGAAGGTCACCGAGCTGATGGCCTCGGCCTTCCCCGTCACCCTGCGCCTGACCATCGTCGCCATCGTCGTCGAGATCCTCGTCGGCATCACCCTCGGCGTCATCAGCGGCCTGCGCCGCGGCCGGGCCGTGGACACCAGCCTGCTCGTCCTGACCCTCGTGATCATCTCGGTGCCGACCTTCGTCACCGGCTACCTGCTCCAGTTCGTGCTCGGGGTCAAATGGGGCTGGGTGCGGCCCACCGTCTCCTCCGACGCCCCCTTCGACCAGCTGATCCTCCCCGGCATCGTGCTGGCCCTGGTCTCCCTCGCCTACGTCACCCGGCTCAGCCGCACCTCCATCGCCGAGAACGTCAAGGCCGACTACGTCCGCACCGCCGTGGCCAAGGGCCTGCCCCGGCGCCGGGTCATCACCCGGCACCTGCTGCGCAACTCCCTGATCCCCGTGGTCACGTTCATCGGCACCGACATCGGCGCCCTGATGGGCGGGGCCATCGTCACCGAGCGGATCTTCAACATCCACGGCGTCGGCTACCAGCTCTACCAGGGCATCCTGCGCAACAACGCCCCGACGGTCGTCGGCTTCGTGACCATCCTCGTGATCGTCTTCCTGCTGGCGAACCTGCTCGTCGACCTGCTCTACGCGGTCCTGGACCCGAGGATCCGTTATGCCTGAGCCGTACGACCCGCTCCAGCCCGGCGACAGGGAAGTCATCGCCCCCACCGGACAGGGCGGCGCCATGGACCTCGCGCTCGAAGAAGCCGAAAGCCTGGAGAAGAACCTCGCGCCCAGCGGCCCCGGCCCCCGGGAGAAGGCCCGCTCCCTGTGGTCCGACGCCTGGCACCAGCTGCGCCGCAACCCCGTCTTCATCGTCTCCGCCCTGCTGATCCTCTTCCTCGTCGTCATCGCGATCTGGCCGCAGCTCATCGCGAGCGGCGACCCCCTCAAGTGCGACCTCGCCAAGTCCCAGCAGGGCTCCGAGCCCGGCCACCCCTTCGGCTTCGACACCCAGGGCTGCGACGTGTACACCCGTACCGTCCACGGGGCCCGGGCCTCGATCACCGTCGGCATCTGCGCCACCGTGGGCGCGGCCCTGCTCGGCTCGCTGCTCGGCGGCCTGGCCGGCTTCTTCGGGGGCTGGTGGGACGCCCTGCTGTCGCGGGTCGCCGACATCTTCTTCGGCATCCCCGTGGTCCTCGGCGGCCTGGTCTTCCTGTCCGTGGTCACCAGCACCACCGTCTGGCCCGTGGTCGGCTTCATCGTGCTGCTCGGCTGGCCGCAGATCGCCCGCATCGCCCGCGGCTCCGTCATCACCGCCAAGCAGAACGACTACGTCCAGGCCGCCCGCGCCCTGGGCGCCGGCAACAGCCGGATGCTGCTGCGGCACGTGGCCCCCAACGCCGTCGCCCCGGTCATCGTCGTCGCGACCATCGCCCTGGGCACGTACATCGCGCTGGAGGCCACCCTGTCCTTCCTCGGCGTGGGCCTGCGGCCCCCCACCGTCTCCTGGGGCATCGACATCTCCAACGCGGCGTCCCAGATCCGCAACGCGCCGCACATGCTGCTGTGGCCGGCCGGCGCGCTGAGCATCACCGTGCTGGCCTTCATCATGCTCGGCGACGCGGTGCGCGACGCCCTCGACCCCAAGCTGCGCTGAGGAGGCGGCGGACATGCTGCTCGAAGTCCGCGACCTGCACGTCGAGTTCAAGACGCGCGACGGGGTCGCCAAGGCCGTCAACGGGGTCAACTACTCGGTGGACGCCGGCCAGACCCTGGCCGTGCTCGGCGAGTCCGGCTCCGGCAAGTCCGTCACCGCGCAGGCCGTGATGGGCATCCTCGACATGCCGCCCGGCCGGATCGCCGGCGGGCAGATCCTCTTCAAGGGCGCCGACCTGCTCACGATGAAGGAGGAGGAGCGCCGCAGGATCCGCGGGGCCGAGATGGCCATGATCTTCCAGGACGCGCTGAGCTCCCTGAACCCGGTGCTGAGCGTGGGCGCCCAGCTCGGCGAGATGTTCGAGGTGCACCGCGGGATGTCCCGCAAGGACGCCCGCGGCAAGGCCGTGGAGCTCATGGACCGGGTGAAGATCCCCGCGGCCAAGGAACGCGTGGGGGACTACCCGCACCAGTTCTCCGGCGGCATGCGCCAGCGCATCATGATCGCGATGGCGCTGGCCCTGGAACCCTCGCTCATCATCGCCGACGAGCCCACCACCGCCCTCGACGTGACCGTCCAGGCCCAGGTCATGGACCTGCTCGCGGAACTCCAGCGCGAGCTGAACATGGGCCTGATCCTCATCACCCACGACCTCGGCGTCGTCGCCGACGTGGCCGACAAGATCGCCGTCATGTACGCCGGCCGGATCGTCGAGGCGGCACCGGTCCACGAGATCTACGCGGCACCCGCGCACCCGTACACCAGGGGCCTGCTCGACTCCATCCCCCGCCTGGACCAGAAGGGCCAGGAGCTCTACGCGATCAAGGGCCTGCCGCCCAACCTGCTCGCCATCCCGCCCGGCTGCGCCTTCAACCCGCGCTGCCCGATGGCCCGGCCGGTGTGCCGGACCGACGTGCCCCCGCTGTACGAGGTCACCGAATCGCCCGTGCCGCGGACGAGCGCCTGCCACTTCTGGAAGGAGTGCCTGCATGGCTGAGGCCATTCTCCAGGTCCGGGACCTGGTCAAGCACTACCCGCTGACCCAGGGCATCCTCTTCAAGAAGCAGGTCGGCGCGGTCAAGGCGGTCGACGGGGTCACCTTCGACCTGCGGGCGGGGGAGACCCTCGGCATCGTCGGCGAGTCCGGCTGCGGCAAGTCCACCGTCGCCAAGATGCTCGTCAACCTGGAGCGCCCGACCTCGGGTGCGATCTCGTACAAGGGCGAGGACCTGACCCGGCTGTCCCCGCGCGCCCTCAAGGCCGTCCGCCGCAACATCCAGATGGTCTTCCAGGACCCGTACACCTCCCTCAACCCCCGCATGACGGTGGGCGACATCATCGGCGAGCCGTACGAGATCCACCCCGAGGTCGCGCCCAAGGGGGACCGGCGCCGCAAGGTGCAGGACCTGCTGGACGTGGTGGGCCTGAACCCCGAGTACATCAACCGCTACCCGCACCAGTTCTCCGGCGGCCAGCGCCAGCGCATCGGCATCGCCCGCGGCCTGGCCCTCCAGCCCGAGATCATCGTCGCCGACGAGCCGGTGTCCGCCCTCGACGTCTCCGTGCAGGCCCAGGTGGTCAACCTCCTGGAGCGGCTCCAGGCCGAGTTCAGCCTGTCGTACGTCTTCATCGCCCACGACCTGTCCATCGTCCGGCACATCTCCGACCGGGTCGCCGTCATGTACCTCGGCCGCATCGTGGAGACCGGCACCGACGCCGAGATCTACGACCACCCCACCCACCCGTACACCCAGGCCCTGCTGTCGGCCGTCCCCGTCCCCGACCCCGGCGCCCGCGCCCACCGCGAGCGCATCATCCTCACCGGCGACGTGCCCTCCCCGGCCAACCCGCCGTCCGGCTGCCGCTTCCGCACCCGCTGCTGGAAGGCGCAGCAGCGCTGCGCGGACGAGGTCCCCCTGCTGGCCGTCCCGGAGGCCTTCCGCGGGCAGAGCGGGCCGGCGGCCCACGACTCGGCCTGCCACTTCGCCGCCGAGAAGCAGGTGGTCCCCACCCAGGAGCCGTGACCGGAAGGGGAGGCGCACGGGGAGGCGCACGGGGTGCGGCGGCTCACCCGGACGAAGGGTGTGCAGGGCGCGAGGTGGACGCAGCGTGACCGGCCCGGCGGACCGCGGGCCGCACGTATCCCGGGGCCCGCCCGGGTGCGGACCCGCCGCGGACCGGGGCTTTAGCAGACGGAGTTGACAGCGGCAGGCGTTTTGCCAAGATCCACAGAACGTGCACGATGTGTCACCGACAGTTGTCGCCAACTGCGCGGAGGAGCACCATGCGCACGGTCCGAGAAGCCGTTTTCGACGTCCTGCGGGAACGCGGCATCACCACCGTCTTCGGGAACCCCGGCTCCACCGAGCTGCCCATGCTCAAGGAATTCCCCGAGGACTTCCGGTACGTGCTCGGACTCCAGGAGGCCGTGGTCGTCGGGATGGCCGACGGGTTCGCCCTCGCCTCCGGCAGCACCGCCCTCGTCAACCTGCACACCGGACCCGGCACGGGCAACGCCATGGGCGCCATCCTCAACGCCCGCGCCAACCGCACCCCGATGGTCGTCACCGCCGGCCAGCAGGTGCGGGCCATGACCACCGCCGAGGCACTGCTCACCAACCCGCAGGCCACCCTCCTCCCGCAGCCCGCCGTGAAATGGGCCTACGAGCCCCCGCGCCCCGCCGACACGGCCCCCGCGCTCGCCCGCGCCGTGCAGATCGCCGAAACCCCCGCCCGCGGGCCGGTGTTCCTCTCCCTGCCCATGGACGACATGGACGCCCCGCTCACCGAGCAGGAGGACCGGGCCGGCCGCACCGCCGCCGCCCGCCGCATCACCCACGCCGCCGCCCCCGCCCCCGAGACCGTCGCCGCCCTCGCCGGCCGGATCGCGGGCGCCCGCTCCGCCGTGCTCGTCGTCGGCGACGACGTGGACGACTCCGGCGCCTGGGACGCCGTCCTCGCCCTCGCCGAGCGCGCCGCCCTGCCCGTCTGGGCGGCCCCCGCCGCCGCCCGCGTCTCCTTCCCCCGCACCCACCCCCAGTTCCGCGGGGACCTGCCGCCCGCCATCGGCCCCCTCGGCCGCGCCCTCGAAGGCCACGACCTCGTGCTCGTCATCGGCGCCCAGGTCTTCCGCTACTACCCCTACGTGCCCGGCGAGGTGCTCCCCGAGGGCGCCGGGCTGGTGCTGATCACCCGCGACGCCGAGGAGGCCGCCAAGGCCCCCGTCGGGGACGCCGTCGTCGCCGACCTCGCGCTGACCGCCCGGGCGCTCGCCGACCGGCTGCCGGCCGGCAGCCCGCTGCGGCCCGTCCCGCGCGAACTGCGCCACTCCGAGGCCGAAGGCGGGGTGCTCAGCCCGCTCGCCGCCCTCAAGGCCATCGCCATGGGCGCCCCCGAGAACACCCTGTGGGTCAACGAATCCCCCTCCAACATCCCCCAGTTCCACGAGGCCACCCGCATCGCCACCCCCCGCTCGTACCTGTTCTCCGCCGGCGGCGGACTCGGCTTCGGGGCCGCGGCGGCCGTCGGCGCCCAGCTCGCGGTGCCCGGCCGGCCCGTGGTCTGCGTCATCGGCGACGGTTCCGTCCACTACGCCGTTCAGGCCCTGTGGACGGCCGCCCGGTACCGGGTGCCCGTCACCTTCGTGGTCCTCAGCAACGCCGCGTACGCGATCCTCCACTGGTTCGCACAGATCGAGCACGCCCAGGGCGCCCCCGGCCTCGACATCCCGGGCCTCGACATCGTGTCGGTGGCCCAGGGCTACGGGCTGTGCACCCACTCCGCCGCCAGTGCCGGCGAACTCACCAAGCTCGTACGGGACTCCGCGCAGCAGCAGGACGGCCCGGTGCTCATCGACGTACCGGTGACCACCGAACTCCCCACCCTCTGAGCCCGCGCCCCGCCCGTCCGCCCACCCTCCCGACACCCCGAAGGCCGGCATGTCCACCGACACCCCCCTCCTCGCCCGCCTGCGCGCCGTACTCCCCGAGCCCGGCGAGCTGCTCACCGACCCCGGCCTGCTGAGCGCGCACTCCCGTGACGCGGCCCCCTTCTCCGAGCCCGGCACCCCCGTCGCCGTGGCCCTTCCGCGGACCGCCGAGCAGGTCGCCGCCGTCCTGTCCGCCACCCACGAACTGCGGGTGCCGGTGGTCCCGCAGGGCGCCCGCACCGGGCTCGCGGGCGCCGCCAACGCGGTGGACGGCTGCGTGGTCCTCAACACCACCCGCATGGACCGGATCCTCGCCGTGGACCCGGCCAACCGGCTGGTGCGCTGCGAGCCCGGCGTCACCACCAAGGCCCTCGCCGAAGCCGTCGCCGAGCACGGCCTGTGCTACCCGCCCGACCCCGCCTCCTGGGAGACCTGCACCATCGGCGGGAACATCGCCACCGGCGCCGGCGGCATCTGCTGCGTCAAGTACGGGGTGACCGCCGACTACGTCCTCGGCCTCGACCTCGTCCTGCCCGACGGCCGCCGGCTGCGCACCGGCCGCGACACCGCCAAGGGCGTCGCCGGCTACGACCTGACCCGCCTGGTCGTCGGCTCCGAGGGCACGCTCGCCGTGGTCGTCGGCGCCACCCTCGCCCTGCGGCCCGCCCGGCCCCCGGCCCTCGCCCTGCTCGCCCAGTTCCCCAGCCTCGCCGCCGCCGGGGACGCCGTCGCCGCGATCACCGCCGCAGGACACACCCCCTCCGCCCTGGAGCTCATGGACCGGGCCACCACCGAGGCCGTCGTCGCCCACGGCGGCTCCCTCCTCAAGCCCGGCAGCGCCGCCACCCTCATCGTCGAGAGCGACGCCCCCGACCCCGCCACGGCCGCCCGCGAGCTCTCCGCGATGGGCCGGCTCTGCACCGGGGCGGGCGCCCTCGACATGGTCACCGCCACCAGCCCCGAGGAGTCCCGGCAGGTCATCGAGGCCCGCCGGCTGGTCACCCCGGCGCTGCGCGCCCTCGCCGCCACCCTGCCCGGCCGGCCCACCGCCTTCATCGAGGACGTGGCCGTACCCCGGTCCGAACTGGCCAAGTTCGTCGGCACCATCGAGGAGATCGCCGCCCGCCACCGGCTGCGGATCTTCACCCTCGGCCACGCCGGAGACGGCAACCTGCACCCCACCGTCGTCTTCGACGAGGCCGACCCGGAGGAGTTCCGGCGCGCACAGACCGCCTACGACGACATCATGGCGGCCGGCCTCGCCCTCGGCGGCACCACCACCGGCGAGCACGGCATCGGCACCCTCAAGCGGGACTGGCTGGCCCGCGAGCTCGACCCCGTCGGCCTGGAGCTCCAGCGCGGGCTCAAGCGGCTCTTCGACCCCGAGAACCTCCTCAACCCCGGCAAGGTCCTCGACCTCGGCGCCCCCGCGGCCCCCGCCGGAGACCGGGCGGTGCACGCGTGAGCGGCCTGAGCTCCCCGGCGCCCACCCTCTCCTACGCCCGCCCGGCCAAGGCCGGCCGGGCCGAGACCCTGCGCTTCGCCCTGACGCACACCCTGCCCGCGTTCGCACGGGGCATCGCCGCGCCCCGCCCCCGTATCGTCGCCGCCTTCGCGGCCGCCGGACAGTACGGCTGGTCCGCGGGCACCCTGCGGGCCCTGCGCGCCCGGTACGGGGGAGCGCCGGTGCGCATCCGCGGTCTCTCCGGGGACCTGCTGGTGCTCCTCGACCCCGCGGACATCGCGCAGTTCTTCGCCGAACCGGTCGAGCACCTCGCCCTGGACGCCGCCGACAAGCTGAGGATGCTGGAGGTCCTGGAGCCGACCGGGGTGATCTGCTCGCACGGCCCGCTGCGCGAGGCCCGCCGCGAGGTCAACGACCACGCGCTGGCCGCCGACCGGCCCGTGCACCCCTCCTGCGCCGAGTTCCTCGCCGTGGTCGGCGAGGAATGCGCCCGGCTGACCGCCTCCGACGTCCTCGACTACGGCTGCCTGCGCCGGGCCATGGCGCGGATCGGGCGGCGGATCGTCCTCGGCGACCGGGCCGCGAACGACGAGGACCTGCACCGCGGCCTGGTCCGGCTCCGCGAGGAGGCCAACTGGATGGGCCTGCGCAAGGGCCGCAACCCCGCCAACGAGCGCCTGTACGCGCAGCTCGCCGCCCGCCTGGAGAAGTACGCGGCCGAGGCGCCCGCGCACACCCTGGCGGCCCGCGCGCTGTCCGTCCCCGCGGGCCCGGAGTTCCCCGAGCTGGACCCGGTCGGACAGGCCCACCACTGGCTGCTCGCCCTGGACGCGCTGGGCACGGTGGTCGCGCAGACCCTGCTGCTGCTCGCCGTCCACCCGGCCGAGCAGGACGCGGCCCGCGCGGACGACACCCGGATGCGGGCCTGCCTCCAGGAGTCCCTGCGGCTGTGGCCGATCGTGCCGGACCTCGTACGGGTCACCCGGACCGAGACGGTCTGGCGCGGGGTCGCGTACCCGGCGGGCACCCACGTGCTGGTGCCCGTCGGCTTCCACCAGCGGGACCCGCAGACGGTGCCGGCCGGAGAACTGTTCGTCCCGGGCCGCTGGCTGGCCAAGGACGCCGACGGGGACACCCGCACGGCCCCGTTCGGCCACGGCGGCGGCCGCTGCCCCGGCGACCGGCTCGGCCTGCTCGTCGGGGCCGCGGTCTGCCGCGAACTCCTGCGCGGGCGGCGGGTGTCGAACACCGGGCCCGCCCTGAACCCGTGCCGCCCCCTCCCCGGCATCCTCCCCCCGTCCTCGATCCGCCTCTCCCTCTGCGCCCACTGACCCCGGCCCCTCCGGGCCCCGCCCTGCCGATCCGCGGGGCGGTGCGCGGACGGGCGCGGACCCGGCGGGGCGGCGACGGCCCCGCCGGGCCGGGGCGGGCGGCGGGCCCGGGCCGCCCGTCCCCCGCACCCGGCCGCCCCCGCACCCGCGCACCCGGCAACCCACCCCGCCAC